>PKYZ01000671.1 GCA_003132865.1 Bryobacterales bacterium
GCCGCGCCGCCGACATCTTGTCCCGTGTCCGCTCTCCGATCAGCTCCCTCTCGAACTGCGCGAACGAGAGCAGGATGTTGAGCGTCAGCCGCCCCAGCGACGTGCTCGTGTTGAACTGTTGGGTGACGGCCACGAAGCTGACCTGGCGTTTCTCGAACTGGCTCAGGATGCGCGTGAAGTCCAACAGCGACCGGCTCAGGCGGTCCACTTTATAAACCAAAACGTTATCCACCCGGCCAGCCTCGATGTCGGCCAGGAGGCGTTTGAGCGCGGGCCGGTCCATGTTGGCACCCGTGAACCCGCCATCGTTGTAGGCGTCCGGGACGAGCGTCCAACCCTCGTGCTTTTGGCTGGCGATGTAAGCCTCCGCCGCTTCCCGCTGGGCGTCCAGCGAGTTGAACTCCTGGGCGAGTCCCTCGTCGGTGGACTTGCGGGTGTAGACGGCGCATCGGATTACGCGCCCGCGCGCAGGAGTGTCGGCGTTGGCGTTGGCCGTCTCCTGGCGAACCCTTCGGCTGGCGCTATGCAACGTGGGCCTCCCGAGTCAATCCGAAGAACAGGAAGCCGTTCCACCGCGTGCCGGTGATCTCGCCGGCGATGGCGCTGAGCGACCGGTATTGCCGCCCCTCGTACTCGAACCCGTCGTCCAGTACTTTGACGATGTAAGTCCGACCTTTAAAGTCCCTAGTCACGAGCGTCCCGGCCATGGGCAGGCGGTTGTCACGACCGCCGCCGCCCGCTCGGATGGTAGTCACTGCGGTCCGGCGCGCGGCGTCGGACGACCCGAAGTCCTTGGGCGCACGGATTCTGAGGTCGGCGTCGTTGGCGATCTCCAACGCGCGCCGTCGCGCCCGCTCCGAGAGTCCGCCCTCGGCGTTGGCCTGCAACCGCCATGCAATCCGGCGGAACAGGAAGTCCTTGTGATTCGAGCGGGACTCCTCGCCGAATACCTCCCGGTACTTGTCGCGCAGGCCGCCCACGGTCAGGCGGCGTAATCCTTCGATCTCCTTCAAGACAGAAGCGTTCATCGTTTCTCTCCCTTCTCTCCACTACTCTGGGCGTTAACCACAGTCACATGAACGCTCGGTGTGGCCGGGAAAGCAAGGCCGGGGTTTGCGGCGGTGGGCTGGGCTTGGTTACCGTGATTACCGTCCGCGTGGCCCAGGGGCGCTCTCCGCAAGGACGCCCGGTAGCGGACGTAGCCGCGGGCCAGGATCGACGCAATCTCCGTAACCGCGGCTGGCGGCAGGTCGGTATCCGATGCCAACATATTCGTCTTCGTCTCCCGTGCGGGATCGAAGGCCGAGGCAGGACTAATCGTGGGGTGCGGACGACCGATTGGCGACCGGCGAGTGGCGAGTTCACGACCATTCGCGCCCCGCTGCGCAGTGTCCGTTGACACCCACAACAGGGTCCGCTCTGCGGCCGTCCCGTTATCTGGTGGTGGAGGGGGGCCGGCGAACCGGACCATTCCGGCGAACCAGCCCACGATGGATATATACCGGAAGAAGTTCGAAAGTGTCTCACTTGGGTGGCCGGATGTAAACGGACAAGGCAGCGGGCGGCTAGGGGCTGGCGGCGTCTGGAACCGGACAGGTTGCGCCACGCGAGTGATGCCGATGGAAGGCGACGAGGCCCGATGCGGCTCGGAACGCATCGCCGATATTCGTTGGCCATCTGCTGTTCTGGCAGAACCCTGCCGACTCGGCAACGGTACGGCCAGGTGAACGGCCATAACGGTCGCAAGCGCGTTTGTCAGTACTAATCGGGCCATGCCTCCTGCAAACCAGGGCCTCTTCCGCCTCCACTTCCGGATGGGCGGTGCTCTAGACTGCATCGACCCATGCAACTGCAAAAGCCGCTGCCCTATCGACCAGCCGCTCTAGTCGTTCACGGATTTTTGCTCTGGTTTATCTCAAACCGTTTGTTCGTTTGAGGACCGCATAAGCGCTCGTAGCTCGTTGTCCCGCCCGTCCATTCAGCGTATACTTAGCGGATATGTCGAGCGCTTATGATCTCCCGCGGGGACTGAAGCTTTCGTACTACGCGGGCATCGCAATCTGCTTCCTGGTTACCTGTGCTGCGTTTGCAACTTTCTTCTACTTGCTGTGGTTCTCCCCTGATTTCGTGCGACCCGCGAAAATTGAAAAGAGCAGCGAATCCTTCACTCGGGCTGTCGCCTGCTTTGTGGTTGCAATGTCTGGACTCGGCATCGGTGGTTTGCTCATAAGATCATCCCGGCAATCCCTTTCCGCAAGCAACATACCAGAGCCAGATCGGGCGCTACTCGAACCACTAATCAGTGCGGCGAATCGTCCTGCAATTCAAGCGTATATTGACCTGTCGTCCTTGCGGGGAGCCACAGTTGTATTTACAAGACTGGGCGTGCTGGGACTGCCGCTCGTGACGATTCTCTTGACGTTGATCTTCGCGGGACTGTCTCTACTGCCTAACAATCCGCATTCCGAAAAGTACTTGGATATTGCTCGCTTGACGCTCGGTGCATTCATCGGTTCCTTTGTACAAAAGCAACAGTCCGCTGGGAGCACAAACAGGAGGGTAGAGTCCGTTGATGCCAGACCTAGAAGCGACGGCAATACCAGCGGAAAGGCATGACAACAATCAGATTCAAAGGCAAGCTTTCAACGAGTAGCATTCCAACATTGATTGAAGCGTTACATCCTGAATGGTTGGGCCGGGAAGCCGCCCGTTAGGGCGGAGGTTCCGCATGATCGGTACCGACAAGCCGGCTTGCGACCGCCGAGCCCCCCGAAGCCCCGCCGAACCTGCAATGGGCGCCCAGAACCCATCAAGGTGTTGATTGGAAGCGACGCTTCTGCCGGCCACATCCGTTCTCGCCCGGTTGATCGAGCCACCGCCGATCCGCTAACGTTGGTGCTGGAGTTGCGCCCTGGACGTTCAACTGATCGACAGCGCATACGAGGTTGTTCCGGCACTACTACGCCCTGCCCTCCGCGCGGGATCGGGACGGCCGCGAGGTCGGTGCGGTGCGCGGCGTGCTCGTGTCTAGCCGTCACCGGAAGTCTGCAAGCGCGCAGAAAGGGGCGGCCCTAACGGCCCCTGGAGATCCCGCCCTGGTACGAAAATGAAATCATGACCCGCGTTAGGATGGACAAGTGGCTCTGGGCCGCCCGATTCTTCAAGACGCGCTCGCTCGCCGCACGGGCATGTGAACTCGGCAGGATTGAGTCCAACGGACAACCAGCCAAGCCTGCGCGCGAGGTCCGAGTCGGCGAACTGTTGCGAGTGAAGAACGATGGCGGCGACTTTCAGGTGGAGGTCCTGGCCCTCAGCGAGATGCGCGGCCCGGCGGCGGTTGCGCAGACGCTCTACCGTGAGACAGAGGCCAGCCGGGAGTTGCGGCTAAAGTTGGCGGAGGAGCGCAAATCGATGCCGCATTTCGAGGCATGGCGGGAAGGCAGGCCGTCAAAACGCAATCGCCGGGAAATCGACCGGCTTCGGGGTAGAGGGTAACCAGAGAGCGGCGCGTCACCCAACAAGGAACCGCGCCATAATCCCAGACCGATTTGATATCATCCTTAACCAAACCACCATGAACAAACGAACCTTCCTCAAGCTGCTCTCGGCCACCCTCGCCAGCCCCGTCATCGCGTC
>PKYZ01000771.1 GCA_003132865.1 Bryobacterales bacterium
GACGGAGACGAAGCTGACGCCCCGCTTCTCGAATGTCTCCATGATGCGGGCGAAGTCGAGGAGTGAGCGCGAAAGCCGGTCCACCTTGTAGACCACAACGCAGTCCACCTTGCCGCCGTCGATGTCGGCCAGCAGGCGGCGAAGCGCGGGCCGGTCCATGTTCGCGCCGGTGAACCCGCCGTCGTTGTAAGCGTCCGGAACCAGCGTCCAGCCCTCGTGCTTCTGGCTGGCGATGTAAGCTTCCGCCGCTTCCCGCTGGGCGTCCAGCGAGTTGAACTCCTGGGCCAGCCCCTCGTCGGTGGACTTACGGGTGTAGATAGCGCACCGCACCACGCGCCCCCGCGCAGGAGTGTCGGCGTTGGCGTTGCCGTTGGCCGCCTCCTGGCGAACCCTTCGGGTTGCGCTTGCGTTACGCAACGTGTGCCTCCCGAGTCAATCCGAAGAACAGGAACCCGTTCCATCGGGTGCCGGTGATCTCGCCGGCAACGGCACTAAGCGACCGGTATCTCCGCCCTTCGTACTCGAACCCGTCGTCCAGCACTTTGACCATATACATGCGCCCCTTGAAGTCCCGGGTCAGAAGCGTTCCGGCTACGGGCAAGCGGCCATCGCGGCTGCCGCCGACCGCCCGGATGGTGGTCACTGCGGTCCGGCGCGCGGCGTCGGGGGACCCTAAGTCCTTGGGCGCCCGAATCCGTAAATCGGCGTCGTTGGCGATCTCCAGCGCGCGCCGCCGCGCCCGCTCCGATAGCCCGCCCTCGGCGTTGGCCTGCAACCGCCATGCAATCCGGCGGAACAGGAAGTCCTTGTGATTGGACCGCGACTCCTCGCCGAATGCCTCGCGGTACTTGTCGCGCAGGCCGCCCACGGTGAGGCGGCGTAATCCTTCGATCTCTTTCAAGACAGAAGCGTTCATCGTTGCTCTCCCTTTCTTTCCTTCTCGCCCTTACTCTGGGCGTTAACCACAGTCACATGAAGGCTCGGTGTGGCCGGGAAAGCAAGGCCGGTGTTGGCGGCTGGGGGCTGGGCTTGATTAGCGTCCGGCTGGCCCTGGTGCACTCTCCGCAAGGACGCCCGGTAGCGCAGGTAGCCCTTGGCCAGGATGGATGCAATCTCGGTGACCGTGGCCGGCGGCAGGTCGATGTCCGATGGCAACATCATCTTCGTCTTCGTCTCCCGTGCGGGATCGAAGGCCGGGCAAGACTAAATCGTGGGGTGCGGACGACCGATTGGCGACCGGCGAGTGGCGAGTTCCACGACCGATTCGAGACCCGGTGCGCAGTGTCCGTTGACACCCACAACAGGGTCCGCTTTGCGGCCGTCCCGTTATCTGGTGGTGATCGGGGCCGGCGAAGTGGAACCAGCCCACGATGGATATATACCGGAAGAAGTTTGAAAGTGTCTCACTCGGGTGGCCGGAGGTAAACGACAATTGCAGGGGCGGTCCGGCGTGCGGGGGCCTACGGGTCGGCGACTCGGCGCACGCGCGAGACACGTCCGCGCCGTTGGCTGTCGCCCGGGCGGCCAGCTCGCGGTCCGCCGCGGATCTACGACATAATCGAATTCCTCGGCGGCGAAGCTGGTATCGCTAAGGCCGGGTATGCTAACAGAAAGCAGACTCGCGCTGTCCGACAGACCGCGAATTATTACCGACACCTCGGCAGCCAGAAGAATTCCCCGTTACCCTCGAATCCGCTCTCTTTAACCGAAGCGAGTGACTTCGCTCGCGGTCTCTTGCAGCGCTGGATCTCCTCGCGTCTCTGACACAATCATTACCACGAAGTCCTCGATGGGAGAGCCGAGGAACGGTCTTCGGTCGATTACTCCCGGTGCAGTCCGCTCCACGTCAACTTCATCCAATGTCGCAAGTTGCCGCACTACACACACGCGCGCGCGTACCGCTATGTACCTGCGAGGGGGCGACGCGGAGACACGGTGATCAGCGAGGCCGCGCGAAGAGCGCGGTGTTACGTCCCTGTGCATCGGCAGCGTACCGCGCGGCCAACTGATCCCGCCCTCGCCATGGAGAGTTAGCGCTCCACCAACTGCCGCATCAAGGATCATGGACTGGTAAACCGCCGAACCAAGTGGCTGCGTACCGCGCATAGCCTGGAGTTCAGCGAGCCCCTTTGAAGAGATCACGTTGACGGAGATGGAGCCACGAATACTACGTAGCGGTTCACACGCCGCGTCGATCCAGTAGATGTGTTCGACTGAGATCGTCGGAGTCGTGCCACAGTAGAGCGCCAGAATACCGTGAATGCGAGCAACTATGTCATCCGCTATCGGGAAAACCTGCTCGCCTGTCGTACAGGATGCGAACTCGGACGACTCCAAAATCCAACCTTCTTTGTGTTTTCTGATTCTCGCGTTGTCGCTGACAAAGCACGGCGCGATGGCTTCCAGCAGGTCGGGCTGCCCCTTTAGGACTGCCGCCGCATACTGTATGACATCCGGCTTTGGGGTTGCCTTTTCCACGACCTGTTGAGCAGGCTCCGACGGCGCGGTGGATCGAACCGGAGTGCCTGTGGCGATAGATAAACTTCGTGCATCGGATCGCGCAGGGACGGTCGCAGTTGCTGACAGGACAGCCGTCTTGCTCACTTGTCCCATTCTACTCCCGTGAAGCGCCGGTCACGTCAGTAGGTCCTGGGGAAGTCGGCTTGGGTCACGTTGCGTCGGCCGTTTCCTGCGCAGTCCGATCCGTTTGGGCGGGTTGTCAAGCTTGTGTAGTGATCTGATCGAAGAATGCTTCAGCGAACTCCTACACCTTTTCGATTGGTTCAACGACGCTCCCGAAACGTCTTTGCCCCAGCGTACCGGCGATCCACGGGGGCGATCCGATGTCTCTGACAGCCGCGGCACCGAAGCGGGCGCGCGGCAGGCAGTCGAGGTCGCAGCGGATTCCAGCGAGGCTACTGGCACTGCTTCTCCTCTCGGCTGCCGGAATCGGCGTGGCCACAGTGGCGCTCCAGGCCCAATACACCCTCACGCTGCAATCACCACTCCGCATCCGATTCCAGTGGCCCCTGGTAATTGCCCCGAGGACTTCGCCGGAGGAAGCGGGTGCTGCCCAGGCCGATCAATCTGGCCGGCGGCTGTCAGCTTACCAGCAATACGCTTGCAACAAATTCGGCTCGGCCTGCCGCATCGCGTTGGCGGTTCAGCGTGCCGAAAACCCGCGCGGCGCCTGCGAGATCTATCACTACAACTCCGACGGCACGCTCGATTGGGGCTACTTCCAGATCAACACGGTGCACTTGAAACGGGCGGGAGTGAATCTACGCGACCTGCTGGACTGCAAGGCGAACATCGACTTCGCGTACAAGTTGTATACGGAGCGGGGCTTTGAACCGTGGAGCACATTCAACAGCGGCGCGTATCGCCAATTCC
>PKYZ01000736.1 GCA_003132865.1 Bryobacterales bacterium
GCCAGCATGGCGGGCCGCTTGCCTCCCAGCCAGCCAGGTAAGTGTCCCCCCAGCCAGCCGCCGAAGATCCCCAGCGCGATGGAGCTGGCCGTCGAGACGCTGAAGCCCGTGGAGCGCGCCTTATCGCTGGTCAGCCGCGCGATAGCGGGAGCCAGCGAGACGGCATACAGCGAGAACGCCACACCGCTCAAGAATGCCAGCGTCAGCAGCGGCGTCCGGCTCGTCACCAACACCCGCACAGCCGAGATCGCGCCCACCGACGCAAAAGACACGAACAACAGCTTGCCCAATCCCCAACGGCGCGCCAGGGCCGCGGCGGGCAGAATGGCCGCCACCATGCCCGCCGTGGATGCGCTCGACACCTGCCCCACAAAGTCCTCGCGGAAGCCCAGATCGAGCAGGTACAGGTTGTACAGCAGCACGTAGATGAACATGCCCAGCACAAAGAACGAGCTGGCGCCCAGAAAGAGCCAGTAACCGCCGCTCAGGCCGCTGGAGCGCATCCGCCAGCGCACGCCGCTTTGGAGCAACGCGGCAAACGCGCGTGTGTGAAACACCGCCCGCCCAGCGAGAAACCGCGCAGTCCGGGCGTACTTGAGCATGCGGCGGCCGAGCGTGAGTTGCGCCTTCGGGATGCAGACGGCATCCACCGGACCCGGCAGCGTGGGCAGCAGCCGCCGCCGGACCACCGCCAGTTTATCGCGCGCGGAATCGAGCAGGGCCAGGTGCAGCCACAACTCATCCTTGTTGGGATGATACGGGGATTCGAGCGGTGAGAAGGCGAACGCCTCGAACCACTCCTCGACCGGCGCGGGCAGCCTGGATACTTCCTCTTCGGCCACCGGACCCAGCGCACAGCCGAACCACGCGCGGGCCAATCGAAACGCGATGGCTTCCAGACGCCGCAATCCCGGCGCGTGCAACTCCCGCCAGCGATTCCAGAATTGTCCTTCGCCCGAGTGGCGCTCCAGAAACCAGGCGATTTCGTAGACATTGCACGCACGCGCGCTGCCGCGCAATAGATGCCGCAGCAAATGCAACCCGGCGTATGCCAGCGCGTCCGGAGTGTCCAGGGCCTGCCCGCTGCGCCGCGCCCAGAACTCGTCCACACCGGGCGCGCGCAGCCGTTCCGTGCGCTCGTCCCAGAACTGAAGATGCACTTCAATTCCCAGCGGGCTTTCCGGATCGAAATGACTCCCGCCGCGCCACTCCCATCCGGTTTTGCGGACCAACGACGGCAGGTGGTCGGTCGGGTGAGCGCCGGGCTTCTCGACCGGCTCGTAGCCGCGTTCGATGAGCAGATCCCAGGCGCGCCGTGCGTCTTCCGGAGGGCAGAACAGATCCAAATCGTACTGCGGCCGCAGCCGCGGGTCCGAAACAAAATGCGGCGATTGCGTAGTGCCCTTCAGGAAGATGTATGGGATGCCGGCCGCGGTGAGCCACTCGCTCACTTGATGCTGCAGCGCGCGGGCGCGCTCCAGGCGCTCCGTGTTCTCCACCAGGTTCCCGGCGATCCGCTTACGGACCCAATCCGGCAGCGTGTCACCCGCCGCTGCGCCGAACACCAAGGTCAGTGAGAAGCGGTCGCAGAAATCGAGCGCTTCCTGCCATGGCAGACCGGCCTCCGGGGCTTGCCATTGACAGGCTGAAGCCTGTCCTACCCCATAAGCTGAAGCCTGTCCCACCTCCGGAAATTGCAGCGCCGCCATCACCGCCGACACCGCACGCGGAACCCTGGGAGTCACTTAGAAATCGTACCGAATTGCGAACTGCAAGCGGCGGGGGTCGCCGACGCCCAGGATGCCTCCAAAAAAGGGCGCCCCGAAATCGACGTACGGTCCGGGAATGCCCCAATTCGGATGATTGAATATGTTGAAAGCTTCGGCGCGGAATTCCAGCGCGCCCCGCTCGCGCATCTGAAACCGGCGGTGCAGGGCCATGTCGAAGATGTTGTTGCCCGGCCCATTCACGATGTTCCGTCCGGCATTGCCAAATGTATAAGGCGCGGGCGCCGTAAACGCCGCCGTATTGAAGAATTCTCTCGTCGTGCGCTGGCTCCGCGGCAAGGTCAAGCTGACCCCCGGCACGATATTGGGCCGGTTGGGCAAGCCCGTGTTTGCAGGGTCATAAGCATCGTAGAAGACATTGACCGGCATGCCGTCCTGTAGCGTGACTGTTCCGGTCAATTGCCAGTTCCGCAGTACCGGCCCGAAGGCGCGCACCGCCGGCAGACCGATCACGTAGCCGCCGCTGATGCGGCGCCCCACGTTGAAGGACGATAGACCGCGCTCCAGCCGCAGGTTGTTTTCGTCCTGCGCGCCCACGCTTTCATAGAACCCCGGAATCACGGTATCGGCGTCATCGATGGATTTCGACCACACGAAGCTGGCCAGCAACGACACGCGCCCGGTCAGGCGCTTCTCGGCTTTCGCCTGCAGCGCGTTGTAGGACGAATTGGAGATGTGCTGCCGCTGGATGATTTCGCCCAGACTGGGCCACGTGCGCAGCGACTGCAGATCGCCCGGCCGCGGGGAGAGATCCGCGCCGGTTTCGGTCTGCAAGGGCGTATTGAACTGCCGGAAGCGTCCCAGGTGCGTGCCCTTGCTTCCCACGTACGACACTTCACCCAGGATGTGACCCGCGAACTCGTGCTGGAAGCCGACGTTCCACTGCTGCACGTAGGGCGTGCGCGCGTGGGGATCGATTCCGAAATAGGTTGGCAAGCCGGTGGAGGCGGTCTGCGGAAATCCATTGCGGGTGGTCAGGATGGGCGCTTGGCTTCCGTCCGTCAGGTTGTTCTGGACCAGTATTCCGTTGAGCAACAGATCGTAAATCTCGACCGCGATCTCGGGGCTGTAATAGATGCCGTATCCCGCGCGGAAAACGGTCTCGCCTTTGGAGAACGGGAGTTGCGGAAGCCGCCAGGCCAGTCCCAAGCGCGGCGCGAAGTTTCGCGTGTCCGGACTCACCGCCTGGGTGACACGCTCCAGTTGGGGCGGCGGCGGATTGGGCCCGGCCGCATACACCAGGTTCAGCAGGTTTCCGCGCGTTTCCGTGTACGGGGTGACATACTCGTAGCGCAGGCCGAGGTTCAACGTGAGCCGCGGGCTTACGCGCCAATCGTCCTGCACGAAGCCGCCAAAGCTGTTCTGCCGCAGATACGCCTGCGTGTTGCCCTCGTTGCGGCTGGTGTTCTCCGGGAATCCCAACAGGAAATCCGCCAGCGCGTCGCCGGTCGAACCCGGCGTGCCGTTGGCGCTGGTGAACGCCCCTGTGTAGGTGTAGGATCCGCGCGCCATCTCGTTCTGCTGGTAATTCAACTGGAAGTGGATCCAATCGAAGCCGGTTTTGATGGTGTGCGCGCCGCGCGTCCAGGAAACACTGTCGGAGAGATTCCAGAAATTGTCGCGTTGCACTTGCGGCAACGTGGGATCGTCGGTCACCAGCGAATAATCGGCCAACTGGAAGTAGGGTAGTCCGTAATTTGCCGGATTGCTGGTGAGGCCTTCGATCCCCAGTTGCTGGATCACGTTGTTTTGGAATGCGCTCTCCGGCGTGTCGTACATGCTCATCCGCGAGAAGGAGAACCGCGCTTCGTTCAGCCATGACGCGCCTGAGTACGTGTAGCTCAAGGCCGCTTGCTGCGCGCGCACATTCTGCTCCGTTGGGCGGAGCGGGAAGGAACCCGCAATGAAGTTCTGCTCGCCGTTGTACGTGTACCGCGCGCTTAACTGGCTCTGATTGCGGAACTGGTGGTCGATACGGGTCGAAAAGGCATCGTTGCGGTCCGTGTTGGGGGTCTCGTCCACGTAGTTGTTGAAGCTGCCATTGTTGAGGTTCGGCAGCGGCTGGTACTGGGCGAGGAAGTTGGTGGCGATGGGATCGATGCGCGTTGCAGGAATCAGATTGCCGGTAAACGGCACGCGCGCGCCAGTCGCATCCAGCGTCAGGGGATCGTAGATGACGTTCTGGCCGGTGAAGTCGCCGGTACGCACCTGAGCGGGCGGCACCAAGCTTTGCACCGGACTGCCGATTTTCGACCGTAACCCTTCGTAGGTAGCAAAGAAGAACGTGTTCGCAACCGGCAAGGGGCCGCCGAGCGACCCGCCGAACTGGTTCTGGCGCACGACGGGCGCCGCCAGCGTGGGAGCGTCGAAATAATTCCGCGCATCGGGGGCCTCGTTTTGCAGGTACTCGAAGGCGCTGCCGTGGAATTGCCGGCTGCCGGAGCGGGTCACCACATCGATGGAGGCGCCGCCGGCTTGCGGAAATTCCGCGGACGCGGCCGATGTCTGCACGCGCAGCTCCTCGACCGACTCCATCGGCGGATAGACGGCGATGGCAAACGTGTTGCGGTCGGTATCATAGGCGCCATCGAGCTCGAATGCGTTCATGGTCGAGCGGCTTCCGTTGATCGGCGGATTGAAGGCCACCGAGCCGCGCGAGCCTTGCTGCACGTCGTTGATGATGTCGTGCGTGAACCCGCCCAACTGGCGCGGAATCGCGCCCGGCCCCAGCGTCACCAGAGCCACTATGTTGCGGGTGTCGAGCGGCAGTTCCTCTGCCGTCCGGGAGTCGAACAAATAGCCAATGGAGGCCTCATTAGTCTGCACGGGCGACACCGTACCGGTGGCGGTGACGCTCTCGCGCTCCTCTCCGACGTACAGCTTCAGGTCCAGGAGGGCCTTCTGGCTCACGGTCAACTGCACGTGTTCCGCGGCCGTGGCGCGGAAGCCCGGCTTCATGGCGGTGACGGTGTACCAGCCGGGCAGCAGCGCCTCGATCGCATAGCCGCCTTCTGCATTCGTAACCGTGCTGCGCGTAAAGCCGGTGCTCTCTTCGCGCGCCGAGACCGTTACGCCCGGAGCTACCGCGGACGATTCGTCCACCACCGTGCCGAGAAGGCTGGCCGACGCCACCTGTGCGGACGCGTCGCCGGCGGGCAGAACGGCCAACAGGGCGATCAATAGGACAAAGTGGGGCAGCCAATCCTGG
>PKYZ01000423.1 GCA_003132865.1 Bryobacterales bacterium
CCCGATACTCGCCCGTGCCCAAGCTTCGAGCAGCGGCGGTGGTCAAGGTGCTCTTCCCCAAACACGACGAACTGCCGCACTGGCGGTTGCGCGACATCGCCGACCGTCTCGGGCTGCATCCTGGCAGCCAGGTGGCCGATGTGGGATGCGGCGAGGGAGAGATCGCCCTGGTGTGGAGCCGGGCGGTGGGCGCGACCGGGCACGTCTGGGCCGAAGATATCGACCCGCACGCGCTCAGAGCCGCACGCAAGCTCATGAAGGAGCATCGCGCCCGCAACGTTACCGTGCTGCAGGGCGATGTTGCAGACCCGCGGCTTCCCGCCGGCAAGTTGGATGGCATCTCGCTGTTCTTCGTCTACCACGAGCTGGTGAAGTATCCCGAAATGCTCGCGCGATTCCACGACGCCCTCAAGCCCGGCGGCCGCCTGGCGATCCTGGACCCGCTGGCGCGCAAAACCGCCGCGCGGCCGCGCGATGCGCAGACCGGGAACCACGTGCTGCGGCCCGATCTTGCGGCGGACGAACTGCGGCGGGCCGGATTCGAAGTGCTCGCCCGCGACGACCATTTCGTCGACGATCCGGATTCGGAAGGAATCGAGTGGCTAATCGTCGCCCGGCCGGCCGTCAAGCCGTGAGCCGCGGCGGCGCAAAACCGCCCGTCAACTCTGCGATGCGCCCGGCGATATCGATCGCGGTGGCGTCTTCCAGGAAGGGCCCGAGGATCTGTATCCCGCAAGGCAGGCCTTCCGGCGTGCGGCCCACCGGACAAACCGTCGCGGGATTGCCGGTCAACGTCGCGTGAAAGATCCACTTCAGCATGTCCAGGTAGGGATGCGGCCCGGCGGGCGTGGCGGTCTTGCGGGTCATCATACTGGAATGCGCGCTCGCCGGAGATGCCAGCCTCGTCGTAACCGGCGATCGCGGCTTACCTCAGTGGCGAAGCTTCGAAGGCATTGCTATCGTCACACGCTTCGGGAATGCCTCTCCCCTCGCAAATCGTGAGACCAACGTGACTCGTGAGGATTCCGGACGGATCAGCGTTGCTGAGCCGGGCCCAGAAGGCACACGTCAGGAAGCGGTTAGCGCCACGGGGCTGATCACACTTGGGGACGGTTGCCACCGATGGCGGCGGTGGCTAGCATGCCGCCGAGTCCCATAGTCTCCACCGCCGATGACGGCACGATCACCATGGCGCCTTTCTCCTTGATGGCTTCGTAGAGCATGTTCATCGCCCGCAGGTGTAGCGCCACCGGATTGTCCTGATAGGTCAGGGCGGCCTTCGAGAAGTTGTCCGCGATCTCGGTCTCCGCCTGGCCCAGAATGATGCGCGCCTGCCGCTCGCGCTCGGCTTGTGCCTGGCGCGACATGGCGTCTTCCAGCTCGTGCGGGATCTTCACATCGCGAATTTCCACCGATTGCACGGTGATGCCCCACGGATTGGTCTTCTCGTCCAGGATGCGCTGCAGTTCGTGACCGAGCGTTTCGCGTTCGGTGATCATCTGCGCAAGGTGGTGGCGTCCGATGGATTCCCGCAGCGCCGTCTGCGCGCTCAGCGTGATGGCGCCGATGAAGTCCTCCACTTCGAGGATGGACTTTTCGGCGTTCCACACCACCCAGAATACGATGGCATCTACGTTGACCGGCACGGTGTCGCGGGTGAGCGCCGATTCGGCGGTGACGCTGGCGACGCGCACGCGCTGATCCACGAAGCGGCTCAACGAATCCACGATGGGAATGATGTGGAACATGCCGGGACCGCGCAGTCCGACATAGCGGCCCAGCCGCAGCACCGCGACTTTCTCCCATTGGTCGGCCACCCGGATGGCGAACATGAGGTAGATCCCGATGGCGCTGGCCACCAGCGCGGGTATGGGACTGTTGGTGGCGGAAGTCGCGACGGCTCCGGCCACGATGCAAATGATGCCGAGCGCGGCGCCTATGCTGCTGATGGGCATTTTCTCGCCCTTTTCGAACCCTTCCTGTCTTCCTGACTTCAGCATCTTATAGATCATTGAGTTGCTCCTTTAGTTCGTCGACTGTGAATCCGGCGCTGCCGGCGCGCGCCACAAATTCGGAGACAAGCTGCGCCAGCCGGCGGCGGCGCTCGACTTCGTCCTGCTGCACTTCGCGCTGGGCGATAAAGGTACCGGTGCCCTGCTGGGTTTCGAGCACGCCCCGGATTTCCAGCTCGCGATAGGCCCGCACCACGGTGTTGGGGTTGATGGCAAGGTCTACGGCCGCCTGGCGGACGGTGGGGATCTGGTCGCCCATGGTCAGTTTGCCGGACGCCATACCAGCGAGGACCTGGTCGATGATCTGGCGGTAGACGGGGACGCCGCTATGGAGGTCCAGGCGGAAGGCGAAGGCTTCTGTTTTCGTCATCTATACATATAGTATACTAGTTCACTAATACAATCAAGGGGAAAATTTGGCGGGTGGATCGGGTTCGCGCAAGCAGCAGAAATCCAACGGAATTGTTGTACAACACTATTGATGTACGGCAGAGAAGTTGTAGATACGGTCGGTCCGATGTGCATCCTGCCATTTCCTGAAACATCACGATAGGCTGGGAGCGATGGCCGGCGCACATCGCCCTAAACCGAGTGGCCGGGGGAGGGCTGCTTTTGGCAAGCGGTAAGATCGTAGTTATCCGAAGTTGACATTTCCGGTTCTGTCCTGATGGCGCTATTTGAATCTTGTCCGGCTTCATTCGCGTATCCACGGCTTTCTCTAAAGCATGGTGGGTGCCACAGGAAGGTGCGCTTAAGTCATTGCGATATCGGGGTGTTTGGCGGGACTGGAGGATGCGCGGCAGCGCCAGGTGACACGGTTGTCACCGGGCGGGTGACAGAGGTGGCGCAAGAGGCTGGAGTGCGGAGCGGCTACCGGTCAGGGCCGCAGCCCGCTCCATTCTTCAGCCAGCACGATGGAATTGGCCGGGTTTCGCGGGTCGTACTTCACACAGATAGCTCCAAGTGAAGCGACATCGTCAGGCACGAATGGCTTTAACCTGGAAACGTCCTGCGAGGCGGTGTATTCCACGCCGCGCACCGCGTAGGAATAGACCAGCAGGTCGTCATGGATGTCCGCGAGGTTAGCGTCGCCTCTCTTGCCCGCGGAAAGTAACATCAACCGGCGGCGGCGTTCCTTCTCATCGGGAGAGATCCGGGAGCGCAGCCAGGCGCGCACGCCGATGGCTACGAGCAGGACAACCAGGACGCCCAACAGCGCCGCGAGACGGTGGCCTAACCGGCGACCGGGGTTTCCTGGAACACCTTGGCCCAGTCCTTGAGGAACTGATCGAGGCCCTTGTCGGTGAGCGGATGATTGAAGAGCATATCCAGCACCTTGAAGGGCATGGTGGCGATATGCGCACCCGCAAGGGCCGCATCCACCACGTGCGTGGGCGAACGCAGCGAGGCGGCCAGCACCTGGGTTTTGAAACCGTGAATCTTGTAGATCTGGGTGATGCTCTTGATCAGATCCATGCCGGTCCAACCAATATCGTCCAGCCGGCCCACGAAGGGGCTCACGATGTAAGCGCCGGCCTTGGCGGCCAGTAACGCCTGCGCGGGCGAGAAGCACAGCGTAACATTGACGCGGATGCCATCCTTGCTCAGGATCGAGGTAGCCTTGATGCCGTCCCGCGTCAGCGGGCATTTCACGACCACGTTCTTGTGCAAGCGGGCCAACTCGCGGCCCTCCCTGACCATCTGGCCGGATTCGGTGGACACCACTTCGGCGCTGATGTCGCCGTCGACGATGTCGCAGATGAGCCGGATCTGGTCTTCCAGCGGCCGGCCTTCCTTGGCGATGAGCGTCGGATTCGTCGTCACGCCATCGAGGATGCCCCAATTAGCGCCTTTTTTCAACTCGTCCAGGTTGGCGGTATCCAGAAAGAACTTCACGTTTGCACCCTCCAGTTCT
>PKYZ01000305.1 GCA_003132865.1 Bryobacterales bacterium
TAGAGAACGGTCATCTAGAACATCGTAGGTGCCAGGCGGATAGGGGCTCGGGCTCGATGGCATGTTCAACTTGATCGAGGTGTTTCCATATAATTGCCGGGTAAGCAAATTCCCGTCGAAAGTTACCGAGGGTAATCCACCAGTCGGGGCGAAGTTCGTTCCTAAAAGAGTTAGCGAGTTGGGAGTTGTTGAGGTGTCGATGACCGCGCTATAAATGAGTGGCGGTGCTTGCGCACCTGCCGCCATTCCGGCTAGCGCAGCGCTCAAAAACACTAGCCACGGAAACAGACTTCGTTTCATTGGTTGCGATCCTCCTGAAATTAAGCTAAGAGAACTACATCAAACCACATTCGGCCAACTACCGTCAATCTTTCTTCAATGCGACGGTCCCGGCCAGTTCCTTGTCGACCATCTCGCGAAGATCCTCATATTTGACCACGCCACTGAAAAAGTGACCGTTGATGAAAAAACTAGGAGTACCGGTGACGCCTAACTCCTTGGCTTCCTGCAGCCCCTTTTGTACCGCAGCAGTCTTTTCACCGGTATCCAGGCATTTATCGAAGCGCCCGGCGTCCAGCTTGAGAGTGCGTGCGTATTCTTTGAGTTGCGATACTTCGAGTTTGCCGCCGTTTTCAAATAGCAGGTCATGGTACTCCCAGAACGCCCCCTGGTCGCCGGAGCAACGCGCCGCTTCGGCCGCCTTCACGGCGAGCCGGTGCATGGGCAACGGGCAGTCCTTGAACGCGAATGCCATCTTCCCGTCGAATTGTTGCAGCAGCTTTTTCAAATCCGCATGAATCTGCTGGCAATACGGGCATTCGTAATCCGCGAACTCGATCAGTGTTATGGGAGCGCCGCGAGAGCCCCGCATCATAGCACCGTCGAGGGAAACCTCCGCCGATGGCGGCGGCAGCGTAATGAGGACGCTGTACTGGTTACGCAAGTCTTTGAGATACTCGGCGCGGGCTTTGCTTACCCGGAGCTCGTGAATGTGGCTCAGAATCTTATCCCGCACCGTGGCGAACGGCTCTTCAGTGCCCATACCCTCGTAATACACTTCCAGTTGATCCGCCGTGGGATCCGTAATATGGCTGACGATGTCGCGCTGGACCAACTGTTCCACGGAGAGATGTTCGGCTTGCGCCTTTTCTTCCAGCAACTGCTCGTCGATGAATTGATTCAGCGCTTCCCGCTCGGCAAGATATAATTGATTTCGCGCCTGGAGCAGCCGGGCGGCCTTCTTCTGCTCGAGATCGGCCCGGGTGAACTTGTGTCCGGCGACCTCGGCTACCACGTCGCTGCCGTTATCGCTCGCCACAGCCGCTCCCGCGGCGACGCGCAGCCAACCGAGCATTCCGAGTGCAACTACGGTTCTAGTATTAAACATCAGTGTTCTCCCATAAGGAATCCACTCGCAGCGAACCGGGCATTCCGGGTGCAATTACAGTTCTTGTACTAAACATGACAATCTTCTCCCTCAAGGAATCTTCTCTCCAGCAAAAGTCTGCGCCAGGCAGAAGCGAAATCGCCGCTGCCTGACGCAGTTTTTCAAAAACAGTAGGCGACTGCCGCCGCCAAGCCGGCTAGCGGCCGCCTTCCGCTTATTAGTTTTGGTTTGTTCCGCAGGTGCAGATGCCGTACCCGCTGGAGTTCCTCATAATCGAACCGCAGAGGGCTCCCAGTTTGGTTACTTCGTTGGTGCTCAGCGGTGCGTCCAGGGCTTCGGTTTCTGTCAGGACACCGTTAGTCTGAATATGGGTCCCCCAAGCGCGGACCGTTGCCGTCGGGACAGGTTTCGAAGGATTGCAGGTCGGCGAACCGGTAGATGAGACGATCTTAATCGTACCGTTGTTCAGCGCTCCGGGGGTATTCGAGTTGCGTGTGAGGTCCCAGTCTACCGAGAGCGTGAGCAAACCGTCCGGAGTGATCATACAACCGCAACATTCTCTTAGCTCCTGCGCCGGATCGACCACATAGATCATGGCGCAGATGTTGGCTGGAGCATTCGTTCCAGGGTCGGACACATACACGGTTGCGCTGGGGTAACCGAGGTTGGCGTTCGAAAAGTAGTTAACCTTAAGCGTATCGGCCGGAGGCGCCGTCTGCGCCCAGATGACGCTGGACGAGAACAGTACTCCGATGACAGCTAAGGCTGTTAGAGACAGCAGTCGTGAAATTCGCGTTCGATTCATGCACTTTCCTCCTGCGAAGCAACTATTGGTTCCTGTCCCAAAAGTGTAATTGGAGTTGAAGGCCTTTCGATACAAGGGGTTCCGGTCCGAGGGGTTTTGCGGAGCACGCTGATGCGTCATCCTTCCGGGGCATGGCTGGGTGGCCGGCGAAGGTGCCAGACCTGACGCCACTGGGCACCTTCGGAGGAAGGAATTACGCTGCAATCGTGGTCTCCGAGAGAACCATGACCAGTAACTACCTGTTTCAGCAATGAGTTGTGGATGACCGAGCCATCTATTCCGACGGAGAAAACGGCCAAGTGTGGCAATCCGGGGATGGCGAAGACCGCCGGCCTCCGGGTGGTTTGCCGGGCGATGAGCAAGGTGTTCCGGCCTCGCGCCCCGATTGACGGGTACCAAACAGGAACTACCTTTCTGAGAAAAAGAACGTCGCCAACTTCCCGAAGATTCTTGGTGAAGGCGCGACGTTTCCAAGATCTGCCGTGACCCTGCCGAACCCGCCCT
>PKYZ01000846.1 GCA_003132865.1 Bryobacterales bacterium
GGATAGTCGTCGTAGCCTCCGACGTTTTCACGGACATCCGAGGGGTCGATCAGCGGGGTGCGCTCAGGATGATGAGACGGGGGCAAATCCAGAAAACCGCCTATATCATTTGCCCAATAAGGAATGCCCGACGCCGTGACGTCAAGACCAGCAGGAATCTGCCGCGCTAGCGCGTCCCAGGTGGGATAGATATCGGAAGACCAGAACATGGTGCCACTGCGCTGCGCTCCCAGGTAAGCGTCCCGCGAGAGGATGAGCGCGCGACGGGGAACGTCCCGGCGAAAGCCATCGTAGATCGCCGCGGTGTGCAACAAGGGATAGATGTTGTAATAACGCGTCCCCGGCCCGACCTCGAAGTAGCTGCCATCGGGCGGCAAGTCAGGCTCGGTTTCGTCCGCCCAAATGGCGTCGAAGCCTTGGCTAATGATATTGTCGCGAATCATATTCCAGTACCAGCGAGCGGCCTCGGCATTGGTGGTATCAATATCGGAGCCGGCGCGGTCATAGGGCAACCCATCGGTGGGTGTGCCGTCCGCGAGTTGCTCGAACCAGCCCTTCTTCGCCAGGAAGTCGTAATAGCGCGAACCCGGTGCGAATCGGGGCCAGACGCTGATCATCGTCTGGAAGCCCAAGTCGTGAAGTTGCCGGTTCATGGCCGCCGGATCCGGCCATTGGTCAGGAATGAAATCCATTTGCCCCATCTTCGTGAAGTAGAACCAGTCGACCACGATGACGTCGGCCGGCAGGTGCCGCTGCCGGTAGCCCTGGGCGACGGCCAGCACTTCCGCCTGGGTCGAGTAGCGCTGTTTGCACTGGATGTACCCGTAGGCAGCCTTCGGCAACAGCGGCGTGGCGCCCGTAAGTTGCCGGTACCCGGAATAGATTTCATCTGTCGACGCGCCGGCAATGACAAAGAAGGACACGCGGTCGCCGACCTCCGAACTCCAGAGCGTCCGCTCGTTGAATCCCGGCTCGATGGTCGTCTTCGAGGGATTATCCCAAATGATCCCGTACCCGTAGTTCGAAACCATGAAGGGCACGCAGACGCTGGGGCCGCCGGTAGCCGTGTAGTTATGCCAGCATTCGACGGTGTGGCCGCGGTGATCGAGGAAGCCTTCCTGGTTCTGACCCAGGCCGTAGTAGTGCTCGTCATCGGGCGACGCAAAGGTGGCGCCCACCTGGTAGAACGCCGCGTCGGAAGCGCGCCGGTCGTGCAGCACGCCGCCATTGCCGTCTTTGTAGTTCGGAACCGACATCGACCAGTCCTTCAGGTCCACGAGCGTTTTGCCGCCGGGAGTGGCGATAGTGATGTGAGCGGGCGGGGCGGACCCGTTGAAGAACTTCGCGATGTCCACTTGTGTGGGCAGGGGCGCGCCTGGATGGTTGGGCTCCAGGGTTACGATCAGGCGCGAGGATTGGTAGCCGTCGCCTTGGCGGGACCATCCCTGCGCGGACGGATGCGCCACGAATCCGTAGCCGGGCGGGGCGGCGGCTTGGTCCTTGATGAGGCTGAGCGTGACGCGGATGATGTTCGGCGCATACGGTTCGAAGACGATGGTGCTGCCGTCGCGGTCCAATACAACCGATTGCGTCTGTGCATGCACGGAGGTGGCGGAGAGCGCGATCAGCATCGCAACCGCCAAGCAGGGCCTGCGAATCAGAAAGATCATATGTCTACCGGACCTAACAGCATATAACGCTTCCGCCCGCAGCGCGGCCGCTGCCCAGAGCGAGGGCGCATCGCCGGGACACTATGAGATGGAGCTGCGAGCTTTTTCCAGTTTGGCGATAGCAACAAAAGCGAGCCAGTGAATTCATTGGCGTCTGAGTTGGATAAGGCAGCCTCTACTTACCAAGGCCTTACCGGCCTTACCAATTCATTGATCGTTCTACCGGAGGCTTTGAATATTTTGAACGATTACATGACACCCAGCGATCCCGATCCCTCGGTTGCCCGCGGGCTCAAAGAAATCTCGCTGAGACCTGCTCGTCAGGTTCCACGTCTGGGATTGCGTTCAATGCCCGCTCGAACTCGTCTCGGTTGAAGAGTTTCGCGCGGGCCTCGATGTACTCATGACTTGCGACGCGATTCGCGAGCAGAGCCGCCACGAACTCCTCCACCGAGACGTGGTCCCTGGCGGCGAGTTCGGCAGTCCTTTTGTACAAATCTTCCGGTACTGCGATGCTTTTGCTCATGGCCTTATCCCTCTATTGTCCTCAAAAACTCGCGAGGTGTCATCACCCGCATGCCAAACAACTCCGAACCGGCAAAGTGCGGTACGTTGGTGCGTGACGATGGCGTCCGCAGGGCCGGCTACCGCCAGTTCGAGGAGGAATTCGTCTCCTGGGTCTGGTAGGTAGGAATGGACGGAGCCGGAAGTAAACATCTGTCTCACGGCCCACGAAACAGAACGTCCGCACGATGGCATCGACAGCGCTCGCCGGAAGCCCCACACGTTCGGCCTCACGTTTTCCGACCGCTTCATATTCAAGAATGAGAGGGACTGAGATCAATGGCACCCAAGCTTCGCCGATTTGGCGCAAGATGGCGAAAGACGCGCCGCGCGAGATCTGAGCGCGGAGATGACCACGTTGGTATCCAAGACGATGGAGTACATTGGGACGCGGCCTGCAGGCTGATGATGACTACTTCCGCTTGGTCAGCAGCACCTTCACTACGACCGCCTCGCTGCCGCGCACCACTTTCACCATCACCTCGTCGCCGGGCTTCTTGGCGCGCAGGGCGTAGGTGAAATCGTACAGGTTCTGGATGGGCTTGCCGTCGAACTCCACCAGCACGTCGCCCGCCTTCAGGCCGGCCTTGGCGGCGGGCGAGCCCTCGCGAATGTCGGCGAACTTCACGCCTTTGACGCCTTCGCCGAAGTCCGGGATGCTGCCAAAATCGGGGCCATAGCCCGAGTGCCCCGAACCGGATCCCGCCACGTCTCCGGCGTGCTCCGGCTCCTTCACGCGCACGAACAGCGGCCGGTCGGACGCCTCGCGCAGATCCTCGCCGACTTCCGCCACCAACTGCAGCAGCTTGGCGGCGTCCGGCGCGTCGATCTTGTCCCAGGTATCGCTAGGCTTGTGATAATCCGCGTGCAACCCGGAGAAGAAGAACAGCACCGGCACCTGCTTGGTGGTGAACGAAGTGTGGTCGCTCGATCCATACCCAGCCTCCGAATAGTCGATGTGCAGGCCGTATTTAGGAGTAACTTCCTCAAGTAACTTCTTCAATGTCGTTCCCGTGCCCACTCCGCCAATGAACACCTTGCCGTCGCGCACCCGGCCGATCATGTCCATGTTGATCATGGTCACGTCCTTATCGAGCGGCCGCATGGGGTGGTTGACGAAGTAGCTGGAGCCCAGCAGCCCCAACTCCTCTCCGGCGAAGGTCAAAAACAAGATGCCGCGCTTCTGTTTCGGCTGCGTGGCGAACCAGCGCGCCAACTCGATCACCCCCGCCGTGCCGGAAGCGTTATCGTCCGCGCCCGGATGGATCGTGCCCGCCAGCGACGGCGCCAGCGAAAACTGCTCGCCCAGGCCCAGGTGGTCGTAATGCGCCCCAATCACCACATATTCGTTGGTCGTGCCAGGCAGGTAGCCGGCCACGTTGTGGACGGTCTTGACCACGCGCTCCACGTCCAGGTTCGCGTCCACCTGCAGCGAATCGGGGAAGACGAAAGACCGCGGCTGCAAGTCCTGGTCGATGCCCTTCTGAATCTCGTCGGGATTCTTGCCGGCCACGGCGAACCAGCGCTCGGCAATCTCATACCGGATCTGCACAAACGGAATTCCTGCGTCGCCGGGTCCGGCGGACTCGGCGAACTTCTCCAGATCGTCGGCCTCGCCGGGGTGCGCCGCGCGATCGTTCATCAGCACCACGCCGCGCGCGCCGTGCATCTTGGCGTTCGAGGCTTTACTCCAAAACTGCGAGTGCTGCGTGTAGACCTTGCCCGCGAAGATGCTCTTCTCGTCGAACTCCTGCGGCTCGTGGCGCATGATGAGCACGATCTTGTCGCGCGCGTCGATGCCCTTGTAGTCGTCGTAGTTGTACTCCGGCGCCGTGATGCCGTATCCGGCGAACACCACGGCGCCGCTCATCTTATCGCGTGCGGAGAAATTGAAGGGCATGAAATCGTCGCGGAAAACGAGCTTGATATGCCTGCCATCTGCCGTGTATGCGAAGCGGTTGTCCTTGCCCAGCTTGGCGTTGGTGGTGACGCTGAAGGCCTGGTAGTAACTCTTGCCGTCAATCGGCTCGAGGCCGAACGAGCGGAACTTGGCGGCGATAAAGGCGGCGGCCTTCTCCAACTCGGGCGTGCCTGTGCCGCGCCCTTTCAGATTCTTGGACGCCAGGAACTTCACGTCGTCCATAAAGCGATTGGGATCGATTGACGGGGAGGCGCCGTAGGCGACTTCCATCGCAAACGCCGCCATCGCGAAAGAGCACAGGGCGACGCCCAGCGGCGCACGTTTGAAAAGCTTCATGAGGGGGTTCCTAATTCGGCGTTATCTAATTCAACTTCGGAGCGGGCAGGGTCACTTCGCAGCCGCAATCTTCGCCGGCATTGTGTGCGGTCTTTTGATAGTCGATTTCGTAGTCGATGACGCCGCGCAGGTTCGGCCAATCCACGCGCCCCACCAGACGGCGGCCGTTGATGAACAGCGTAGGAGTCGCGCCTACGCCTACGTCCTTGCCCAGCGCCTGGGCTTTGTTCACTTCCGCCTCGGTTTCCCTGTTGTCCATGCAACGGGTCAGTTGCAGCGCGTCGAGTTCCTTGCCCTTGGCAAACTCCAGGACTTTGTCCTTCAAATTGTCGGCTTTGATTTCATCTTGATGCGCGAAGATCCAGTCGTGATAATCCCAGAAGGCGTTGGCGTTCTGGCGGAAGATGCAGCGCCCCGCGATGGCGGCCGCCCTGGCCCAGGGATGGAGCTGGTCGAGCGGGAATTCCATAAAATAGAAGCGCACCTGTTTGGGGTACGTGCTCAGGAGATTGTCGCGCAGCGTCTTGGCCTCTTCCTTGCACATGGGACACTCGAAGTCGCTGAACTCCACCAGCACCACGGGCGCGCCGGGCGTGCCGAAACTGGGCTGCAGATCGGTCTTCAGCTTGTCTAGCTCGGGCTTGTAGGGGTTCTGCGAGATATCGTAGAGGTTGCCTTGCACCACCTTTTGCCCGTCTTTGGAAACGTAGTACGGAAAATCGGCGCTGGCCTGGCCGGCCGAGGCACGCACGGTTACCAACGAGAATCCCGGCATATCCGACGGCTTGGGGTCGGCGATCTCCACCTTGATTTGGGGTCCCCAGACGTTGAGGTGGCGCACGTAGGCTTCAAACGTGGGCTTGTCCCACGCGGACTTCTTCTCCGCGGGTTTCTCCGCAGGCTTATCGGGCGGGGCGGGGTAGAGGCCAGTGGCCAGCAGGGTGAAACAGAGCAGCAGTCGAGGCATTAGTTGCCATTGTAACCTAATGGGGAACTCGCTTTGGAGTACCGTGCGTGACCTTGGCGCGCGCGCCGGGTTGTGCGCTTTTGTGCATCTAGCCGCCTTCGGGCGGCGTGAGGACCGGCAGCTCCGGCATCGGAAAATGCTTTTGGTCGTCCGTTACCAGCACCAGCTTGTGTGTCAGCGCCACGGCGGCGATGGTGACATCGGTGTAAGAAAGGGTGTGCCCCTTCTGCCGCCATTCGCGGAACAGCTCGCCTGCGAGCTGGGCAACCTCACCGGTCACGGGGTAGAATTCGAGAGAATATCTTGATGGGAAAGCTGTGCGAGAAACTGGGGGCGCCCGTTCCGATCATTCAAGATATCAATCAGGACGGTCGAATCGAGCAAGTAGGTCATTTCCCTGTTCGTCGAAATTATTGTCACCCCAAATTGTTTAAGCTCTAGGGGCTTAGAATCAATAGTTTCACGGCTTGAAACACCATGCCGCAAATTATTGAAGAAGCCCACCAGCCGTTGAACTCGGCGCTTCCACTCACCGTATCAAATTGGGTCCTTTGTGCAACGACCGCTGAAGCCCGTTGAGCGCTGTCAGGGCGGCATCAAACGGGACTTATCGACAAGTGGCCGCCGATATCTCCGGGTGGATTACTTCCGGATGGCCGACAATCCGCCCGGAACTGCGAACCTGCCTACAGACCAGTTCGGTGAGCGCATCGGTCTGTTCTCGTCAGGCTGACACTCAATCTTCAGCTTCTTTCCCATTGCACATGCGTTGCCTGGAGGGCGTGAGTGGCGGAGCCCGAGCTACCAGTGCGATTGCAGCGCGCCGGATAGGTATGGCTCGCCATCGATTCATGATCGCGCCGCAATCACGCCCGCTGCTACCGCCAGCCTTCCCTGTAACCCTTCGAAGCTAAGGTTCGCGTGTAACAACGATATTCGTCGCGTCGAAGCTGCCCGTGTCCCTGAACCCTTTCCACAATCTGATCGCACCAAACTGCAGCGAGAGGATATGAAACGGCGGAGGCATGGTATAGTCAAGGCCGCCTGCGGCCCCGCCTCCCGAAACCCCCACGTGCGCGGTTGATTGAGTCGTAGAAATATTCAGAGTCACCTGCACAAGGAAGACCTGATCACGCACAAACGAACCGAACTCGACGGTGTCGTCGATGCGCACCGTGTTGTTCGGTGTGAAATCTATGTGCATGAATTCCTCGGCGTTTGTTGTCTCGAAACTGATTGACGCCACGCTGAGCGGCGATGGCGGCGACGGGACGAACACCGCTGCGGAAAAGTTGTAAACGCCCTCCCCGTCGATTTCCGTAAGCACACCCACGAAACTGGCGAGTTGCTCGCTTGTAGGTGGCAGTCCTGTGATCTGCACCCATTTGTTGGTATGCACAAAGGGAGGATCAACGACAATCACGCTCTTGGGCGGCCCCTCGACCCTCGCTGTTCCCACGGCCTGCACGGTTGACGGCGGCGCGCCATCCGGTGTGGGATCGAAGTTCGAACTGAACAACGTTTTCGGGGTGGTCAGAAACACTATCTTTCCGAGAAGCGTGACATTGTAGCCAATCCGGTAAATCCAGGCGTCGGTGTCACTAACGGCCACATCGACATTGATCCCCGTAAAGATGTTACCCACCGGCGAATGCGTGAAGGCATCTGTCCCCGTGGCAAAGTGGTTGGGCCGCCAAACGTCTACAGCAAAGCCGGAGTTGATCGACTGATCCTGGTTAAAGATCGAACTGAGAGAGGCGAACGGCGCCCATTCTTCCAACGAGAATCCAATGCTGAAGCTCTGGCCGGGCGGCTTCGGGATGGAAAATCGGTTAATCGCCCAATTCAACGGCCCCGAATTCTGCTGTCCCGCCATGTCCGGAAGGAAGGACAGTGTTTCGTGGAGCCACTGCGAACTGCTGTTCCCTTCGAGGTTCGCAATCACTACGCCCGACAGAACCAGCAAGAATTTCTGATCATGGATGCTCGCAGGCGGATTTTCCCCTACAGCAAGAGCCGCCGGCGTGATGAGCCAGTTCTGGCCTGCGAAATCGGTGAGTACTTTCATCTGAACTCCTCCGGCCACCTTAGCATGATTTCGCTAATCTGAATTGGCCCCTTTCGATGCTCTGATTTGGCCCCACCTGTAAACCAGAAACCGTTACCGTCCCGGCGTCGTTCCAGTTCCTCAAAACGCTGGTTGTCGAGAGCGCGTATTTGCAGGACCCAGGCGGCGGCACCCTGAGCCAGCTCGGGATGGCCTTCGGATTTCCACGCTCCGGCGGCTTCGCGCAGGGCTTCACGCTGCCGGCGAATCTTGATCTCGCGCTGGGCCAGTTCCGTGAGGAATGCACTTCGGGACCGTTTGCCGACCAGCCTGTCGATGTAGGCAACCACGTCAACAGGAAGAGCTACGTGCGCCGTTCGGCTCAAATTCTTGGACACACTCTTAGTGTGACATAACCATGCCGTGCCGTGGGGACGGCCATCCCTGACGTACCAGCGGGCCGGGCCAGTTCCCGGTGGTCGTGCGTTCAGCGGCAGTAGTCGTCCAGGGGTTTCTTTGCCCACCGCGCGATGCCATCTTGAAAGACCTTCTCGCACGGCAGTCCGAAGAACCGTTGGTATCGCAGGCCCGCATCGCAATCTGTTTTCAAAACGGCATCGATCAAGGGCATGGCCGGGTCCTTACGTGCGAGCTGTGTTGACTTGAGGAGACGGCGGACTTCAACATCCGCTTCTGGCATCGAGTAGCCGACAAACAGCCATCTATCGGCCAATTGCAGGACGGTTTTGGCCGCGTCCCAAACCACGCCAAACTTCTCAAGGTCCTTGTGGTAGGTAAACGTCAAAACGGGCACCCCCAAGCGTGCGCTACATGCCCAGCACTGGCCTAGCCTCTCGTGCAACTGATCTCTTTTCAGGAGATCGGCAACCGCCGCGTCGGCTCCGAGGAGCCGGAAATCGCTGGGGTCCAAAAGCAGTTCCATGTCGACTGCCGCCTGCTTCGACGCATATTCCAAGCGCGTCCACTGCTGACAACAGTCGCAGTAGCTCATGTTTACGCAACCGTGCAACTTCAACAGGGATATGTCCCTGAAGGGGAGGCCGGGACCCTCTGCATTGAGAATCCATTCGACGTGAGTGTCCCAATTGGTCGTGATGATCGTCACCTCGAACGTCCGGCTCAGTCGGACTACGAGACCGGCGGCGTCGTAGTCCGGGAGACCTTTGGGTTTCCTAAGCCAGCCGAAGATGCGATGGATGGTCATTTTATGTATCGCACGGAGTTTCGCCGAGTCATAATCTGGACCAAAATTGTGGCCCGAATTCACTGCCATGTCGATCTGTGTGAAGTGATCTTCGAAGGAGGGTTCCCTCATACCCGACCTCCACGCAAAGACAGTTTCCCAGAACTTTCGGATCGTCGCGGTTATGAACTGTTCAACGCGGACGTCCCGGCGCTCTGCCGGCGTTTCTAGCACCGTCTTGTTGAGCTGTGCTGTGCAGGGATAGCCCGATGGGGCCGAGAATCCGGCTCCGAGGAAGAGAACGACCTTCGTCTTTGGGGCCTCCATGCCTGAAGTCCACCAGAGCGGTGCTGTACGACGAGCGAGCCCGTTGGTCGCATCAATCGGCAATATCCTCCATAATGAAAGGACCGTGCCCTTGCTCTGCTATCTGGACGCCTTCTCCGGGATCAGCGGCGATATGCTGGTGGGCGCGCTGGCGGATGCCGGCGCGGATCAGGCCGCCATCCAAGCCGCGATCATAGCCGCGGTCGCCTCGCTCGAAACCGGCGCGACGCTGTCCTTCGAGCGCGTCAAGCGCTGCGGCATCGCGGCCACGAAGTTCCATGTGGCCGTGCAAGAGACGCACGCGCACCGGCACTTGGCGCACATCCTGAAAATGATCGGCAACGCCGCCCTGCCGGAGCGCGCCAAGCATAACGCCGCGGCGGTGTTCCAGCGGCTGGCGGAAGCCGAAGCGGCCGTACACCAGGTGCCCGTCGAACGCGTACATTTCCACGAAGTGGGCGCGGCCGATTCCATCGCGGACATCGTGGGCGCATGCGTGGCGTTCGAGTTGCTCGGCGTGACGTCCATCGTCTCCGCGCCGCTCAACGTGGGCAGCGGCACCGCGTCCACCGCGCATGGCGTCCTGCCGGTGCCCGCTCCGGCGACGGCGGCGCTGCTGCGCGGCAAGCCGATTTATTCCGATGGGCCGGCGGTGGAACTCACCACCCCCACCGGCGCAGCTTTGGCCGTCACGCTGGCGCGCGAGTTTGGCGCATTGCCGCCGGTGACGATTGCGGCGACCGGCTATGGCGCGGGCGGTTACGATTTCCCGGACCGCGCCAACGTGCTGCGCGTGATTCTGGGCGAGGAGACCGGCGCGGCCGAGGCCACCACGGTCACCGTGCTGGAAGCCAACATCGACGATCTCAGCCCGCAGATTCTGGCCTACGCCATGGATCGCCTGCTGGAGAAGGGCGCGCTGGACGTAACGCTGCAACCGATCGAGATGAAGAAGGGCCGTCCCGGCACGCTGCTGCGCGTGCTGGCGCGCCCCGAGGATCGCGAGGCCATGGTGCAGGTGATCTTTGCCGAAACGTCCACACTCGGCCTGCGCACCTATACCGCCGAACGCCGCGTGCAGGCCCGCCACTGGGTGGACGTCACAACCCCGCACGGTAATATCCGCATGAAGATCTCGGGCGAAGGCGCCTACGCGCCGGAGTATGAAGACTGCCGCCGCATCGCCCAGGAATCCGGCGTGCCGCTGAAGCATATCATTGCGGAAGCCAATTTCGCCTATTTGAAAAATTTGAGATGACCAAATACTACCTCACCACTCCGATCTACTACGTAAATGCCGCGCCGCACATCGGCCACGCCTACACGACCATCGTGGCCGATCTCATCAAACGCTTCAAGCGCATGCAGGGCTACGACGCGGTGCTCACCACCGGCAGCGACGAGCACGGCGTCAACGTGGAGCGCGCCGCGCAGCGCGCCGGCAAGACGCCCAAGGAATTCTGCGACGTCATCGCCGCAGAGTTCCAGAGGCAATGGCAACTGCTGGGTCTCGAGATCGATTACTTCCAGCGCACGACGGACCCGAAACACGCCCGCGTGGTGCAGGATCTCTTTAACCGCTGCCGCCAAAACGGCTACATCTACAAGGGTTCGTACACCGGGCAGTACTGTATCTTCGACAATCTATATGTCAACGAAGCCAAGCCGGGCGATCCCTGTCCGGATTGCGGTCGGCCCACCGAGACCGTCACGGAAGAGAACTTCTTCTTTAAGCTTTCCGACTTTACCGAAAGATTGCTCGCGCTTTACGAATCGCAACCGGATTTCATCCAACCTGAAACGCGCCGCAATGAAGTGCTGTCGTTCGTGCGCCAAGGGCTTACAGATCTATCGATTACCCGCACAAACATCAAGTGGGGCATTCCGGTGGAAGGCGAAGCGCCGCACGTCTTCTACGTTTGGTTCGATGCGCTCACGGATTATATGACTGCGGTCGATGGTAAAGGGCTTTGGCCCGCCGACTTGCACCTGATTGGTAAAGAGATTCTTCGCTTTCACGCGGTGTTCTGGCCGGCGTTCCTGATGGCAGGGGGCTTCGATCTGCCCAAGAAGATCTTCGCGCACGGTTGGCTGCTGTTTGAAGAAAGCAAGATGAGCAAGTCGCGCGGCAACATCGTGCGCTCGGAGCCGATCCGGCAGGTGATCGGGGCGGACGCGCTGCGCTATTTCCTGCTGCGCGAGATCGTCTTCGGGCAGGACGGCAGCTTCAGCTACGATGCGCTGATCGGACGGTACAACTCGGACCTCGCCAACGGTTTGGGCAATCTGGCCAGCCGCACACTGACCATGATCAAGCAATATCTGCAGGGCGTGATTCCGGAAGGCGACTCGGACCCCGTGATCTCACAACTGGCGGCCGAAACCGTCCGGGCCGTGGGCCGTTCGTTCGACCGCTTCGAGTTCTCCAAAGGTCTGGAAGCCGCCTGGGCCCTGATCTCGGCAGTGGATAAATTCATCGTGGAACAGGCGCCTTGGAAACAGCCGTCGATCACCCTCCCGGGATTCCGCTCGGTGGATCGGCTGAAGACACTTTACACCGCCGCCGAAGCGCTGCGCGTCGTCACCGCCCTGCTCTACCCCGTGTTGCCGGAATCCACGCAGAAGATCTGGACGCAACTCGGCATGACCGAGCCGCTCGAATCCGTACGCCTCGACACGCTCGCCTGGGGCCAGTTGCCGCCCGGCCAGAAGATCGGCGAAATCGCCGCCGTGTTTCCGCGCATCGAGGCCAAAGAAGCCATCGCGAAAATGCGGGAACTCGAAGCGATCGTCACGGCAGAGCAGAACGTGATGCTCGGCAAAGCACCCAAACCCGAGACGGCCGCCGCCGCGCCGGCCTCGGATCGCATCTTGATCGACGACTTCGCGAAGGTCGATATGCGCGTCGGCCAAGTGCTTTCTGTAGAGCCGGTTAAAGGCGCGGATAAGCTGCTTCACATGAAGGTGGATATCGGCGAGCCACAGCCGCGCACCATCGTGGCGGGCATCGCCGAAGCCTACACGCCCACGGAGTTGATCGGCCGCAAAGTCGTGATCGTGGCGAACCTGCAACCGCGCAAGCTGCGCGGCATCGAATCAAACGGCATGATCGTGGCCGGATCCATCGAAGGCGGCAAGCCGGTGCTCGCAGGCTTTCTGGAAGACGTTCCCATCGGGGCGCGTCTCAGGTGAAGCTGGTCGATTCGCACTGCCATCTGGATGACAAGCAGTTCGACCCGGACCGCGACGAGGTGATCGAGCGCGCCCGCCAGGCTGGCGTCGAGCGCATGATGGCCATCGGCACGGGCAGCGGTCCGCCGGACCTGGAAGCCGCCTTGCGCCTGGCCCGGCAATACGCCTTCATCTACGCAACCGTGGGCGTGCATCCGCATGATGCATCGAAAGCCACGCCGGAAACGTTCGCTGCCATGGAAGCGCTGGCCGCCGAAGCCGCGGCTGAAACCAAGCTACTCGCCATAGGCGAGATCGGCCTCGACTACCATTACGATTTCTCGCCGCGCGACGTGCAACGCGACGTTTTCGTCGCGCAATTGAAGCTGGCGGGCAGGGCAGGGAAGCCCATCGTGATTCATACGCGCGAGGCGTGGGACGATACCCTGCTGCTGTTGCGCGAACACTGGTCCGGCAGCGGCATCATGCATTGCTTCAGCGGCGGCTCGGCGGAAGCCCGCCAGGCGCTGGATCTCGGCTTTTACCTGAGCTTCGGCGGCGTGCTCACGTTTCCGAAGGCGGACGGGCTGCGCGAGGCGGCGCGCCTCGCGCCCGAGGACCGCCTGCTGGTCGAGACCGACGCGCCGTATCTCGCGCCGGTCCCCAAGCGCGGCAAACGCAACGAGCCGGCCTTCATGGTGGAGACCGCGCGCCGGCTGGCCGAAATCCGCGGCGCCGCGCCGGAGCACATCGCCGAGGTAACCACTGCGAACTTCGAACGGCTGCTGTTTGCGCCCCTCACACGGTAACGGGTAAACTGTAACTTCCAATGAGATTGGGCAAGCTCGGGCAAGCCATCACCGGCAAGGAGATCTTCGACCTGATCCACGACGATCTGGAGCGCGTGGAGAAGGAGATCAGCCTGGAGACCGTCGCGTCGGTGGAGGTGGTCACCCAGATCGGCCAGTATCTGCAGGAGAGCGGCGGCAAGCGGCTGCGGCCGTCGCTGCTGCTGCTCGCCTCGAAACTGATCGGCGACGGCGGCGAGAGCGCCATCCATCTGGGCGCGGTGGTCGAGATCATCCATGCTGCGACGCTGGTGCACGACGACGTGATCGACGACGCCCGCACGCGGCGCGGGCGGCCTTCCGCCAACGCGCAGTGGGGCAATCATACTTCGGTGCTGGCGGGCGACTGGCTTTACATGGAAGCCTTCCAGCTCGCGCTGCGCGAGCGCAACTTCCACGTGCTGGAACTGCTCATCGGGCTGACCCAGATGATGGTCGAGGGCGAGCTGCTGCAGCTCGAGCGCATCGGCCGCATCAAGGTCACTGAGGCCGATTGCATGGAACTGGTGGACCGCAAAACCGCCTGCCTGTTTTCGGTTTGCGCCAAGCTGGGCGCGCTGGTCTCCGGCGCGGATTCGCAAACCGAAGAGCGCCTGGGCGACTATGCATGGAACCTGGGCATGGCCTTCCAACTGGTGGACGACCTGCTCGACTTCACATCGCGCGAGACGGTGCTGGGCAAGCCAGTGGGCAACGATCTGCGCGAAGGCAAAGTGACGCTGCCGCTGGTCTACGCGCTGGAGCACGCATCGGGCGAAGAGCGCCGCCGCGTGGAAACCATCCTGCGCGACCGCAACTACGATCGCGTGCCGTTCCCCCAGATTCTGGCGATGGTCGAACGCTACCAGGGCATCGCGCGCGTGAAGGAACGGGCCCAGGCGTTCACGGAGAAGGCGCGCGGCATCATTGGCGAATTCCCGGACTCACCCTATCAGCGGGCGTTGTACAGCGTGACGGACCTGGTCACCGAGCGCGACCACTAAACTTGTGGGGCAGGCTCTCACCCCAATGCCACTTAGTTTTC
>PKYZ01000927.1 GCA_003132865.1 Bryobacterales bacterium
TGTCTGGGCCAGCATCCCCGCGCGCCGCCGAACCGAACAGGTAAATCCGGAGAGGGTGATAAACCTCGGCCAGCCGCTGGACAACCTCGCTTAACACGGGGTCGTCAGCAGAAGGCGGTTTGAAGGTCTCGATCTGAGTTTTCGACATGCCAGTCCCAGTTTGCCACAGGCAATTGCCAAAAGGTCGGCCTTGCCTTCTCACCCCACCTCCACCGGCTGGACAATGCGGGATGCGAACGCGCCTTGCTGCCGGAATCGACCCTGCAATCGATGCACGATCTCTTCCAGGTCAATCCCATGTCTGTGTGAAAACCCCTGCTCGCCCAGAACATGGTACGAATCCAGATTCTCCCGGTGATGAGCCGCACAAAGGGGGATCGCCGAGAAGTCTGAGGTCTTCTGCCCCATCCCTTATGGCGCAAGAAACAGCGGCCGCGTGTAATCTCCTGCGCGGAGGGGGAGGCGTTTAACCCGCGTCGGTTGCCCGATTGCCGCCTCGTTACCCCAGGACCGGCGAGCTTCCTGGCCCCCGTTCATACTCTGCGATGTTTTCGTGCCTCAGGGGCGACCCGTGGCGGCCCATTCCCCGTCTGCGGCCGGATCAACCCAACAATCGGATTCCCGTCGCTGTGACCCACGCGGCCGCAGCTGTGTGCGAATAGCTGGCGTAATTCCCACTCGCCGGAACTGTCGAGCTGTCTGATCATCTAATCAATCTCAGCCGCTTGAGATCGTCATCCGTCCAATGCGCCTGGAGCTCGATCATCGTCCGCAATGTCTTGATTTCGAATGTCTCGCCGGGCCGGTGAAATGAGACTGTGACCCGCCGCCCGTCAGGATGGAGGTGGAGTTGATGGGCACCTGCCTGCCGGTCCAGAACAAAGCCGTCTCGGGCCAGGGCCGAGATCAACTCACGAGCCGTCAGGCTGCGCAAGTGCGAGTAGTTGATCGGCATGCTTCAAACAACCACTGCCACTTGAGGCTCGCCGGACACCTGCACTTGATCGGCGGGTTCGGTCGGCAGCGCCTCGCCATGCTCCATCAGGCTCTCCACAACCATCTGGACCACTTCCTGGATGTTCTTGAGAGCTTCCTGTTGGGTGTGGCCCCAGGTGGCTCCGCCCTGCCCCACCAGCGCCGGACAGTATGCGTGCCAGCGCTCGCCGTCCGGCTCTACCACGATCCTAAAATTGTAGGTCTTCATCGGCCTCGCCTGCTCTCAGTGTGACACATCGCGGTCCGGAAACGGAGGCCCCTTCTTACCCCACCTCCACCAGATGAACAGCGCGGGATGCGGACACGTCTTGCCGCCAGAATCGACTCTGCAATCGAAGCACGAGCTCTTTCAGGTCAATCCCATGTTTGTGCGAAAATCCGTTCTCGCCCAGAGAATGGTACGAATCCGGATTCTCCCGGTGATGCCCCGCGCAGAGCGGGATCGCCGAGAAGTCCGTGGTCTTCTGCCCCAGGCCTCTTGGCCCCAAGGCGTTCGTGTGTGCGGCTTCGATCAGGTTATTCCAGGTTTAGCTGATCGAATCGATAGCATCGCTACCTCGGGCCAGTTGGGGCGAAACCTTCGCAAGGTTTCTCCCCCACACCCCCTCTTCCAACGTTTCACCTTCCCTGTCTCGTAACCACACAGATCCGGCGCGTCCTGAGTTCAGGCGGCCTGCTTTGGAATCACGTCCCGCTCAATCGTGGCCTGATCGAGTGAGTCGAGATCGAAGCGATTCTGGATATTCAGCCAATATTGCGCCGATGTGCCAAAGTAACGCCCTAGGCGCGCGGCTGTATCCGCTGTGATGCCGCGCTTTTCATTCACGATCAGACTGATTCGGTTCACCGGTACCCGGATCGCCTTCGCCAGGCCGTTGATGCTGATCTGTTCATCCTTCAGATCTTCCAGCAGGATTTTGCCGGGGTGAATCGGAGGCAGCTTGTCTTTAGTGGTAATCGGTAATTTCGACATCGGTTGGTCCCTTCGCTTTCCATCTGAAACAGATTCGAAATTGGTCGTTGATCCGAATGCTGAACTGGCCTTTGCGGCTGCCGCTCAATGCTTCCAAACGGTTGCCTCGGAGTGCTCGGAGGTCTTCCAGGGAGGTTGCGGAGTCGAGGCGAATCAGCCGAGTTCGAACTTGCTCTTCGATATTCACCAATTCAATGACGCGATGGCCACTCATCAGCTGCTGGGCTCGCGCATCCTTGAACGATTGGATCATTAGTTATATGGTATTACCGAGCTCGTACTAGGGTCAAGCCAGCGACTGCCGAGGCCGCTTCCAGAAGCGAGTGGCTGTCAGATCGTGCCGGGCATTGTCCCGGTCTTCGTTGGCCCGCAAGAGATTTTCAGGAATTTATCCTGCAAACTACGCACAATACCTTCCAAGTCGATTGCATGGGCTCGCAAGAATGGTTCTTCGCCCAGTAAATGGTAAGAATCTCGGTCCTGCCGATGATGCCCAGAGCAGAGCGGAATTGCCGAGAAGTCCGTGGACTTCTGGCCCAGCCCTCGCGGGCCCAAAGCGTTCGTGTGGGCGGCTTCGATCAAAACCGATCCTGGCGGACGCCCGCACACCACGCATCCCAAAGTCCGAATCCAAGCCAGATACTCCGGGCATCTATCGGGACCCCGCCGAGGTTCGAACCGCTTCTTGCGAACCGGCACTCTCCGTTTCGCAGGCAGGCCGCGGTGCAACGGCGCACTCCGGCGTAATGGCACACTTCTCCTAAGCACACAATCACCTCGGTTTTCAGTTGGAGGACCAACGCCCAGCCCAGGACGCCGCAATGGCATCCTGAGCCGGGCGTTTTGCGTTTATGGCGAAGTGACGAAGCTCAGGACGACCGAATGCGGCCGCCGAACTCCTCTTCGCAGTGCTTCCAGAAGCTGCAGTGCTTCTGGCTGCACAGCATGGACTGCCGGTTCGGACAGTACATCCCGGTTCCCATGGCCTTCTGCGCCATCGGATACAGGACCCGGGTGGCCCGGATGTCCGGCTCCTCCACAGTGTAGGCTTGCTGCACGATCTGGACAGTCTGGGTCTTCACCAGGCTGTCGATGCGCACTTTGCCGTTCGCGCCGGGAGTGATTTGCCGGTAGGTGGCGAGTTGAAAGGCGTAGTCGGGCGCGACATACGAAGGCCTGCGGGATGCTGTTTTGAAATCGATCAGCCGCCCTTCCACATCCAGTACGTCCACGCGTCCCCGGACCGCGACACCAGCGATCTCACCCTGCACATCGAGTTCGACCGCGGCGGGTTCCACTTTGGGGGCGACTTCGTCCATGTACTTGGCGACCAGCCTTTCACCCAATCGGCGAAGGTCTCCTTGACTCTCGTCCGAGGTAAACTCCGTCTGGGGGACCTGTTCCATCCAGGCCTCCCGAAAGACACACACGACGCCGGTGGTCTCCAAGTCCTCCTGGGTCTCGAGCTTCTCCCGGAAATTGACTTCGAGGGCCTGGTGAACGGCCAAGCCCAACGCCAGCGAACTGTTCTTCCGCTCCGGAAGTTGCAGTCCGTACTTGAACCACCAGCGCGCTTGGCACTCGAAGAAACAGCGCACCTGGCTGGGCGACAGCACCGGCGCCGGATCGGTCTTGGCGGCCAAGGCGCCATTCGTTGCGGGTAATTTCGTGAGCGCCACTTCCGGCGCTACGATCAGTTCGGTGAAAGAACGCTCGGGCGGTGGGGCAAGGAGCGGCAAGTCCCGCAAGGCAGGAAAGGCCAACTGCACCAGATGAGCGGACGTCAGGCCGGTTCTCAGTTCTGGCCCCATGTCAATTTCGCTCCCGCATGGCCTGGATGAACATGGTCAATCCGATGGCCCGGATATCTTCGCTGGTGAACTGCAGCGAATAGTTGCGCATCCGGGCACGAGACTCGACCCGCTGCGCGACTTCCGCCGCTCCGCTCATGGCCAGTTCCATGGCCGTAATCCCAGCTCCGGTCACTGGAACCGGAAGCAGGGTCCCGTCGGGAGAGGCATGCAAATCCAGCGGCCTGGGGGCTTGGTGTGTGCTACCATTGCGATGGTTCTGAGCATTGCTGTTCGGGACTGATGCCGCGGCTTCCGGAGCGTTTGGCGACTCTGCCGGATGCCGCGGTTCTTCGATTCTCCTCACGCGCCACTCGATCCAGCGCTTGTTCTCTTCGCGCAGTTCGGCTTTGCAGATCTCAAAGATCTCGC
>PKYZ01000707.1 GCA_003132865.1 Bryobacterales bacterium
GCCGTCTTCCTGCTTTGGCCGCGCGAAGGCGATCCCTACCTCGCCAAGACCGCGCTGCTGCGGCGGCGTTTGCTGCGCCTGCTCAAGGAGCGCGAGAAGCCGTCGCGCCTGCTCAACCTCCGTCACACCGTGCGGCGCATCGAGTACAGTCTCACCGGCTCGGCCTTCGAATCCGCCATCCTGATGTACGAACTGGCGCGCCGCCATTTTCCCAAGACTTACCTCGATCTGCTGAAGCTGCGCATGCCCACTTACGTCAAGCTCGTGCTCACCAACGAGTTTCCGCGCAGCCAGCTCACCACCCATCTCGGCCGCGCGCCCGCGCTCTATTGCGGTCCGTTCCGCAGCCGCGCTTCGGCCGAGAAGTTCGAATCGCAATTCCTGGACCTGTTTCAGATACGCCGCTGCCAGGAGGATCTGACGCCCTCTCCCGAGCACCCCGGCTGCATCTACGGCGAGATGGGCATGTGCCTGCGCCCGTGCCAGCAGGTCGTGGGGCGCGACGAGTATCTGCACGAAGTCGGCCGCGTGGCGGAGTTCCTCAAGACCGGCGGGCACTCGCTGCTCGATACCATCGAGCGCGCGCGCGACCGCTACAGCGAAGAGATGATGTTCGAAGAAGCCGCCCGGCAGCACAAGCGCTTCGAAAAGGTGCAGGAAGTCCTGAAGCTGCGCGATGAACTGGCGCGCGATATCGGCAGACTGCACGGCGTCGCGATCGCGCCCTCCGCCGCGCCCAATGCCGTGGAGCTTTGGATCGTGCGGGAGGGGCACTGGCAAGCGCCGCGGCGTCTGAGCTTCGAGGTCCAGGAAGGCAAGCCGGTTTCGCTCGATGGCAAGCTGCGGGATATCTTCGGCGCGCTGCCCATGCGCCAACTCGCCATGCGCGAGCGCCAGGAGTATCTGGCCTTGCTGGCGCGCTGGTATTATTCGAGTTGGCGGGACGGCGAATGGCTACCCATCGAGGCCTTCGAGAGCCTGCCGTACCGGAAGCTGGTACACGCTATTTCGCGCGTGGCACGGCGCGATCTGCCGTAGGACCGTCGTAAAATCCCATAACACCTTTCCGTCGTGGTGTCATTTGACATATCATATAGGCATGAAATCCTTAATCGCATCCGTAAGTCTCATTCTTGGCTTGCTGCCGATCGGCCTCGGCATCGGCGCGGCCCAGGCGCAGCAGGCGCCCACAACCGTGAAGAAGGTGCCGGTACACCCTACTACGTCCGTTGCGGGCAAGGATCTGTACCGGGAGTATTGCGCCGTCTGCCACGGGACGACCGGTAAAGGCGATGGACCTGCCGCCAGCGCGCTGAAAGTGCCCCCTTCGGATTTGACGCAGATTTCCAAGAAAAACGGCGGCAAGTTCCCTGAACTCCAGGTGCAGCACATCATTAATGGTGAAGCCGACGTGCCGGTGGCGCATGGGTCGAAGGATATGCCGGTGTGGGGCAACCTCTTCCGGCACATGGGGCCGAACCCGGATATCGCCAACGTCCGCGTCTATAATCTGATGAAGTACATCGAAGAGATCCAGGCGAAATAGCGGCGGAGCAGGCAGCCGCCGGACCTCAGTTCCGCGCGGGGCTTCGCGGTGGCGCCGCATCCGTATCCACGCGAAACAACTGGAAATCGGAATACCGGTGGCGATTCCGGAACACTGCGCCATCCCAGTTCACCGTGACTGTTACTTCCTCAGGCAACCAGAAGGCCTGGGGCACATCCTTGAACCGCACTTCCGTGAACCTCGACTCCGTCGTTTCTTCCTTAAGGTCGAGGTCGGCGCGTGGCTCCAGTTCCGTTCGCATGCGAACGATGTGGTAGGTGTCGGAATCGATCCAAGCCACTCCCTGGAGTGTGATTTCGAGCGACCGGAATTGGGTCCTGAGCGATTCCTTCACGCGCGCCTTACCGGGAATCTGCGCGAAAAACACCACGTCCGTGGGATGCCCGTCCATGTTCTGTCTCCCGAGATAACGAAACTGGGACTCGGATAGGTACAACGGGTGGAACTGGATAATCATCGACACGAAGCCCGTGGTCACGAACCCATGCTGCAAGGCCTTCGGCTCGGCGCGCTTCCCGGCCGCATTGGTCCGGTATTCGTCCAGAGCCACACCATCCTTGCCAGGCCGCGGAAGAGCCAGATAGTTGAACTCCTCGGTCCGGTGCTCGGTCGAAAGCAGCCGCTCCAGGTCGATCCGCTCGCGCGCCGTGGTGTTGGGCAACACGTCAAAGAAGGACTTCACGTTCTCTCCGGTTCTCTGCAGCAGAACGGCAAGCCGCTCCTGGCTCTCGGCGGGTTCCAGGCCCCTAAGCTCGGGCATGGCCTTCTCAAATTGAGCCATGCTCCAATCCAGCATGGACTTCGTCTTCTTCTCCTCCTTGTGCTTGGCGGGGCGGGCAGGCGCAGCAGGCAAGACGGCTGCTTGGACCGGCGGCGCTGCGGTCACCTCTATGTTATAGTTCAACGCGGCCAGCTTCTTCGTCCCGGTATCGCGCACGACCTCGCGAATCCGGTAAGTGCCCGGCGCGATCTGGAAGCCGATCTCCGTGTTCATCCCGGACTTCAAGAGCTGTTCCAGCTTCGCATCCGTCAACCGGAAATCCACCGTCGATTCCTTGCCCGCCACGTACTTTCCATCGCGGTCGAACAGCGCCGTCTCGAGGATCAGCGTGTCGAGGCTCCGATCCGCCTCCTTGCGAAACTGCAAGGCCTGGATGTCCACGTGAATCTTCACTGTCACGGCGGATGCCCCCACCTGCGCTGTTACCGTGGCAGGCAACCCCTGGTGTTCCTCCTGGGAGAAGACCAGGCTCTCGAGTTCGCTCTTGGCGGGAGCCGTCTCTGCGTTAGCGAAGTACCCGCGCCGCGCCTGGATGTCCCAGCCGCTGCCGCTGTCGACGGTCACCTTCAGCGCATGGAACTTGCCGTCCATCTTCACGTCTGCCGGCGAAAAGCTGAGCACGTAGCTCACTTCGGGCGCCTGCGCGGTCTGCCGGAAGCCGTCGTCGAAATCGTTGCTGTTATGAAAAAAGGCGCCGCCCGTTCCGGCCGTCAGGCCAGCCAGTACGTCGCGCTGCACGCTCAAACCCTCGTTTTCGATTCTGAACTTCGCGGATTGCAGATCCGGGCGCCGCACAAGGTTCACGTTGGGGTAGGTCTTGGCGTAGAGCCCCGCGGCGTCGATTGCGTTGACCACCACGTTCTGGCGCAGCGCCCTCTCGATCAGCGCGCCAACTTCCCGCTCACGGGTCGCGATTAGAAAGCCCGTCGAGACCAGCACCAGGATGCGCTGGCCCGGCATGGCGGCCACGCGGCGGATGACGCCATCTGCCACTTCCAGCGCGTCGAGCGACTGCAGTGCCGCCCGATCCCAGATTTCAGCGGCTCGCTGACTGAAATCTCCCGAGCATTTCCCGCGGGTCTTACAGCATTCCCGAGCTTCTTCGGCTGCAAGATCGAGGGCATTCCGGTCCTGCCGTTCCGCGATCAGATAAGCCTGGTATTCCCCGATTGCCGGACACTCTTGCGACAGGGGGTCGGTGCGCGAGTGCGGCGCCAGCCGGGATAACGCGTCGTGCAGCTTAGCGCGGTCATCGGTGAAATCGATGCCAACCTGGTTGGACGAGGTGAAGATCGCCACGCGGTCCTCGGGCCGCAACGCGGTGGAAATGTACCGCCAGGCGGCGTCGCGGGGCTGCTGGACGGCGCCGAAATCCATGTGCAGATCGTCGAAATACAGCGCCACAAAACGCTGCGGGACGGGCGCGGCGGGGGAAGGCGCGGTCGCGGGTGGCGGGTTAGGCGCCACTGGAGCCGGTGTTGCCACCGCCTCAGGCGCGGCCGCTTTCGCAGCGGCGGTTTCCGCCGCGAAACCCGTGATGTCTTGCGGCTTGCCGCTGTCGAACAGGCGGAAGTCCTCTTTGCGGAGGCCAGCCACCGGGCGGCCCTTCGCATCGCGCACCACCACCTTTACCGTCACCAGGTTGGTCTCCACGCGGATCTGAAACGGCGGCGCCGACTCGTGCGCGCGAACCTCCGGCGCATTGGCCGGCGGCGCACCCGCCGGTTGGGTTTGCGCCAGCGCGCCCCAGGCGAAGGCAAGGATCAAGAGCGGGTCCTGGAGGACCCGGCCCAGAGGGCACCCCGACCTGGAGGTCTGCCCCACTACCAGACGCGGCAGGGATCGGCCGAAACCATGGGATCGCCCACTTTGCATGAGAACGCCTCCTGGAACTCCGGCATATTCTGCAGTACCCCGTTGGCGCGGAACTCGCCGGGCGAATGCGGGTTGGTGGCCGCTTGCATGCGCGCCGACTGCTCCGTCGTATTCTCGCACCAGATTTGGGCGTAGCCCAGGAAGAACTGCTGTTGCGGCGTGAAGCCGTCCTGCTTCCCGGCCATGTGATTGGCAAGGCTGTCCATCAGCGCCAGATATGCCAGGCGGATGCCGCCGTTATCCGCGGCGTTTTCGCCCAGCGTCAGCTTCCCGTTCACGTGCGCGTCGGCCACTGGGCTGAAGCCGTTGTACTCCTTCACGATGCAATCGGCGCGCGCCTCGAAAGCCTTGGCATCCTCCGCCGTCCACCAGTCGCGCAGGTTGCCCTCGCCGTCGTACTTGCGCCCCTCGTCGTCGAATCCATGCGTCAGCTCGTGGCCGATCACCGCGCCAATGCCGCCATAATTCACGGCATCGCCGGCCTTCGGATTGTAGAAGGGCGGCTGCAGAATGCCGGCGGGAAAGTTGATGTTGTTCATGTTCGGCGAATAGTAGGCGTTCACCGTAGGCGGGGTCATGCCCCATTCGGACTTATCCACCGGCTTGCCGATTTTGTTGAAGTTGCGGCGCTGCTCGAATTCGTACGCCCGCAGCACATTGCCGAAGTAGTCGTCGCCGGCGACCTTGACGCGGCTGTAGTCCCGCCATTTTTCCGGGTAGCCGATCTTGTTGGCCACCGCACGCAGCTTGGCAAATGCCTGTTCCCTGGTAGCGGGCGTCATCCAGGTGGCGTTGTCGATGTCCTTGCGCATCTCCATCTCGATCTCGCCCACCAGTTGCAGGGCCTTCTCCTTACTGGAACCGTTGAAGGCCGTCTTCACGAACTCCTGGCCGAGCGCCTCTCCCAACCCGCGATCGGTGGCGCGGACACAGCGCTTCCAGCGCGGCGGCATTTCCTGGGTGCCGCGCAGAATGTGCTCCTTGAAGCGGAAGTCCTCCTCGTCGAACGCGCGCGACAACATATCGGCGTGGGTAGTCAGAATATGCCATCGCAGATATGTTTTCAGGTCCGCCAGGCTGGTGTTGGCGATCGCCGTATCCAGCGCCTTCACAAAGCCCGGCGCCACCACGTCCAGCGATTCCACCGGCGGAATGCCGATCGTGGACAGGTATTGCTTCCATTCGAAATCCGGCGTCAGCAGCGCCAGTTCGCCCACGGTCATCTTGTGATAGGTGTTCGCGGGATCCCGCCGCGCTACGCGATCCATGGAAGCTTTCGCCAGCGCCGTCTCGAATTGCATCACGGCGCGGGTTTCAGCCTCGGGATCGGGATCGGCGCCGCTGGCGCCTTGCGCCTTCGCCAGCAGCGTGAACAGGGCATGAATGTGCTCTTCGTACTGTTTGCGCAATTCGACGGAGCGCGCATCGGTCTTCAGATAATAGTCGCGGTCGGGAAGGCCCAGCCCGCCTTGATCCACGTGCGCGATCTCCTGGTCCGATTTCTTATCGTCGGGGCGCACGTAGAAATTGAAGAGCGCGCGCACGCCGGCGATGTGCAGGCGGACCATCTCGCCCGCCAATTCCCGCTTCGAAGCGAGCGCGTCGATTTGCTTCAGGAGCGGCTCGATGGGCTGAATGCCCTTGCGCTCGATGGCCGGCTCGTCCATGCAGGCTGCGTAGAAATCGCCGATCTGCGAGTTCCCCGCTTTCTCCAGGATGCCGCGCTCGATCGCCAGATTGCGCTCGGCCAACTCATTGAAGCGGGCCCAGCGCGATTGATCGGGCGGAACCGGATTGTTCTTCCGCCACGCGCCGCAGGCGTACCGATAGAAGTTCTGGCATGGACTGGCCGCGGTATCCATGGCCTTGAGATCGATGCCGGAGGCGGAGGGTGCGTCGGCGGCTTGTAAAACGGCCGTCGCCAGGGCTGCGGCAAGCAAGCAACGAAGCGTGTACATGATTTCGATTGTACGCCCGCGGCGGAGGCGAGCATGGCTCGCGGTGTCTGGTGGTTAGTGTCTGGTGGATGGTGGTTGTGCGAAAACCCCGACTAAAGTCCGCCCTCCGTCAGGGGCCGTATCAACCGCAACGCAGGACGGGTGTTGTATAGCTCCCGGTATCGCCGGTGCGCCGCGTCGTCCGGGAAGTGCTCGCCGTTCTTGTATGGGTACTGCGACATGGCGTGGAACGGCAGCGGCTCCACGGTTTGCCCATAGGCCGTGTTGGCATCGGCATCCTTGGCCCAGCCATCCACGAAGAGCAGGAAGTCGCGCTTCCATCCCGCGGGGAGCGGCCCGGCGGCGCGGTCGGGAAACAGCAGACGCATCTCGTCGCCCGATCCCATGATTACCAGGCGGTCGTCGATCGCGCCGATCAACGGCAGCACGTCGCCGTAGCGTGTATAGAGTCCCTTGGTGGGGTTCCACATCGACACCGGCATCCACCGCGCGTAGTCGAAGCCCTCGGGCTGCTTGCGCTGCGGATGAATCACCGGCGTGGAGAAGCCGCGGAAGTGCAGGCCGGCGGATTCCGCCTGAATATCGGTCAGGCGCACGGGCGGCGCGGCGGTCTCTTCGCTGAGGAAGATCTCGTCCCAATACACGCAGAGGTTGGTGACGATGCGCACCTCGCGCGAGGCCGACAGGAACTTGCCGGTGAGATCCACCGAAATCGTCTTGGGCTTGCCCGCCGGGATGCCCATATCTTCGATCACGGTTTGCCAGCGGCCCGCCGCGTCCTTCACCTGTAAATACGGCAGCACCAGATCCTTCTTCGCCTGCGAGGCGGCCATGAAGGTGCTGCCGTCGGCCCAATCCACCCAGCCGTTGAGGATCAGGACGGCGCGGTTCGCCGGCGCGGCTTTGCCGAAATCCAGATCGAGGTTGTGCAGCTCGGCGACGTCCAGGTAATCGCGGCGGAAGCCATCCGGATAGGTGCGGTCGCGATGCAGCAGGCGCGGCAGCACGTCGCGGCATTGGTCGTCGCGCGCGCGCACGGGGTAAATGCGCCGCTTCACGCCGAACAGGCGGAACTCGGGGAAGGGCGGCGATTTGAACTTGTCGTTGGTGAAGATCTCGACCGAGGCCGGATGGTCGACCGCGATGAGCTTCACCTGGTCGAGATAGGAAACCTCGCGCAACTCTTCGGTGATGCGGATTTCATAGCGCCCATTCACGGCCTGCAACGCCTCGCCGGGAATCTGCACGTATTCGTCGTGATCGACGGGGAAGTAACTGCCATCGCCCGAGGCTGCGCCCAGCGGCGCCACTCCAAGCACATCCGTGATGAAGCGGAACTTACCGCCATCCCAGGTGAAGATCATGGGGCAGGAGCCGGAGAGGCGCTGCGCTTCCTGATACTCGATGGCTTTGTTGACGGGCTGCTCCGCCTCGTTCTGGATCAGGCCGTTGGGCCAGGTGATGCGCACGGCGTCGGCGATTTTGTAGGAATCCACGCCGAACAGCAGCGGGACGCCGCGGTAGATGCGCTTCTGATAACTGGAGCCGGTCTTGATCTCGACCTTCGCGCCGGGCGCCAGCTTCATATTCTTGACGCCGTTGAGGCCCGCCAACAGCCAGTTGTTATGGGTCTCGGTGGCGTTCTGCAGCAGGTGCAGGGAGCCATCGCCCGCGATCAGCGCCACGTCGGCGCGGCCATCGCGATCGAAATCGGACTCGACGGCAGCCACCGCGGCGGGGATTTCGGCGAGCGTCTTTTCGAAACGGTCCAGGCCCAGGTTGCGGAAAACACCGTTGGCCGCCAGTAGGTCGCCGATGCCGCGATTGGCCAGATCGGCGAACACGATCGGACCTTTGGCCTCCAAGCCCGCGATCGGCGAGAGCTTGCCCTGATGGTTGAGCAGCAGGAGGCCATCGGCCGCCAGGTCCGTCCAGCTATCGTTATTCACATCGAAGGCAGTCAGCCCCTTCGCGCCCGCCGGCAGGGCGTCGAGCGGCACAGCCTCATACTTACCGAGCAGACGGTCGCGATAGAGTACGCCCGCGTGGTCGCGGTATGAGACGGCCAGATCCACGCCGTTGGTATCGGCGATCAGATCGATCGCGGCGGCGTCGATGGCATTGCCCTTCACGAACGGGAACGCGGCGGAATCGTCGCTGAAGCCCGCTTCGCCGTTGTTGCGGGCGAGCGCGGCGTTTTCGCCCAGCAGGATGAGGTCGAGATCGTAATCGTGATCGAAATCGATCCAGACGGCTTTGGAGAAGTGTCCGGCGGGCAGTTTGAGCGCCGATTTCTCGAACTTGCCCTTGTTGTTGTGGTAGAGCGCCGCACCCGCAGTCGTGATGACGCAGAGGTCCGGCAGGCCGTCGTTATCGTAATCGCCGGCAGCGATGGAGACGATGTCCTTCAGGCCGGCCAAGCCCGAATCGGCGACCAGCATGGTTCCGTTTTTGTAAAGCTGCGCGCCGCTAGAGGACCAGGCGAGCAGGTCGGGGCGGCGGTCGCCGAAGGCATCCAGGACCAGCAGACCGGCGGTGGCGGGATCGAAGCCGTCCGCCAGCTTGCGGTCCTCGAATTTCGGCGGCGGCGCCGGCTCGCTCTCCGGACGCGGTGCGATGGGATCGTAGATTTCCGCGTAGTAGCTCCATTCCATGTCTTCCGGAATGACGGCGCCTTCGGTGAGAGCTTTCAGCTTTTGGAAGATCTCCAGTTCGCGGGCGGCGTCGGCGGCGCGGCCTGCCTGGCGATAGAGGTTATAGAGTTGGAAATGCGGCGCGGCGAGATTGGGGTTGAGCCGCGCGGCGGTTTCAAATTCGCGCACGGCGTCGTCGCGCTTTTCGGCGAGCTTATGCAGGACGCCCAAGTTGTAATGCGACACCGGCTCGTCGGGCACCAGCTTGAGCAGACCTTCGAACTGGGTGACGGCCGGCGCGTACTCGCCCTCCTTCTTGAAGGCTAGCCCCAAGTTGAACCAAGTATGCGGGATTTTGGGGTCCAGCTTTTGCGCGCGCTCCAGTTCCGCGACGCCTTCCTTGGTCCGGCCCGCGCGCAGCAGGGCCAAGCCGTAATTCACGTGTTCGCGGGCCGAATTGGGCGCCAGGTCGAGCGCCTTTTTGAACTCGTCGACGGCCTGCGGCTGGGTGGTGGGGTTCTCGTAAAAGGCTTTGCCGAGATTGCGGAAGCGCCCGAGGCGGTCCTGCTCGACGCGCGATGCGTCGGCGCCGAAGAGCAATACCAGCGCGGCAACTGCCAGGATGACGACGCCGGTCCAGGCGCGAATTCGGTTCATTGACGACCCCACTTTCAAGCGTTCACTTCATTATGCAACAAGGCGCGCTGGGGGCGCCCGCAAGGCACTTGTGGCATGGATTCCGCGCGTTGGCGCCGGACTCCCGGCGGAGTTCGGCCAGTCACAGCGCTTTGGCCGCGGGCGATTCGCGCATGGGTTTACAGAGAACCGCAACGTGCGGCTCCGGGCGTCATTGGGCGGAACTGCGAATGCCCCGGGGCGTTATACAAAGCACTCGCGCGGTTGTCACAGGTGAGGCTGGCTGCCGAGACGTTACTGGCGGGCAACCAGATGGGCTTCCCGACCGGTGACCTCAACTCTGTGGGTGTCATGGAGGGACACCAGAGAACGCAGATGTGTCAATTCCTCCGGTAGGACGACGTGGTGCAACTTCTGGCCCGCTCTCACCCTCATGTGCACGTCGGTTGGGCGGTTGCCGGCGGCCTCGACTGGCCGCAAGGTGGCAACGATCTTCCCGCTTTCATCCACAAGTACCGAGATTCTCATTTGTTTGTCCTCCGCAGGTGGCTGCTGTAATGATAGTGATTCTCGGGAGGAGAACGTTTCATTGAGTGTCGCGGCGGGTGTTGGGCGGCTTCTAATGGCGTCCGCGCCCCGCAGAAAGAGCTGAATTGACTGGAGCGCTAACCTTCCTTTCACACCCATGTAACAGGCGGGCGCTATACGGTAAGCATGGCAAACTCCAAAACCCTTGTCCCCATTGACCTGGGCGCGTTGTTCGACGATCCCCTCAAGCGCTTCCTGGCTCCGGTCGAGCCTGCCATTCAGAAATTCCTGCTGGTGGACCGGCTGGGCGGCATGTTGCAATCGGCCTGCCGCGAAAAACAAGATTGAGTCCTAAGCAAGAAGAAGCGATTCGATCTGACTCGCACCACAGTCTATAAGTTACGAGCCTCATCGGCGCCCTTCTGCTGCTGCTCCAGCCCGCCAAGGCACTAAGACGGCTACCGTGGTGGCTCTGCTGGAACGCCCCCACGGCGCCACCCTCGCCGACATGGAGGCCGGCGGGCGCGTGCTCGGATTCAACATCGACCCGCGTTTTTCCAACGTGCTGGACGTGCTGATGATGGCGGACCTGCGCCGCGCGCCGCAACCCATCCTGGAACGCTACATGGGGCGCGAAGCCGCGGCCGCGTTTCTGGCACGGTAATTTCACCC
>PKYZ01000806.1 GCA_003132865.1 Bryobacterales bacterium
CTCTCAGGCCCTATGTGGATGTGCGCGCCGGTGGCTTTGCCGGCCGCCGCCTGCCAGAAGGCGAAATAGGGGATGCGCCGCGCTTCCAGGTACTGGCGCAACCAGACGCCTTCGGGCTGGCCGGGGTTCAACGCCACATCCACGCGGCCGCGATGATCGAAGCCCAAAGCGCGGTGGACGGCGGTCTGGCCCATGGCGCTGACGGGCAGCGGTTTGGCGAAGCGATGGTCGAAGGCGGTGGACACCTGCTGGAATTGGGCGGGCGTGAAGACGCCGGCGCCATCGTAGTGTACCGAGGTCCGGGCACTGCCGGCGGGGCCTTGCTCCGGGCGCGATTGGCGGATCTGCTCGGCGCGCGCCATCTCGACGAGCTCATGAGTCAGGTTGGCGCGCGACACCGCCAAGTCGTATTCCTTGCGCGCGTAGTCGACTTGCTCGGCCAAAGGCCCCAAGTCGTTCTTCGCCACGATGCCGGAATCGACCAGGCCGCGCGCCCGGTCGAGCTGCTTCTGGCGGCGGTCAAGGCGGCGTTGCGCGGCGGCCACCATCTGGCTGGATTGCTCCTCGGTGATGTCCTGGCCATACATCGTGCGGCGCAGCACAGCCATATCCTGCGCGTCGCCCAAGGCGTCCTCAGCCTGCTCGAGTTGCACGCGCGGGATGGCTCCGGCTTCGACCAGCGCGCGCAGNNCCTGACGGTCGCGGTTCGGTAGGCGGCGGCGCGGTAGACGGCGCTTGCGGGGCCGCGCGCAACAATACTGTACCGATCGTCACCAAGAGGAGAAAACGCATGAGCGGGTAACTTATATTGTAGTACGATACGGTCAGGGAGCGGGTTCTGACAAAGGTTGATCTGAAGCACACCGACCGGCAAGAGAGCAATTCATCGGAATCCCCGACCGAATCCCCAGCGTGGCTGGTGGCTGTCCGCGCCGCCGAATCCAAGAAAGCAACCGACATCCGCGTGCTGGATCTGACCGGCATTACCGCTTTTGCGGATTACTTCGTGATCTCGACGGGCGCTAACGCGCGCAATGTGCAGGCCATCGCCGACGAGGTGGGATTGCGGCTGAAACACTCCGGCGAGTTACCGTTCAGCGTGGAAGGTTACAACCAGGCGGAGTGGATTCTGGCCGACTATGGCAATTTCCTGGTGCACATTTTTTCACCGAAGTCCCGCGCGTATTACGATCTGGAGCGGCTGTGGCGCAATGCCAAGACCGTCGAGATTCCGCCTGCGTGAAGATTTTCCTGTACTACATCGGAAAGCGGCGCGATGCGCACGCCAACGCCATAGCCGCGGATTTCGTGAGCCGCGCCAGCCGTTATGCGGCGTGCGAGATGCGCGAGATCCGTCCGGAGCGCATTGATCCGTGGGCTAAGCACCCCGCCGCGCGGCGCATCCTGCTGGATCCGGCGGGCAAGGCCATGGATACGGCGGCGTTCGTGGCGCTGGTTTCGCAGGCCGAAATGGAGGGCCGCGACGTGGTCTTCGTGGTGGGCGGCGCGGATGGACTGCCCGCGGATTGGCTCGCCCGCGCGGACCTGTTGCTTTCGCTTTCGCGCCTGACCTTTCCGCACGAGCTGGCGCGCGCCATGCTCGCAGAGCAGATCTATCGGGCCTTTGCCACGTTGCGGGGGCATCCTTACCCGCGCTAAGGTAGTCGCATCGACATGTCCTGGTTCAAGAAGGAAAACGCGCCGCCGGCGAAGGTGGCGCAGATCAACGACCCCTCGCGCAAACTGCGCACGGAGGGTCTGTGGCTGAAGTGCGAAGGCTGCCGGCAAATCATCTGGAAGAAGGACCTGGAGTCCAACTGGAACGTGTGCCCCAAGTGCGGCGCGCACATGCGGATGGACGCGGCCGCGCGGCTCAAGCTGCTGTTCGACGGCGATTACGAGAGGTTCGATACGGACCTGCGCTCGTCGGATCCTCTGGATTTCTTCGACTCGAAGTCCTACCGCGAGCGCCTGGACGGGATGCGGCTGGCCACCTCGCTCTCCGACGCGCTGATCTCGGCGGCCGGGGCCGTGGCCGGGCGGCCGGTGAATATTTGCTCGATGGAGGCGCGCTTCATCGGCGGCAGCATGGGCTGCGTGGTGGGGGAGATGATCACGCGGGCGATCGAGCGCTCCATCGCGAAGCGGATGCCGCTGGTGATTGTGTCGGCGTCGGGCGGCGCGCGCATGCAGGAGGGCGCGGTGAGCCTGATGCAGATGGCCAAGATCTCGGCCGCGCTGATGCGTCTGGACGAATCCGGCGTGCCTTACATCAGCTTGCTGACGGACCCCACCACCGGCGGTGTGACGGCGAGTTTCGCGATGCTGGGCGATTTGAACATCGCCGAACCGGGCGCGCTGATCGGATTCGCCGGGCCGCGCGTGATCGAGCAGACCATCCGGCAGAAGCTGCCGGAAGGATTTCAGCGGTCGGAATTCCTGTTGAAGCATGGGATGCTGGACGCGGTGGTGCCGCGGCTGGAGTTGAAGAGCTACATCGCCACGGCGCTGCGATTCTTCGTGGATTAGGGGGCACCGCTCCCTTACGGTCGCGGCTCAGTAAGGCGCCGACCTGATGAATTATCCCGATTCCGTCCGGTTCTTGTACGCGCTGGGCAACGAGGTCAAGACCGCCAAGTTGGGGCTGGAGCGGATTGGCATTTTGCTGGAAGAGCTTGGCAATCCGCAGCAAGACTGCCGCATCGTGCACGTGGCTGGTACGAACGGCAAAGGCTCCACCTGCGCGATGATCGAATCCGGGCTGCGCGCTGCGGGATATCGCACGGGACTGTTCACGTCGCCGCACCTGGTGGAGCCCACGGAGCGCATCCAGGTCGCGGGACGCCCGGTCGGCGCCGACCGGTTCGCCGCGGCGTTCGACCAGGTGCACGCGTGCGCGGAGAAGCTGCTGCGGCAGGAACGCATCGATCTGCATCCCACCTATTTCGAAAGCGTGACCGCCATGGCGATGGTGGTGTTTCGCGAGTGCGGCGTGGAGTTCGCGGTGCTCGAAGTGGGACTGGGAGGGCGCCTGGATGCGACCAACGTGGTCACACCGGAGTTGTGCGTGGTGACGCCGGTGGACTTCGATCACGAAGCGTATCTCGGCAAGAGCCTGGAATCGATTGCCGGGGAAAAGGCGGGGATTCTGAAGGCGGGCGTGAAGGCGGTTTTCGCGCGGCAGCGCGCGGAGGCCGAGGGCGTGCTGGAGGCGCGCGCCGCGGCTTTGGGCGTAGCGGTCACGCACAACTCCGAGGTGGCGATGTCCGGCGTCACACTACATGTGCGGGGCAGCGATTTCATGTGGGGCGAGTTACCCGTGAGTTGTCCGCTGGCGGGCGGGCATCAGGTGGAGAACGCCTGCACGGCCATCGCGGCGTTGCAGCAGCTTGGCATTGCGCCCGCGGCCATCCGGCAAGGCATCGCGCAAACCACGTGGCCGGGCCGTTTGGAGCGCGTCGCCGTGAATCCGGAAATCATTCTGGACGGCGCGCACAATCCGGCGAGCGCGCGGGCGCTGGCCGCCTATCTGGACCGCTTCTACGAATCGCGCCGCGTCTGGCTGATCTACGGCGCGATGCGCGACAAAGCGGTCGAAGAAATGGCTGCGATCCTGTTTCCGCGGGCGGGGCATGTGATCGTGACGGCGCCGGCGCAGGCGCGCGCGTTGCGGCCGGAATCGATCCGGGGGCTGGCCGATCACAGTGACATCCAGGTGGCCGCGAACATTCGGGAGGCGCTGGCGTTGGCCGCGGGTGCGGCGCGCGAGGACGCCGTCTTCGTGACGGGCTCGCTGTTCCTGGTGGGGGAGGCGCGCGCGCTGCTTACCAGCCCTTGACGAGCGTATACATATCTGTATACTATGGGAGCGTGACCGGCAACGAGTTTAAGCGCTGGCTGGCGTCTCGCGGTTGCACCTTCGAGGAAGGAACCAAGCACACCAAGGTGTTTTACAGGGGTCAGTGGACGATGCTGCCGCGCCATGGCGCCAAAGAGATGAAGACCGGCACGGCTGAAGGCATCAAGAAGAAGCTGGGGCTGAAGTGAAGGAGGTTTCGATGTTGAGCTATCCTGCGAAGTTTACTCCAGAGGGCCGGGGGTACGTGGTGACTTTTCCGGACATCCCGGAAGCCATTACGGACGGGGACTCTGAACGGGAGACAATGGAATACGCGGTGGACGCGATCATAACGGCTTTCTCGGAGTATATCAAGCGCCGGCTCTCCATTCCGCGGGCCAGTAAGGCGCGCGGCAAGGACGTGCGGATGGTGTTTCTTCCCGCGCTGACAGAGGCCAAGATCCGGCTATACGAGGCAATGTCCGAGGCTGGCGTACGTAAGGCCGACCTGGCCCGGCGCATGGGATGGCAAAAGAGCCAGGTCGATCGCCTGCTCGATCTGCGCCACCGCTCGCGCCTCGACCAGATCGAGGCAGCCCTGGCCAAGCTGCACAAGCGGCTCGCCATGCACGTCGAGGACGTACCGCGCGCGGCAGCCTAGGCATACTGGGCCAAAGGCCCCCAAATGTTCCGTAGCCGTCTGCGCGCCTATCTGCTCATCGACCCCCTGATTGTCGTGACGACGCTGGCCTTCGGCGTGGCATCGATGCTGGCCTCCACATTCGATAAAAGGGGCCGCACGCAACATGCAATCGCGCGTCTGTGGGCACGAATCCTGCTCGCGGTCAGCGGGGCGCGCATCCGCGTAGAGGGATTGGAGAAGCTCGAAAAGGACGCAGCTTACGTGCTGGTGGCCAATCATTCCAGCTACATGGACACGCCCGTGGTGTTGCTGATCCCACTGCAAATCCGGTTCTTCGCCAAGCGGGGGCTATTCCGGATTCCGCTCCTGGGGGGACATCTGCGGCGCGCGGGACATCTGCCGGTGGTGCGCGAGAATCCGCGCGCGTCGCTCAAGAGCTTGACCGAGGGCGCGCGGCTGGTGCGCGAGCGCGGTGTGTCGGTGGTACTATTCCCGGAAGGCGGCCGGTCGCCCGATGGGTTGCGCGAGTTCAAGGAGGGCGCGGCGTATCTGGCGATCAAGGCGGGCGTGCCAGCGGTGCCGATCGGAATCATCGGCACGCGGCAGGTGCTGCCGATGGGGTCGTTCCACGTGCGGCCGCATGCGGTGACGGTGCGGATCGGCGATCCGATTTCGACTGAGGGCATGAAGCTGGATGCGCGCGGCGCGTTGAGCCGGACACTGCGGCGCAAGGTTGCGGAGTTGATCGGGGAGCCGCAGTAGCGATTGGCAGTTGGGTGTATACTTTTGCGTAGGTCTACTGTCCCCATTTGAGAGGGTCTCCGCGATGCGATCTATTCGAGCACTTGCCAGTCTGGCCTGCTTCGCGACGTTATTTGCGCAGAACATCCCGACTACCGGCACAACTCCGGCCGGACTGGCATCGTTCGACACCACCATGATGAGTTTGATGTCGAAATACACGGTGCCAGGCGCCGCCCTTGCCGTGGTGCACAACGGACAACTCGTTCTGGCGCGCGGATACGGCTATGCCAATGAAGATTCCAAGACGCCCGTTCAGCCGGATTCACTCTTCCGGATCGCGAGCATCACCAAGCCGCACACCGCCGCGGCCATCATGAAGTTGATCGAACGGGGCGAACTCTCACTGACCGATTACGCCTTCCAAATCCTAACGAACATCCAGCCATTGCCGGGCTTCCCGGAGGATCCCCGCATCGCCCAGATCACCATTCAAGAGTTGCTCGAGCATACGAGTGGATGGTACGGCGAAGCTGACGGAACCGGATACGATCCGATGTTCGACGTGGTAAACATCGCCAGGGACGCAGGCGTCACGCCACCCGCGGACTGCCCTACCATCGTGCGGTACATGCTGGGCAGACCCCTGGACACCGACCCTGGAACCTATTACTCATATTTAAACTTCGGGTACTGCGTTCTCGGTCAAGTGATCGAGCAGGTCTCGGGAGAGACCGTTGAATCATTCGTTACGGCCAACGTCACGGGCCCGTTAGGCAACGATCGCTCACAGTTCGGGGCGACTCTGACCGCATTGCCCGGAGAGGTGACCTACTACGACTACCCGGGCGCGTCGCTGGCCAGCTCAGTTTTCCCGACGGGCCCGTCGCTGGTGCCATGGCCTTATGGCGGATTCTCGCTGGAGGCCAATCACGCGGATGGTGGACTCGTGAGCGGCACCATCGAGCTGTTGCGTTTTTTGACCTCCGTGAACGGATCCCGGGGCCCGCAGTTGTTTGCGAATCCGGTCAGCGGGTTCCCGGGCTATGTTCCGCCCTATGGCGCCGGCTGGGAGTGGGTCTTTGACGGCTCGCTGCCCGGCAACAACGCGGGGCTGATCTTAATGCCCGATCAGTCGGCTTTGTGCTTTCTGACCAACACGCGGCCGATACCGTCCCCAACAGCTAACTTTTTCAGCGATTTCACCAGCCAGCTTACGGCCGATGTTCAGCAGGTGACCAGTTGGCCCAGTAACGACGTGTTCCCCCAATTCCAGACCAGTTTCAGTGTCGTCCATTCAGCCACTTTTCAGGCGCTGGCTGCCGCACCGGATCAGGTGGTCACGCTCTTCGGCGTTAATCTAGCCGGTCCGGCGCAGCAAGCTTCGTCACTCTCCCTACCAATTATGCTGGCCGGCGCGTCGGTGAGGATCAAAGACGCCAGCGGCAACTCGTCAGCCGGGCAACTGCTCTATGCATCTCCCAGCCAGATCAATCTGGTTATGCCAGGGAAAGCCGCTACTGGCGCGGCGACCATCACCGTGCAGAATGGCGCGGGATCGACTTTCTCAACAACCGTCCAAATCGATCCAGTCTCGCCTGGAATCTTCACTGCGAACTCGAACGGCACCGGCGTTCCCGCGGCGCTGGCAGCCCGCTATTCGGCAAATGGTACGGTGACGCCGGTGGCCGTTTTCCAATGCTCGGCATCCGGATGCACCCCGATACCCATGAGCGTGGGTGCTTCTACCGACCAATTGATCGTGTCGCTCTTTGGAACCGGATTGCGCCACGCAAGCAGTGCCGCAGCCGTTCGGGCTACCATAAACGGGCAGCCGGCGCCGGTTCTTTTCGCTGGCGCGCAGAGCCAATTCCCCGGCCTTGACCAGATTAACGTGCAAGTACCTTTCGGGTTAGCGGGAAGTGGCGCCGTGCCTCTGCAACTCAGTGTTGACGGCCGGCAGTCCAACGCCGTCACACTCAGCATCCAGTGATGTGGGGCAGGCCCGTGGCCGGCAAAATAGGCGCTAACGCAAGCATTCTCGCCAGGATTGGGCTCCCACGTACGCTTGCCACGACTCCCTTGCCGTTTCCCAGGACCGGCCACACGAACAAGCCAGTTTCCGATATGGCGACTTCTCGTCCAACTGGATCACCTCCGGCTTGCCGACCACTCGCAGGAGCGCTCTGACCCTTTACGCGAGTTGAGATCGGACGTAGCCTGTTGGTCGACAGCGGCAACGCGCGCCNNTGCCCGGTTCACTGGACATGTTAATTCTGCGGACGCTGTCGCTGCGCGACCTCCATGGATACGGCATAGTCCAGTTCATTCAACAATCGTCCGACAATGAACTCCTCGTCGAGGAGGGCTCGCTGTACCCCGCTCTCCAGCGGCTGGAGCTAAACGGCTGGATCGAGGGTGTCTGGGGCGTGACGTCGAACAATCGGCGGGCGAGGATCTACAAGATCACGGCGGCTGGCCGCAAACAACTGGCGGTTGAAACTTGGAAGTACGCGAAACTCACGCTGGCGATCACCCGTGTGATGGGAGCGGAGTGACGGACATGTTGATACGACGGCTGAGGTATTGGATGGAGAGCGCCAGGCGCAGCGAGGCGCTGCGCGAGGAAATGGAACTCCACCTTGCGGAGAAGGCTGCGGAACTGCAAGCAGACGGTATGACGGCGGAGCCCGCCCGGGCTGAAGCACGCCGACGATTTGGGAACGTCGGCCTGAAGCACGAAGAGTCACGGGAGATTTGGATCAAGCGGTTTTGGTCGGAACCTGGCCAGGATGTCCGCTATGGATGTCGCACCATGACCGCCAACAAGGCATTCAGCGCCCTGGCGGTCTTGTCGCTGGCGCTTGGGATCGGAGCCAACACTGCCATCTACAGCTTCATGGAATCGATTCTGTTGCGCTCGCTGCCGGTGGCCGATCCCGAGTCGCTGGTGGTCTTGAATTGGCATAGCCGGCCGCCCCGGGACGGCGGCAAGGAGTCGGTCCACGTCATGCACGGGGTACAAGGCATTCTCTGGCCGGGCGATAAAGGCGCCATGGTCAGCGGCATGTTCCCATACGGCGCGTTCGAGACGCTTCGCGAGGAGAATCCCGTCTTTTCCACGCTTTTCGGATACTTCAACGGACTTAACCGTACCCTGGCCATCCGCGGGCAGGCGACGAGCGCCAGCACGGAGTACGTCACCGGCGAGTATTTTCGCGGCCTGGTCGTGTCGCCGGCTGCGGGACGTCTGATCGACTCCGAAGACGACCGTCCAGGCGCAGCGCCGGTCGCGGTCATCAGCTTTGCGACCAGCCAGCAGCGCTTTGGGGGGGCGTCGAGTGCGATTGGACAACCGGTTCTCGTCGATAATGTGCCCTTCACGGTGATCGGCGTTGCGCCGCCGGAATTCTTCGGAGTCGATCCGGCGGCGGCGCCGGACCTCTACCTTCCGTTGCACACGAATCTGCTCGTGGACGGTGCCCGAGCGGCTCGTATATATCCCGACGGAAACTACTACTGGATCGAAATGATGGGCCGTCTGCGTCCCGGCGTAAGCATGGCCCAGGCGCAGACAGCGCTGGCTCCCCGCTTCCATCATTGGGTTGCCGCCACCGCGACGACCGACGGTGAGCGCGCCAAACTGCCCGCGCTGATGTTGAATCCCGGCGCCGCCGGTCTGGGCAGTTTGCGCCGCCAGTATTCCAAGCCTCTGTACGTGCTCCTGACGATGGTGGGGCTGATCCTGGCGATCGCGTGCGCGAACATCGCCAATCTGCTGCTGGCAAGGGCCGCCGCGCGACGCCGCGAAATGGCTGTCCGGCTCAGCCTGGGAGCGGGACGGTTCCGCGTCGTGCGGCAGTTGCTTACCGAGAGTGTGATGCTGGCGTCGCTCGGCGGAGCATTNNACGTGCTGGGCGTGACGGCGGCGCTCTCAGTGGTTTGCGGCCTGTTATTTGGCCTCGCTCCGGCGATTCAGTCGACGCGTCCGGATGTCATGCCCGCGCTCAAGAATGGCCGCGGGGGCGGACCGCGCCGCCGCGCGCAGCACGTGCTGGTGGTCGCCCAAATCGCTCTCTCTTTTTTCATCCTGGTCGCCGCGGGTCTGTTTGTCCGGACACTCGACAAGCTGCACTCCGTCCAACTGGGATACGCCCGTGAGAACATCCTTCTGTTCTCGCTGAATGCGCGCCAGGCCGGGCATCGCGACCCGGAGATCGCCACTTTTTACGCGGACCTGCGCAAGCGCTTCGAATCGATCCCCGGAGTGAGCAGCGCGACGCTTTCGCAATCCTCGATCATCAACGCCGGCTTCGCCGGGCAGGCAATCAGGGGGCCAATGAAGATCGGCGCTGTTACCATCGAAGACGCGCGCGTCCTGGCCGCCGGACCGCGTTTCCTCACGACGATGCAGATTCCGATCCTGGCCGGGCGTGAGATTGACGACCGCGACCAACCGGGCTCCAGGCCGGTTGCAGTGATCAGCGAGCGGCTGGCGCGAACTTACTTCGGGAACGAGAATCCGGTGGGCAGGCGCATCACGCTCCCGGACGAGAAGCGCGATCTCGAAATCGTCGGCGTGTCGGCTAACCTGCGGTACGGTGGTCTGAAAAATGAAGAGGAGAGTGCAATGACCGTGTTCGTAGCGGTCAGCCAGTTTTCTCCGGACCGAATGACCTACGCGCTGCGCACTGCGGGTGATCCGNNACGGGTTTCGCGGTTCTCGCTCTCCTGATCGCGTGCGTGGGGCTCTACGGAACGATGTCGTATAACGTCGCGCGGCAGGTCGGCGAGATCGGAATCCGTATGGCTCTGGGCGCGCAACGCGGCGCCGTGGTATGGATGGTTCTGCGCCGCGTTCTACTACTGGCGGCGGTGGG
>PKYZ01000052.1 GCA_003132865.1 Bryobacterales bacterium
TTCGCCAATCTTGGCAGCGCCGCTAACGGGGCTATTCTGTATTGCTCGAATTGCATGCAGACTACCGCATGCGCGGCGGGCGGCTCCGGAGCGATGGCCATGTACGTGAACGGAGCCTGGTCCTGCGCGGGCGGGGGGGGCGGCGGCAGCTACACTTTTCGTAACAACCTGACGAACACGTCGGGCACAGTTGATTTTCACCCCGCTCGACTCTTCGGTGATGAATGCAGTGGATGACTTTCTTCCGTCTACTGATACAAGTGGTAGTATTGGTCAACTAGGGCGGAGCCCCACTTCTATAGGCTCAGGGTGCTCTGCGGTATCAAACAACGGGGTTACTAATCATCCTGCAATCTTTAATCTGCGGGCCGGTAACGCCGCGAATAGCGGCTGCACACTAACTCTGTCCGATGCTTATTCGGGAAATAATATCTTGCCCATTGCCAACCTGGGCGTTGGCGGGGCGTGGTCGTATTGGGAGACCCAGGCGATTGTCTTAACCGATACTTATAGTGTGGCGAGCGCCCAGTACATGATCGGTTTCAGTGACCACCAAGCCGCATATCATCCCTCTCTAGGAAATGAGATCGGCGTGCGGTACGATCCTGCAAGCGCCGGATGTACCTCCGGGACGGACAGCACTGTGGATTGGGTCTATGAGGTCATCGTAGCTGGCGCAAAAACCTGTTACGATAGCGGCGTTGCCATGGCTTCGAGCACCTGGTACCACACGCGCATTTATTCCAGCGCGGCCGGAACCATTCAGTTTCAGATCAACGGCGCGCATCCTGCAAGCATCACAACGGCTCCGACGGCTAATATGACCCCGCAATTCATCGTTCTGGAAACCGGCGCGGCATTTGAGGGGCTCAGCATCGACTGGTGGGCGATGAAGATTCAGGGGCTGGCCCGACTGGATGGAACTAGATGACAATACAGGGCTTCACTAAGCTTGGAAATTGAGGGCACCATGCGCGAACTTATCAACGCCTTCTTCGACATTCTTGAACTGCTGGTAGTCCGCCTGACCCTCCTCATTCTTCTCGTTCTTGGTGCCTACACTTTGATCCGAGGCCATTTGATCCGAGGCCATGACCGGGGCTGGGTTAGCCGTTTCGGTCCCAGATCGCTTTCGCCACCCAAGCGTGGCCCATGCCGTCCAATGAAGCGAACGATAGGGAGTTTAGAACAATGACGCCAATGCAGCCCGAGCCTCTGGCAAATTCAATCTGTATTCGGCGTGAAGACCCCCTCGTCGTTCCGCCACAAAACAGCGACTGTCGTATTGCGATCCGAGTGTCGGATTGGCGCAGAATTACAGCCAAGCTTTCACGGGCTGCCGCGCCGGCCCAAGACTTCCCCGGAGTTTACTATGCGCTCTTCGGCTTCTCTGGATCAGCCCTCTTATCCGCGATTCAAATCGCTCTGGCGCGTGGTATCCCCGCCTGGGTGGTGCCGCTGCATGTCTGCCTTATCGTTTTTAGCTCGCTCTGTGGATGGGTAATGGTGCGACTCAGCAAGCACGTCCGGAAATTTCGCCGATCAAGTATTGCCGGAATTCTGGCCGACATTAAAGAGATCGACAGATGAGGATCACTCTTGATACTGCCATCCTGGTGCGCACCAACGTCAAGGCTACGGGCCCCGCAAAAGAGCTTCTGAAAACCATCGAACGTAGTGGCAGCGTGATCGTCTTATCCGCGTTTCTCATCCGCGAGGTCGGGCGGGTTCTGAAGTACCCGCGCATCCAGTCCGTTTACCGGCTCACTGACGCCGACATCCAGCAGCACATCGAGTACCTGCAATCGTTGGGCGAGATCGTCGTCCCGGCGGAAGGCCCACCGATCATACTCACTCAAATGTTCCGACGATGACCCGGTGGTCTATACGGCGCTCGCGGGAGCAGCCGATGTGATTTGCACGGTAGATCGGCACTTCTACGAACCAAACGTGCTGCAGTTCTGCTCTCGTTACGGATCCGGATCATGGACGACGTGGAACTGCTCCGTACCCTTCGACAGGAGGCCTGACCGTAGAGCCCTGAAGGCCCGCACCATACCTGGATGCAGCCCTCTCACACCGGTATCGCGGCCCGGATGCTTGCAGCGGAGGCGAACTGCCTGTCAGGTTCGAATGTCGTGATGCCTTACGTGGTCGACCGCCTCATCAAATCAACGCGTCGATATCTGCTTCCGGCACGCCTGGGGCTCGCGCGGCTGTTTGTTGAATACGGGCACGCAAACGGCGGAAGGCCTCCGCCCGCACCTCGCCGGTGGGGGCCTCCTTTACGGTATCCTTGAAGGCGCGGACACTGATGCTCTCGTCTTCCTGGAGGTTTCGGCCTAGGAGAGCCTCGGCGGCTCGCCGCAGGTCAGGCGAGAGATCGCGCGATTTGTGAATTGAATTGGCGCCGTACATATCCGCTTCCTCTCCTTCGATAGTACCAAGTTCGCATTCCGCGCGGCCTACCCGCCGGAGCGGCAGACGGGCAGTCACACGGGTAGCCAACCTTTCGATGCTTGTTCTTTCTATGACTTGCAGCGATTGGCCCGTGGGTTCCGCCTGAGAGTGTGCTTGACTCAGATCAGGAGTGGCCTCGTCCTGTCGAGCCGACACGGCTTCCAGCCTAGTCAGAGGCCTTGCGAAGACATGAACAAATGCAGACTTGCAACAGGCCTGTTTCTGTGGACGGGGTTTATCGCCACGGGAGAGGGTCAGACATTAGTTGATTTGCGCACGCAGAGCAAGAGCGTCGATTTCTCGGCGGCCGGATCCACGAAGCCGATGCAAACGGGAAGCAGCCTGCCCTCCACCTGCGCGGTAGGACAGTTTTTCTTTCTGACGACGGCGCCCGCGGGGAGCAATGTATATGCGTGCAATCCCGTAAACTCGTGGACGGTGGAAGGCAACAGCCTGTCGGTGAATTCGAGCACCACAAACGAAGTGCTGTCGAGCAACGGGAGCAGCATCCAATGGCTCGCGCTAGGCGGAGACATTACCGGCGCTCCGGCCGGACTGACGGTGAACCGGCTGCAAGGACGGAATGTAAGCAACACGGCCCCGTCCAGCGGTCAAGTATTGCAATGGAACGCCGCGGCGAACCAATGGCAGCCGGCGCCGGCCGAAGCCGGCAACTCCTCGTATGCGTTCGCGTCGCAAGTCAGCATTACGATTCCGGGAACTGTACACCAGTTCGGAACGGCCAATCTGGTTGCGGATTGCTATGACAATTCGACACCACCGCAGCAGGTAGAGCCGGACAAGGTTCAGATCAGCCCGACGACCTACAACGTCACGATCAGTTTCAGTACGGCGCAGACCGGCTATTGCGTGGTGAACGGCGTGGGCACGGCGTCCGTGAGCGGGGCCAGCGGTCCTGTAAACAGCATATTTGGCAGAAGCGGCGCGGTCATGTCCCAAGCCGGCGACTACACTTTCAGCCAAATATCGGGTACTGCCGGCTCCAGCCAGCTTCCCGCGGCGGGCGGCGATGTGAGCGGCACGTTGACAGCCGCCACGGTGACCGGCATCCAAAACCGGGCCGTGGCGAACACGGCTCCAGTCAATGGCCAAGCGGTGATATGGAATTCGAACGTTTCAACGTGGCAGCCGGGCTTGATATCGCAGATATCGGGCACGGTCGCCTCCAGCCAACTACCCGGTGCGGGGGGCGATCTCAGCGGCACGCTGACTACCGCAACGGTGAAAGCTATTCAGGGACAGGCGGTGTCCAGCACGCTGCCCAGCAACGGCCAGGCGCTGGTGTGGAATTCAGGAGCTACCGCCTGGCAGCCCAGTACGGTATCGGGGGGCGGCGCGGTAAGCAGTGTGTTCGGCAGAACCGGCGCCGTTACGGCGCAGACTGGAGACTACAATTTCGGGCAGATATCCGGCACGGTTGCCGCCGGCCAATTACCCGGCGCGGGCGGCGATGTGAGCGGTACCCTGACAGCCGCTACGGTGACCGGCATTCAAAGCCGGGCGGTGGCGAACACCGCTCCGGCCAATGGCCAGGCGCTGGTGTGGAATTCGGGAGCTTCCGCCTGGCAGCCGGGTACGGTATCGGGCAGCGGCGCGGTAAGCAGCGTATTTGGCCGAACCGGCGCGGTCACGGCGCAGACCGGAGACTACGGCTTCGGGCAGATATCGGGTAGCGTCGCCTCCAGCCAGCTTCCCGGCGCGGGCGGCGATGTGAGCGGCAATCTGACCGCCGCTACAGTGACCGGCATTCAAAGCCGGGCGGTGGCGAACACCGCTCCGGCCAATGGCCAGGCGCTGGTGTGGAACTCGGGAGCTTCCGCCTGGCAGCCGGGTACGGTATCGGGCAGCGGCGCGGTAAGCAGTGTATTCGGCAGAACCGGCGCCGTCACGGCGACGACCGGAGACTACGGCTTCGGGCAGATATCGGGTACGGTTGCCTCCGGCCAACTACCCAGTGCGGGCGGCGATCTGAGCGGCACGCTGACTAGCGCCACGGTGAAAGCCATTCAAGGCCAGCCGGTGGCCAGCACGTTTCCGAGCAACGGCCAAGCCCTGGTGTGGAACTCGGCGGCGTCCGCGTGGCAGCCGTCGAACGTTTCCGGCAGCGGCAGCGGAGCCAGCATGGCGTACCAACTCGGAGATCTGGTGGCCGTGCGCACATCCTCCACCGTGCTGAGCATCGGCGGCGGCTGCGCGCCCACGTCGCCGTGCAACGTGCGGTTCGGTTACCTGGTGTACAGCATTACGAACAGCGCGACTGCCACTGTCAGCGGGAGCGGTATAGGCACAGCGTATGTTTACGTCAACAGCTCCGGCACTCTGATGGTCGGGCATAATCTGACCGTAGCGTGCTCGGCGGGCTGCACCCAGCAGTCCGGAATTACGTCATTTCCGCAGAACGTTTTGCCGGTCTACACCTGGACCGCAACCAACGGCACATGGGACAGCACGGGGGGGCGCGACCAACGCGCCTTCCTGGACTTCAAGGTGCTGGCCAACGGCCCCGGGATCATCGTTACCGAAGCTCCCGGACAGACCACTCTGACGGTTGACAATGGCGCGATCCCCACTTACTTGATGAACTCGGCAACACTGAACTTTCCCAGCATCGCCACAGACGCGTGCGCCGCGGATCAGACCGTGACCGTGGCCGGCGCCAACCCCGGCGACGCCGTCGCGCCCGGCTGGCCGGCGCTGCCTGCAGGCGTCTTCGGTATCATGCTGGTGAGCGGCACGAACACGGTAACGGTCCGCCTTTGTAACCTGTCGGGATCTGGCGTGACTCCACCCAGCGCCAGCTACCGGGCAACGATTGTGAGGAATTACTAATGAGCAGCTATCAGCTTTCAGCTATCAGCTTTCAGCTTTCGATTCTCTTGGCGGGCGGCGCCGCTCTGCTCACCGGGCAGACAGTTGTGAATGGAGGCCGAATCCAGATCGGCCCGTGGGACGCGTCGGGCGCAACGTACACAATACCAGCCAAGCGCGGCACCACCGCTCAATTACCGGCGACCTGCACGCAAGGCGCGGAGTACTTCGCCACGGATGCCGCGCCCGGACAAAACAAATACCTGTGCACGGCCACCAACACGTGGACACAGCAGACGGGAACGAGCACGTTCCTGCAGACGGGCACGGGCGCGGTGTCGCGCACGGTGACTTCCAAGCTGCAGGATGTGGTTCACGTCAAGGATTTCGGAGCAAAGGGCGACGGCGTTACCGACGATTCGGCCGCATTCACGGCGGCGCTGGCCTCGGGCGCCGGGGAGGTGCGGGCCGACGACGGCGCATACGTCGTCAACAGCGTCATCACTCTGGCCAAAGGCCAGAAGGTTTACTTTGGAGCAGGGACGCACACGGTGGGGGGCATCCGGTTCTCGGACTCTCTCACCGACCAAACGGGGACGGGCAAGATCGAATGCGCCGGCTCGGGAGTGACGACCTTGATGCTGAAGAACGGCGCGAATCAGGATGTCATTTCGCAGACGAACTTCGCGGCGCTGACCGGCAAGAACAGCACGTATGGTCTGTTCCGGGGAGAAATTCGGGGGTGCACTATCGACGGCAACAGGGCCAACCAAACGGGGACCAGCTACGGCATACGGCTATATGGTCACGGCCTGGAGATGACGGACGTGTCCGTGCGGAACGCATACTCGGACGGGATTTACACCGAGTGGGGCGTGGATTCCACTTTTGCCACGCCCTTCTTGGACCTGGAGGGCTATTTCACCGGGATCCGGTCGGCTTTCAATAACGGAAATGGCTGGACGTTCCGCGGCCCGCACGACTCCGATTTCGTAGAGATGGTGCTCTACCAGAACGGCGGCTGGGGAATGCAGGTCCAAACCTCCAGCACTTACAACGGCAACGGTCACCTTTCGAACATTAATACGTTCCTGAACACGCTGGGGGGCGTATACAGCAATAGCTCGTTGGATGGAAGCCAGATCGCGGCGACTACGGTTTCCGGATGGGGAATGCTGATCGACACGGGCGCCGGCAGCCATAATCTGTCGGCCGCGGAGTTTGCCGGCCCCACGGGTCTGGAGGTGCGGGCTCCCAGCCAGATCATTTCGGGCAATGTCGTGAACACCACCACGGCCGGATTGCGGTTGAATGGCGGCTCGGGGAACTTCACCCTGCAGATGTTCAACAACACGGGCTATCAGATCGATTTCGCGAACGAAGTCGGGCCCAGCGTGATCTTCGCCAATTCCGGGAATCCCGTGCCGGGCACCATGTTCAACGGCACGCCCAGTCAATCCGATTTCGTCTTCTTCGATTTTGGCGGCAGCGCCTCCAACCGTTACACTTCGCTGCCGGTGCAGACGGTACACGTAGCCGGATGGTCGCCGCAGTTCCCGCAAAGCAATGCCGTGATGGCGGTGATCAACGATACGACCCAGACCGGCAACTTGTCGGCGACCAATCTTACGCTGAGCAGCTCGGCACACCTGGGTAGTTCGACGTTCGCCAATCTTGGCAGCGCCG
>PKYZ01000535.1 GCA_003132865.1 Bryobacterales bacterium
CGGCTTTGACGGCGCCCACGTCCCCGCGCACGCTGACCACCACGTATCCGGCGCCGATGAATTCCTTGCCGGTGAGCACCACGTTGGCCGTCTTCACCATGGCGTCGGCCGCTTCGATCGCGCCGATTAGTCCCTTCGTTTCGATCAGGCCAAGGGCCTCCATCGACATTCTTGCCTCCAGTACGGAATGAAACTCTACCCTATCACAGAATGGGTTGGGCCGCGGAGCAGGTTGCTTTAAGGGAATGGCCGGGCTTCCCGGTGGTCGCCTGCTGGTTTTTGCGGCCGAAATCTGCGAGGCGCCGGGCCTTCGTCGGCGCGGCGGATTGTTGCCGGAGCCAGCGGCGGGTCACTTCTTACGATAGTCGCTGAGCGACGAGGTCTCAACGAGCAGCCCGCCCTTGATCGGGATTTATCTGCTCAAGGCACAGAGACAAGACCGTCTCCGAATTTGTTTGCGGATGTTGGTAAATGCGGGCGCCTTCCACGAAGCGTGCCCTGAGGTAATNNCTGTAATAGGTCTGCCCGGGTTCCGCCCCCAGGTTTGACAATGCCAACTTCCTGCCAACCACCGACGGCGGAGCGGATTGCCAATCCGCGCACAGGTGGTGCTCACCCGGTTTCACGGGGAAGAAGAAATAGGATGCGCCACGGTTTGCGCCCACCCAGGAACCGTCCAAGGAGACTCTGACGGTGGGTTTGCCCTGCAGAAATCCTGTGGGAGGGAGCTCCTTGTCCCATTTCGTTTCCCACTGCTCCAGAACGTAAACCAGCGCCCTCCCGTGTTCGGGTTGCGGCGCGGGTTGCTGGGTTGCACTTGACTTCACACTGAACATCACATCGTCGGAACCGCAGGCGGCACTAACGTGATTCTTTCGTCGTTGCCGGTGCTTGCGGCGGATCAAGCCCCGGCCGTGGCGGCCACCACTAGTAGGGTTTTCATATAGCCCGCACACATTAAGACGTATTCATGTGACGCTCGGTTACCAGAATGCACCTGCAACCGAGAGCCGCCTCAGGTTGCATTGCAGCGGGCCACCAGGGGAGACACGGGCTCTTGGCTCGCGCGCTTTGGCAGGATTTAGGTCGGCGCTCCAAAAACCGCCGAGCAAGGGTGAAAGGCCACCGTCTTCGCCGGGGAACCTGGCAATCCCTAACCCTTAGTACGCAAGTCTAGTACAAAGCTGGGTTGAATTGTTTCAGATCTGACCGTATTCTTCTCACATGCGGAAAAACGGCGACGGCCACCAATCCGGTGAGGCTCTGGAGAGTTACTCTTTGGGAAGACTCATTCCCTCCCGGACGGCCGCCTTTGAGCAGCACCTTTTAATCTGCCACCAGTGCCAAGCGAAACTAAACGCCATCGAACCCTACAATTTCGTCCATTACACCAGCGATGGGCCTTTCTATTCCCGGATCACAAAGCTGCGCACCGGAACGCTCCTTGCCCGGCATTGGGGCCGGAGCCTGGAGGGCGGCAAGGAGTTTCGCACGCGCCAGGGCGCGAAAGCATACCTGGCGCGCACATTCTCCCGGATGTTCCCGGAGCATACCTGCACGGCGCGTTGCGGCGCCACGGATTGCATTTGAGGAGCACCATCGCGCAGCCGGCGCCCCGAATTCGTATGCGGGGACGTATCGACGACCACCAAACCGGCGAGGATCCGGAGAGCTACTCCTTGGGACGACTCGTTCCCTACCTGATGCCTGGCTTTGAGCAGCACCTTTTGATCTGCCAGCGGTGCCGGATGGAACTCAACGCCATCGAACCCTGCAATTTCATCCACTACACCCGCGATGGGCCTTTCTATTCCCGCATCACGAAACTGCCGGCGGGAACGCTGTTTGCCCGGCGTTGGGGCCGGAGCCTGGGAGGCGGCAAGGAGTTTCGCAGGCGCGAGGGCGCGAAAACACACCTGATGCGCACATTCTAGTTGATGTTCCCGGAGCATGCCTGCACGGCGGGCTGCGGCGCCACGGATTGCCTTTAAATATTACAAGAGGTGAATATCTTTTGAATCGCCCGGCAGATGATATACTGATACTTCCGGCAAACCGGAGTCCGGGGAAATGGACAACACGCTGGGTCTAGTGATGACCGGCGGAGGCGCCCGCGGCGCTTACCAAGCGGGCGTTCTCCAACGCATTGGGGAGATCAAACGGGTTCGCACGCGAGGCAATCCATTCTCCATCATCGGAGGCACCTCAGCCGGCGCGATCAATGGCGGCGCCTTGGCCGCGGGCAGCGACGATTTCGCGTCAACCACCGAAATCCTCGCCCGGCTCTGGTCCGGCCTCAAACCTTCGAACATCTTTCACTGCGATGTTTTGACGCAGGCCCAAAATTCTCTGACCTGGATACTGGATCTCTCGTTTGGAGGCGTCGTGGGAGGGGGTAACGCCCATTCCCTGTTGGACGCCACGCCCTTGAAGCATTTTCTCGCGGCGCACCTGGATTGCGACCGGATCGAAGCCAATATCAAACGCGGGTACCTGTACGCCCTGGCGGTTTCCGCGACCAACTATAACTCGGGGAAAGGTTACCTGTTCATTCAAGGGAAAAAAGGGCATCCGATGTGGAACAGGAGCCGGCGAGTGACCCTCGCGACCAAGATCACGGTCGATCATATTTGCGCGTCCGCGGCCATCCCTTTGGTCTTCCGGCCGGTGAAGCTTCAGACAGCGCTGGGGACGGCCTTCTTCGGCGATGGTTGCATCCGTCTGCAGCAACCTCTCAGCCCGGTGGTGCGCCTGGGGGCGAAAAGGATTGTGGCCATCGGCGCCCGCTGCGAAAAGCTGGAACACCAGGAAGAAGCCACGGATCACAGAGATCCTTCTGTGGCGCAGATCATGGGCGTGCTTTTCAATGTCATGTTTCTGGATCATCTGGCGACTGACATCGAGCATCTGGAGCGGCTGAATCAGTTGCTAAGCAGCGGCCACATCGGACAGTCCGGCACGGAAGGATGCGAGAAGCTACGCCCTCTCAAGACGCTGCTCCTCACGCCTTCCGTGGATTTGTCCCACCTGGCCGAGGTGCACCAGAAGGACATGCCCTATCTGATCCAGTATTTCGTCAACAGCCTGGGGCGGGACGCGGCTTCGTCCGCGGATTTGATGAGCTATTTGCTGTTCACGTCAAAGTACACCAAAGACCTGATCGAGATTGGTTACGGCGACGCGGACCAGCGGATCGACGAGATCGAGTCTTTTCTCTATTCCGCCTGAACCTCTGGAGGGCGGGCAATCCTGCGCGCAGCCGGCTTTTAGCCGGCTTCTGTGGTGGGACTGCCCCACTACCGCTTTTACCCCATGTTACGCTCGGCACATGAGCGGCCCGGATGCGGAAGGCTCCAGCGTGGCCGTCCTGGCGGAAAAGCCTTCGGTGGCGCGCGACATCGCGCGCGTGCTGGGCGCCACAAAACAAGGGCAAGGATACCTGCACGGCAACGGCTACGTAGTCACTTGGGCCATCGGCCACTTGGTGGCGCTGGCGCAGCCGCACGAGATCCAGCCGGAGTGGAAGCACTGGCGGCGCGACCTGCTCCCCATGCTGCCGCGCGACTGGCCGCTGGTGGTCTACGAGAAGACGCAGCCCCAGTTTGAGGTGGTACGCAAGATCCTGAACTCGCCGAAAGTGGCGAGGCTGGTGTGCGCCACCGACGCCGGCCGCGAAGGCGAACTGATCTTCCGCTACATCTATGAGGCCGCCGGATGCCGGAAACCGTTCAGCCGCCTCTGGATTTCCTCGCTTACGCCGGACGCCATCCGCAAGGGTTTCGGCGAATTGAAGGACGGCGCGGCATACGATCCACTGGCCGACGCGGCGCGCGGGCGCAGCCGCGCCGATTGGCTGGTGGGCATGAATCTCTCGCGCGCCTACACGCTGGCGCTGGACGACGATCTCTCGGTGGGCCGCGTGCAGACGCCCACGCTTGCCATGCTGGTGGAACGGGAACTGGCTATCCGCGCTTTCGTGCCGGAAGATTACATGGAGGTGGTGGCGACGTTCAGCCCTGGCGCGGATTCACAGTATCGGGGCACCTGGTTCCGCGAGCCCGCGAAGGATTCCATCCAGATGGCCATGCGGCTTCCGGCCGATGGCGAAGAAGCGGGGCGCATCGTGGCGCGGGCGCGCACCGGCGACGCGCGCATTGCGTCGATCCAATCCGAAACGCAGCGCATGGCGCCTCCGCTGCTTTACGATCTCACCGAACTGCAGCGGCACGCCAATCGCCTCTATGGCTTCAGCGCGCAGAAGACCCTGGAGACCGCGCAGGCGCTTTACGAGAGCCGCAAGCTGATCAGCTATCCGCGCACCGATAGCCGCCACCTTTCCGAGGACGTGGCGCGCACACTGCCGGCGGTGGTGCGAGCGATCCAGCCACCTTACCAGGCCCTGCTGGCGCCGGGCACGGGCGCGCGTCCGCTGGGCCGCCGCTTCGTGGACGATTCCAAGGTGACCGATCACCATGCCATCATCCCGACGGCCATGCACGCGGGCGATCTCACCGCCGATGAGCGCAAGATCTACGATCTGATCTGCCGGCGGTTGCTGGGTGCTTGGCACGACGATCACATCTGGGCGGTGACCACCGTGATCACGGCGATCGCCAGCATGTCCAACGGGGGCGTGACCGACCACTATCACACCAGCGGGACCGCCGTCGTGCAGGTGGGCTGGAAGGCGCTCGACGTGGTCCCAGAGCGCCGCCAGGAGCGCGCGCCGGAAACGCCCACGCTGCCGCCGGGCCTGGCGCAAGGACAACCGCAGACCGTGGCGGACGTGGAAGCCCTTAAGAAGAAGACGCGGCCTCCCAAGCGATTCACCGAAGGCACGCTGCTCACGGGCATGGAAACCGCGGGCAAGACGCTCGACGAGAAGGAATTGTCGGACGCCATGAAGGAGACCGGCCTGGGCACGCCTGCCACACGCGCCGCCATCATCGAGGTGTTGCTCAAGCGCGGGTATATCGTGCGGGAAGGCAAGATGCTGCAGGCCACCGAAAAGGGCATCCATCTGATCGAGGTGGTGCATCCGGAGGTGAAGAGCCCGGCGATGACGGGCCAATGGGAAGCCTACCTGAAGCGCATCCAGCGAGGGACGGCGAAGCTGGAGCCGTTTATCGAGGGGATTGAAAACTATGTGCGGGAGGTGGTGGGTAAGGTGGGGCAGCGCCCGAATGGGGCACCGCCCGAAGCACAAGCACCAGCCACCAGCCACCAAACACCAGCCACAGCGAGCAACGCGAGCCTGACGGATCTGCTGCAAAGCGTGTTTGGGTACGAATCGTTCCGGCCGAACCAGGAAGCCGTTTGCGAAGCCGTCATCGCGGGCCGCGACGTGTTGCTCGTCATGCCCACCGGCTCCGGGAAATCTCTCTGCTACCAACTTCCCGGCGTGGCGCGCGGCGGCACCACGCTGGTGATCAGCCCGCTCATCGCGCTGATGGAAGATCAGGTGGCCAAGCTCAAGGCGCAGAACTGCGCGGTGGAGCGTATCCATTCCGGGCGCGACCGCGCAGCCTCGCGCCAGGCTTGCATCGACTATCTGGAGGGCAAGCTGCAATTCCTTTTCGTCGCGCCGGAGCGGCTGCGCGTGCCCGGTTTTCCGGCGATGCTGGCCAAACGAAAGCCGAACCTGGTGGCCATCGACGAAGCGCACTGCATCTCGCAATGGGGCCACGATTTCCGCCCCGACTACCGCATGATCGGCCAACACCTGCCGCATTTCCGTCCGGCGCCGGTGATCGCCATGACCGCCACGGCCACGACGCTGGTGCAGAACGACATCGTCGAGCAACTGGGGCTGGGCGAACCCGCCCGTTTCATTCACGGGTTCCGGCGGGCCAACATCGCCGTCGAAGTAGTGGAAGTGCCGCCCAGCGAGCGCGCCGACCTGGCCCGCGAGCTGCTGCAGGATGCCGCGCGCCGGCCCGCCATCGTGTACGTACCCACGCGGCGCGAGGCCGACAGCTTCGCCGCCGAACTGAAACAGGATTTCCCGGCGGCCGCCTACCATGCCGGCCTGGAATCCGAGCGCCGCAAGAAAGTGCAGAACGCTTTCTTCAGCGGGGAATTGCAGGTGATCGTGGCCACCATCGCCTTCGGCATGGGCATCGACAAGCCCGATATCAGGACCGTGATCCACACCGCGCTGCCCGGTTCGCTCGAAGCCTATTACCAGGAAGTGGGGCGCGCCGGCCGCGATGGAGCGCCATCGCGCGCCGTGCTGATGCATGCCTATGCCGACCGCTTCACGCACGATTTCTTCTTCGACCGCGATTATCCGGACGTGTCCGTGCTGGAGAACATTTATGCGCGGCTAGTCGACGAGGCGCGGCCCAAGGAGATGGTCCAGAGCATGGTGCGGATGGACCCGGACGTTTTCGATAAGGCGCTGGAAAAACTCTGGATTCACGGCGGCGCGGTGGTGGACGCCGCGGAGAATTTGAAACGCGGCAACGAAGCCTGGCGCGAACTGTATCTGGCGCAGGCCGAGCACAAGCTGGCACAGATCGAGCTGATGATCCGCTACACGCAATCGAGCGAGTGCCGCATGCTCGGGCTGGTCCGCCATTTCGGCGACTACGCCGACGCGCAGCAGCGCTGCGGCATTTGCGATTTCTGCGCGCCGGACGAATCCATCGCGCAAAGCTTCCGGCCGGCTTCCGATGCCGAGCGCAAAGCCGCGGGGCGCATCCTGAGCGCGCTGAAGAAGTCCGGACGCAAAGCCACAGGCCGGCTGCACAGCGAAGTGTTCGCGGACTACTCGCTCGATCGCGACGGGTTCGAACAGGTGCTGGGCGCCATGGCGCGCGCCGGATGGGTGGAGATGTCCGAAGCTTCGTTTCAGCAGGACGGCCGGCGCGTGGGCTACCGGCTGGCGGGCCTGACTGCGGCCGGGCGCGACCTGGATGCGGATGCAGTGCCGGCGTTCGAGATGAAGCTGGAAATCGAGGCGACCGGGAAGCGGCGGAAGAAGGCGCGTGCCGCCAAATCGCGCAAGCGGGAGAAGGCCGTGCCGCCTGCCAAGGCCGCACCGCCCGCCCCACCTGCAAATGTTGCGGTGGAGAAGGCTCTGCGCGACTGGCGGCTGGCCGAAGCCAAACGCCGCGCGGTACCCGCCTTCCGGATCCTGTCCGACAAATCGCTGCAGGCCATCGCGGCGAATAAGCCAGCCACCACTCGCGAATTGTTGGAAATCCCCGGTGTAGGAGCGCGCGTGGCGGAGCAGTATGGCGCGCAGATTTTCCGGATTCTGGAGCGGACAAGTTCATGAAGCTCTTCCTCTCGCACAGCACCAAGGATAAAGATTTCGTCGAGAAGCTGGCGACCGAACTGCGGGCGCAGGGCATCGATCCGTGGTGGTGTGAGGTCGATATCGAGCACGGCGATGACTTCGTAGCGAAGATCGAGGAGGGCCTGAAGGACAGCGATCTGGTGGTGCTGGTTTTGTCGCCGGATGCGGCACAGTCGGCTTGGACGCGCAGGGAGTGGACGGCGGCGCTCGCAAGGGAAGTCGAGGAATCGCGGATACGCTTGGGTGTGTTGCTGCTGCGGGATTGTGACGTCCCAGAGTTATTGCGCACGAAGCACCGGTTCGATGGGCGTATGGACCCCGAGCGCGCGGTTCGCGATGTAGCGGCGTGGGCGGTGCGCATGCGGGACCAGCGGAAGCTGGCGGATAGCAACGCGCCGCAGTCTTACCTGGACTATGAGCCGAAGGACTTCGTCGGACGCGAGCGATACCTGGAGCGCCTGCAAGCGGCGCTTGTCGAACAACCCGGCGTGTTCCTGCTGCACGGCGAGCCGGGCTCCGGCAAATCAACCCTGGCGCTGAAATTCGCCTGGAAAGCGCAGGCGGCTTTTGACGCGGTAGTTTTCCAGGCCTGCGGCCAGCGAACGGCGGAAGAGATAGCGGTGGAACTGGCGGGGCGATTGAAGCTGGAGAATGTGCGGGCAGCGCCACCGGAGGTGCAGTTGGAGGCCGCGCAGAACTGGCTGCGGGAGCGGCTTTCGCTGCTGGTATTGGATGACGTGTGGAACGACGATGCCGCGAAGCTGCTGCCGGGTCCACCGGTTTCGGTGCTGGTCACTTCACGGCGGCGGAACTGGCCGTGGGTGGAGACGAGCAGCCGCGACCTGGTCGAGAGCTTTTCGCCGGAGGAAGTGGAGGCTTGCTTCCGGACGTATCTGGGCGCGGACGCCACGGCGCGCTACCGGGCGGCGCTGATGGCGTTCGCGGAACGCATGGAGCGGCTGCCCCTGGCGGTCACCGTGGCCGCGGCGATGCTTCGCGACAGCGCGGACCCGGTGGAGGAGGCGGCGGTATGTCTGCGGCTGGCCGACTTGCGGAGCGTGGCAGATCTACTGCAGAAGGCGATCGATGCGCAGCCGGAGCGGGAGCGCGGATTGTTGCAGGCCGCCTCGGTGTGCGCGCCAGAGGGCTTCTGGCTGCCGTTGGCTGGGCAGATCGCGGGTCTCGGCGATACGGATTTGCGCGCCGCGCGCGACCGGCTGGTGAATTCGTCGCTATTGCGCGTGCTGGATCGCGACCGCCGTCGCTTTCAATTGCACGCGCTGCTGCGGGAGCAGTTGCGGGCCAGCGCTCCGCTGGAGGATTTGGCGGAACGCCACGCTGCGGCACTTGAGGGAATCTTTAAGGATTGGGAGACGCGGTGGAGGGATTGCCGGGAGTGTCCGGATGAGGCGATCCAGGCGATGGAGCATCTCTGGCGGACCGGCGCGGCCGGGAGGATGGGCTGGCTTGCGTACCGCGGCCTCAGCGCCGCGTACAGGATCGGCGAACCAGAGACCGCGTTGCGCATCCTCGTGAATGAGGAGAGCTTCTGGGCCGGCCGGGACGATCGCGAGGCGAAGCGCTCCTTGCAGCGCAGTTACGGCAACCAGGCGTTGATCCTGCACGCCTGGGGTCGGCTGGAAGAGGCCACGAAGCTGCAAAAAAAGAAGGAGGCGCTGTGCCTGGAACTGGGGAACAAGGATAGTCTCCAGATTAGTTACGGCAACCAAGCGGTGATCCTCCAGGACTGGGGGCGGCTGGAAGAGGCCATGGCGCTGCACAAGAAGGAGGAGGCGCTGTGCCTAGAGTTGGGCAACAAAGGCAGCTTAGGGGCCAGTTACGGCAACCAGGCGCTGATCCTTCGGCACTGGGGGCGGCTGGAAGAAGCCATGGCGCTGCACAAGAAGGAGGAGGTGCTGTGCCTGGAACTGGGCGACAAGGACGGTCTCCAGATCAGTTACGGCAACCAAGCGGTGATCCTGCGGCGCTGGGGGCGGCTGGACGAGGCCATGGCGCTGTGCCAGAAGGAGGAAGCGGTGTGCCTGGAACTGGGCAACAAGGCCGGCTTGCAGGCCAGTTACGGCCACCAGGCGGGGATACTGGCGGCCTGGGGGCGGCTGGGCGAGGCCATGGCTCTGCTCAGGAAGCAAGAGGTGCTGTGCCTGGAGCTCGGCCTGCGGAGCTCGCTGGGTAACTGCTACTTGAGCTGGGGGCCGGTGGCCCGCGCGCAAGGTGATCGCGTCACTGAACGGGCGAAGCTCCAGGCCGCGCTCGATATTTTCACCGAATTGAAGATGCCACGGCAGCGCGATGAGGTAGTCGCCGAGCTGGCGAAGACGGCGGGGACGTGACCGCTCCCTTCAAAACATCGTCTGCTGCCGCACCGGCTTGCGAGAGGCAACGAACTCATTTTCGATCAGCTCGATTTTGTAGTGCTCGGCTATCTCCGCAAGAAGGACGCGCTGCGGCCCCGGAGCATACCAACTCTGGCGGCTCAGCTCCGCGAATTTCCAATGTCGATCAAGAAACAGTGCGACCGCGCGTCTGGATGGGTCGAGGCGGCTGGGATACAACAGGCCGTCCGCTTTCGCCGGGTGGTCGTGAAGCGCCTTGGACCATAATTGTGCGCGTTGATAGTCGCCGGCAAATAACCGTGAGTCTACGCCGATTCGGACCAATGCTCCCGATCCGGCGAGGTCGATCAAACGCAGGGGCCGGGTTGGCTTGAGTTGAGACAGCGCTCTGTTCTTTAGCGCGGCTGTAGTAACGGTTCGAGTCCCGCTGGCATGCGCGAACGTTCCGACAAATGCGCAGTGCGCGTCGCATCCCAGGTAGAGAACGCCATATGAGGCGTCTGGGGCGTCGAACCGGTTGAGCCCGGTATTCCCAGGTGACAAAGGGCCTCGCTTGATACCGTGCGTTCGGAAAAATGGGCCAGCCAATTCAACGACGGAGACGTAAATCTTTCCCACATTTTCCGGAGGAGCCGGCAGAGCTTCGAGGCTCACACAAGCCCCTGCTCCCCATACATCTGCGCGGCATCGAGCACGGGCGTCAACTCACCGGCTCTGAGAAGTTCCGTGGGGGCGCGATCACCCAAACGCGGGTTCTTGCTGACAAAGAACACCGTCTGCATCCATTCGTCGTGGGACGCCAGGACGCCCAAGACCTCTTCCAGCCCAGGCAGTGTTCCGGAATCTGAGAACTGCCAAACAGGGTAGCGGTATCCATGGCGGCCCGTTGCAAGCGCCACCAGCTTTCCGGCCTGTCTGCGCTTCTCGACAGCTTGCCGCGAAATTCCGATCATCTGCGCGACTTGTTCTGCGGTCAAGGTGCCGCCATGTTCCTCGATGAGCCTTTGCCTTGCTTCGATTCCTCGGATGAATGCCGGCGCTAATGGCTCAGCACGGCTCAGATCGTCGAGCAACTCATCGGATCTCAGCGCGCGCACCAGCGCCGCAAGATCGGTGGGGGCCGCGGTTGCCTCAACGACCGAATCTTCGGAAAGCGTCGCCAGTGCCATTACGGCGTTGATTGCCCGCCGCATGAGCGCTTGCATGATCGGAGCCTCTTGCTCTACCCTTACGCGGACTTCTTCAAGCCACTCCGGGATTCCGGGTTCGGGCTGAGGATCACGGGCGGAGTGCCGCCTTTCAGGTGAATGAATGACCGCTGCTCTGGGACCTCGGGGTTTCATATAGTTTCCCGATTATGATAACGCTTCCGGAGAGAATCCGACAACTTTAGGCGGGGCACGTAAGAAGAAGCGGGTCCTGGAGGACCCGCGCACGGTCGAAAACCCACCGTAAGTTATTGAAATCCCGTCCGGGCGGCCTGAGAGGCCGCCGCAGGCCGAGGGTCTGCCCCACGAATTCAG
>PKYZ01000577.1 GCA_003132865.1 Bryobacterales bacterium
ACATCGATCGCCGCTTCATCTCAATGGGTGCTGCCGGGTGGCACATTTGTTTCGATGTTCTGGATCACCTTCTCAGCGGAACTCCCATCGGCCGCATCGCTGGTGGCGAGGCGATGAAGTTCGGCGGCTGGCAGCGATTGAACGCCGAGTACGCAAAGCAGTTCGGCGTTGAGACCCCCAGTTGGCCGCCCAACGCCCCGAAGCGTTGAAAGGAGGAAGAACCCCATGGAATCGACCCTGCAGAAGCCGGCCCTCGTCGCCGCCAAGACCACCCCCAAAGCCAAGACCATCGTCTATTGGATCGTCACCGCGCTCTTCTGCCTGCAGGATGAGCTTCACCGCCTACACGCGTCTGCCGCAGGTGGCGGAGGCGTTCACCCACCTCGGCTTCCCCGCCTATTTCCGGGTGGAGCTCTCGTGGGCCAAGCTCCTCGGCGTGGTGCTGATGCTTGCGCCGGTGCCGGCGCGGCTCAAGGAGTGGGCCTACGCGGGCTTCGCCATCAACCTCGCCTCGGCGCTCATCGCCCACCTCTCGGTGGGCGATGGCCCGGAGGCGTGGGGCTGGGCGGCGGCCACCGGCGTGCTTTGGGGGCTCTCGTACTTCTTCTGGCGCCGCCTGCAGGCCACGCCGGCGAGCGCCTGACCGCGCACCGCCGGCGGTTTAGGTGTGCGAGGAGGCGGAGACGTTGGCGATGCTGAGCCCGTTGAGTCGAGAGGCCAGCGTGGGGATGTTGTTCACCAAGGCCACCCACTGCGAGAAGCCGCTCGAGTACGCCAGGCGCCGAGGATGACCACGTTGTTCGCGCCCGCATTGCGCACGGCCTGCAGGAGCGAGGCCATGTCGGCGACGTTGTAGGCGTTGCCCGCCGCCGCGTTGCCAGTGAGGCGGGATTTGACGTAACCTACCTTCGCAGACGTTCGGAAAGGCGGGCTGTGCGACCTCTCCTCCCGTTGACACTGACCTTGAATTTGCGGTAGTCATGCATTCAACATTATTCCAATCATCCCTATTAAGCCCGCACGCGGGTCGCCGCCATCTTTCCGAACTGCTATCGAACCAGAAGAGGCTTCCACTTGCGTGTCAAGGCAAAGTAGAAATGTCCTATTCTCTGCAAAGTAGAAATGTCCGGTTTTGTGGGGCTGGGGAGAGGGTGCGTGTTATTCTGACCATGCCGGTGAAGCGGAGACGGGCAATGCTGGCGAGCAACCCGATCGAGGAATAGCCGGCCGGAACTCATCGTGGACGATGGGTAGGGCGCGGTCCTTCCGTCGCGTCCTTGGACTGGGGCTCGGGGGCCGACCAACGGGAGGCGGTACCCCGCCCTCAGGTTTGTATGGTTTTTGTGTGGAGACCACATCGGACCGATAGATTCCGTCATGCCTGAAAAACGCCTGCTGGTAATCGCTTCGATTCTCGCAGGCCCCGGTGGGGTGGCGGGGAAGGCATCGGCGCAAACTCTCCTGGGACGATCACAATCCGGCCCACGTGGAATCCGGTCGTTTGGAGAGTTTCCCCGTACGGGGCGCCTTTGGACTTCGCGCCACCCCCGTGGCGGCCGAGTGGGTGCCGTCATAGAGATTCCTCCGGCCTGGCGCCGGAACCTCGGCCGGCCTGCCAGATCTTGGGTGCCTTCTTCAGATCGAAATTTTTGTTCCACTCACTCCGCTTGACCGGCCTGGCCTGCGGCTTCGTTTTAGCAGGCTTAGCAGGCGTCACCTTGGGCCACCGGGCACACTCGGTAACGCCGAGATACCGGTCCCGGAACCGTACGGCAACAGAACCGTTCCGGCGCTTCTCGACCCGCACGAAGGCACCCCGCAATCCGCTGCAGACGTCCTTGCGCGCGATCTGGTAGACCTGGGCATCCAACGGGAATGTGTAATCGTTGTTCACCCGGCGCTGTTCCACATGACTGAGAATCGCCGCCAAATCGTGATGCTTCTCCAGCGGCCGGTGGGCATCGTCCGCGCTGGCCGGCGCCACCGCCAGCGGGCTGTTCACCCAGGGCAGAAACTCGGTTTCCAGGTAGTGGTTGGCTTGCTCCAAGGTCTTCACTCCAGCCACGCGCATGCCCTTCACCAGCCGGTCCTGAGCGGTCAAAAATCCGCGTTCTACCCTCCCTTTCGCCTGCGGACTGTGCGCCGCTATCCACACGATTCCCAACTCCTGCAACGCCCGGCCGATCTGTGTCGGCGGCAACTCCTGCCGGTCCTTTCCCGCGCGACTCCCATCCCGTTTCGTTTTCACCGCTGTTTGAAACAGGGACGCCTTGTCAGTGTAGTAACCCAGCGGCCGCCCATGCTTCTTCACGTATCGCTCCAGCAGGTTCATGTTTTCCACCGTCGAGTCGCTGGCCACAAAGCACGCGAACCAGCGGCTGGTCGCATCGTCGATCATATTGATCAGCAGCATCTCCTCCCCACGTCCTTCTAGCCAGTCGTGGGTGCTCGTGTCCCACTGCACCAGCTCCCCCACACGGCTACGCCGCGGACGCCATTCATGGATCTCCTCGACGTGCTGCTTCCGCTCGCGCCAAAGCTTGGCCTCCATCATCCAGCCCCGCACCGTCTCCCGGCTCGCCTCGATGTCGTGTTTCTTGGCTAAGTACTCCGCGGCCAGCGTCGGCCCAAATCCCCGGTACACCGGCCGCGACAGGATCGCCACCGCCTCCCGTTCGGTATCCGCACTGATCTTGCGGTTGGAGGGAAGTCCCCGCAGACCGTGCGCCACCACTTGGTCGCCACGCCGCTTCAGTTCCCGCAGCAGACGCCGCACGTGCCTTTCCGTGATTCCCAGCTCTTCCGCCGCCTCCTTCTGCGTGATCAGCTTCTTCTTCGCCTTCTTCAGGGCCACCAGGCGGTCCCGTTCGGCTTGTGTCATCAGTAGTTGTCCTTCTGGCATCCCCCAAGCTTGGAGCCGTCAACAGGACATTTCTACTTTGCGCAAATAGGACATTATCATTTTGCGGCGACA
>PKYZ01000393.1 GCA_003132865.1 Bryobacterales bacterium
CCTGCAGCATCTCCTGCCACTGGGCCAGCCAGCCGACCGTCCGCGGAATGGCGAATAGCACCGTGAACACGTCCGGCGTGAATCCCATGGCCTGGTAGATGATGCCCGAATAGAAGTCCACGTTGGGATAAAGCTTGCGCTTGATGAAGAACTCGTCTTCGAGCGCGATGCGCTCCAATTCCAGGGCGATGTCCAGCTTGGGATTGCGGCCGGTCACCTCGAAGACTTCCTCGGCGACCTGTTTGACGATGCGGGCGCGCGGATCGTAGTTTTTGTAGACGCGGTGGCCGAAGCCCATCAGCTTGCCGTGCCCGGCTTTGATCTGCTCGATATAGGCCGGCACGCGATCCTTGGAGCCTATCTCGTCGAGCATGCGCAGCACTTCTTCGTTGGCGCCGCCGTGCAGCGGTCCGGAGAGGGCGGCGATGGCCGCGGCCGTGGTGGCGTAGGGGTCTGCGAACGAGCTGCCGACGGCCCGCATGACGCTGGTGCTGCAATTCTGCTCGTGATCGGCGTGCAGGATGAACAGCACTTCCAGGGCGCGCGCCAGCACCGGGTTGGCGCTGAACTTGGGCTCCGTCCGCCTCCACAACATGTTCATGAAGTTCTTGGTGTAGCCGAGGTCGTTATCGGGGTAGACGTAAGGCAAGCCCAGGCTGTGCCGGTAGGCATAGGCCGTAAGCGTGGGCATCTTGCCGATCAACCGGGTAATCTGCAGTTTGCGCACGGCGGGGTCGTGGATACTGCGGGCCTCCGGGTAGAAGGTCGAGAGCGCGGCCACCGTGCTCATCAGCATCGCCATGGGATGGGCGTCGTAGTGGAAGCCTTCCATGAACTTCTTCAGGTTCTCGTGGATCATGGTGTGCCGGGTGATGTCGGCGGTCCACTCGTCCAAGTCGTCCGGGCCGGGCAACTCGCCGTTCAGCAACAGGTAGGCGACTTCCAGGAAGCTGCACTTTTCGGCAAGCTGCTCGATGGGGTAGCCGCGGTAGCGCAGGATTCCCCGGTCTCCATCGAGGTAGGTGACGGCGCTTTGGCAGGAGGCCGTATTCAGGAACGCGGGGTCGTAACTGAGCAGGCCGAAATCGTCGGGGCCGGTCTTGATCTGCCGCAGGTCGATGGCGCGGATCGCGTCCTTATATATGGGGAGCGTATAGGTCGTTCCGGTCCGGTTATCGGTTATGGTAAGGGTCTCGTTGGGCATCGTGTGGGCGCCTTCTCCCAAGATGGGGCTGTTTGGCGCTGTGCATTTCGATTTCCACAAGGAAATGATTGAAAACACAACAAGTAGTGGATAAATCCGGGAGGCTTTAGGCGGGTTGGGAGCGTGTTTTCGCGAAGCGTTGGGTGAAGGCGCGCTGGTGTCTCCGCGCTCCCCGTCGTCTCTCCGCGTCCCCGCGTCCCCGTCCCCGTTTTCACCGCGCCCCGCGGCTTTGGATGGCCTGCACCGTCAGCAGCGCCTGTTCCTGCACTTTCTCGGGCATGCCGGAGACGCCACGAACGTAACGCTGGATGTCTTCCAAATCCTCTCTAGTGCCGACAGTCCAAAGCGCACGCAGCGCCTCCCAAACGTGCTCTTTGTCCGCGGAAATCTCGATCAGCGGATCGCCGGCGCCCACCGTGCTGCCTTCGCGCCGGCTCAACTCCCGCACTTCGCCGGGCAGCGGAGAGCGCACCTCGACGCCACCCACGTGCGCCACCAGCGTGCCCGGATTAACGTACTCGCCCAGTTTGAGCCGGTATTGGACCACGCCGGCGGTGGGGGAAACGATGGTGTAAGGCCGCAGCATGGCCAGCAGTTCCGGACGCGCCGTCGGATCGCCGAAGTTCGAAAGCGCCAGCGCGACGTTGCGGCGCACCATGGGCTGGGGATCGGCGATCAGCTTGCGCAGCGCTTCGTGGAAGGGAGCGTAGGTGTGGTCCTGGCCCATGATCCAGGCCGCGGTTTGGCGCAGCTCAATCAACGGGCTGGCGGCAAGCTGGACCACTTGGGGATACCAGCGCGCGGCGGTTGGATCGCGACGAGCCATGCGTTCTCCCACCTGCACCAGCGCGTGCTGGGCATGGCGGGGCTTGGCGCGGTCGGCCAGGTACTCGCTTATTTGGGAGTCGGTCAGTTTGCGGCCGAACCAGGTGCCATACCAGAACAGGAAGGGGAACAGCACCAGCAGCAGCGCGAAGACCGTGATCAGGAGGTAGGCGCGTTGGCGGGCCATTGGAATCACTCATGATACCAGCATGATACAAGCGCGATCCAAGTATGAGCGCGCTTATTGTTGCACGTCAAACTTGATGGCGGCGTCCGCGCCGAACTTACGGAAGGTGGTATAGCGAAACTCGTCTTCGACCAGCAGTTGATCGCCGGCGAAGCCCCGGTGGGTGACGGCGGCGGGCGCCAGAAATCCGTGGGCGTTGGGCGTGTAGTCCACAACGGCTTCGTCGCGGAACGTGTTCTTGCCGCTTTCGCGGCTTTCCACGATGCTGATGCGGAGCGGGAGGCCGTCCGGCACGCGCGCGTAAATGCGGCCTTGAATCGGCTGATGGATCGCGCGGTGCCCCTGGAAGACCAGCATGCGATCGGGTCCGGAGACCTGCGTATAGGAAACGATCTTGACCTGGTCGGCGCCGATGCGGTCGTCGCCTGCAAGCTCGAAATGGTAGTTGCCGGTCTGCCGCTTGGTAAAGAGCAGCAGCAGCGGGCCGAAATCGACGACGGCGTTGGTTAGCCCGTACTTCTGAAAGTCTTCGAGCATGCGCTTGCGGGCGTGGTCGTCGGCGGAAGCCAGGCCCAGCGCGAGCGAATGGCGGGCGGCCGCAGCGGCGGAGATGGCTTGGCCATCCACGGAGGTCACCTGGCGGAACTCGTGCAGCGATTCGGGGGCGTCTTTGAGGGTTCCGAAGCTGTATTCGGAGATGATCTCCCGGGTTTGGCGGGTGGGGGTGAGGGGTTTGGCTGCGGCCGCGCCCACGCGGGGGTGGAAGCGCGGAGGCGCCTTCAGGGCGCGCTGGGTCAGAGTTTCCTCGCCCAGGACCTGGGGGGCGACGTGGCGGAAGACTTCCGCCTCCTCGGAGACGCGAGAGAGGATTTCGGGAAGCGTCTGCGCGCCGGCAGTGGAGGCCAGGCACAACAGGACGACGACACCACCCGGGCGGACGAGGACACGCATACCTTTATTGTACGGAGGTCCGGACGGCGCCGGGGCCGAGGTGTTTAACCGTCTTGGGGAATGCACCCGCTCGCTTACGGAGTGCCCTCTGGGACCGGCTCAGTAAACCCTTGCGAAATCAATGCGACCGTTAGCGAGCCGAATTTGAATGACACACATCCGTTCTACTTTGCCCCTGATTTTCCAATCACCCACAGCCTTTCTCCCGCCGGCTAGTTAGGACCCATCCCACAACCGTCAGATACTCACGCGTGGCGCTGCGACGCTGCGGACAACGTCGAACGTGCCACCTTGCCACGCGGCCTCACGCGTTCCGGCCGCTTGGCACGGAGGATGATGGCCTGCTCTATTTGCATACCGAACAAATCGGTGCTCTGAATCCCTCGTTCTCCATCCTCGACGGGAACATTCTTCAAGAAGAACTTGACCGTGGGGTTGTCATCGGTAATGACCACAATCCGGGCCAATTGCTGAAGGCCCTTTGTGCCGATCGACTTTGCGAGATGATCTGCCACCTCCCGGGTCGCCGCCAGGGTGTCGCTCTTCAGCCATGGAGCCGAGACTACTAAGTCCCACAAACCATAGAGAGGCTCATCCCGCCGCAAGAGCGCGAATAAAGTGAAATCACCTTCTTGGGCGACCATCTCATGCATTGCCTTTCGAGACTGCTTACAGCAATCATAGAACCTCCAAGAGTCTCTGCGTGCACGCTATCATGTTTGCTGTCCCCTGTGGGGATCCAACCGCTCCATAACGAATCTCAGGGTTCCAGCCGGCCACCACTGCCCATTCCTCAGATTCCTCAGGGTGCTTCGCCCTTATACGGGGCACGATTCCCGAAAACATGAGAAGAACCTCCAGATCGTGCGTTCTTACCGATTGCTTGCCTTTGAATTCCGATCCGCTGTCCGGAAAGCCCGCCCACTTGAGGATGCGGCATATGGGCGCCTTAAGCGCAACTCAACCGCATACGCAAAGATAAAACGCGCCGTCGAAGCGCTTCGCCCGCAGCAGAACCTGCGCGTGGCACTGACGGCGGCTGCCGGAATCTAACCAGAATTAGAACCACATCCCAACGGTGTACACAACGCCATTTCCGCGAAGGCGCCAGTGCGCCGGATTAATCCATCTCAAACGCCACATACATCAACTGGCCATCGCGCTCCACTTGCAGCACGACCGCATCCCCGGCCTTCATCTGCCCCAGCGCGGTAGTGAGCGCCGCGACGGTCGCCGTCGGCTCGTTGTTGATCGCGTAAATCACGTCTCCCGGACGCAGGTCCACCTCCAGGACTTCCGACTCCGCCGCCCGGGCTGCCACCACGATGCCGTATTGTTTGCGCAAATCCGGTAGCATGGGCGCCAGCTTGCGGTCGATCTCGACCCCCAAAATGCCCAGCTTCGGAATCAGGTTCTTCTCCGGATTCACCAGGTCCGCGAAGCGTTGCGGATCGTCGTCCTGCGCCGTAACCGACACATCCATCGTCAGCCGGTTCGCGGCGCGCAGCACCTCCAGGTTCACTTTATCCCCCACCGGAAAGCGCCACAAACCCACCTCCAGTTGGCGCGCGTTCTCCATGGGCTTACCATCGAGGCTGAGCACGATGTCTCCCGGCTGCAGGCCGGATTTGCCGGCGGGTCCGTCCGGAGTCACATCCGCCACCAGCACGCCCCAGTCCTGAGTTAGTCCCAGGCCCGCGGCCAGCAGCGGTGTGATGGTCTCCACGCTGGCGCCGATCTGCCCACGGTGGACGTGACCTTCCTTGCGAATCTGGTTATAGACGTTGCGCAAGGTGTCGCTGGGTATCGCAAAGCCGATCCCTTCGCTGCCACCCGATTGCGACAGGATCATAGTATTAAGCCCCACCACTCGCCCCGACATATCCACCAGCGGGCCGCCGCTATTGCCCGGATTGATGGACGCGTCAGTCTGGATATAAATCATGGGACTGTCCTGTTTGAGCTGGCGGGCGACCGCGCTGATCACGCCGAGACTGGCCGAATTCTGCAAGCCCATTGGGCTGCCGAACGCCATCACCAGTTGGCCCTGCCGCAATTCGCGCGAATCGCCTAGAGTCAGGTGCGGCAAATCCGTCGCTTCAATCTTCAGCACCGCGACATCCGCTTCGCGATCCAGCCCCACGATCTTGGCGTCCAGGACCGTTCCGGCCGGCTTCATGATCGAGTTACTCTTTCGGGCGGCGCGCTCCGAGATAGGCAACTGCACGCGAATGCGCCGTGCGCCCTGGATCACGTGCGCGTTGGTCACGATGTAGCCGTCCGGAGTCAGGATGACGCCCGAGCCGGTGGCGCGCTGCCGGGTAAGCAGGCTGGTGTTGCGCGAATCGGAGTCTTCGCTGATGCCATAACCGGTAGTCACGATCTTGACCACCGCGCGGTTCACCCGCTGCGCCAGCGCTTCCAGCGACGAACTGAAACTCTCGATCGCCTCCAGCTTGCGCTCCTGCGCGAACCCGGCGTGCCCCAACGCCCCCAGCAACAGGAACCTTACTAACGCCGCTCGATAACCCATGTGTTCCCTCGCAAATAATCCACTGTCCGCAATACTGCCTCGCGAATACTCAACTTCGGCCGCCATCCCGACGCGCGAATGCGCGAGCAATCCAGAAAAATGAACGGGCTGTCTCCAATCCATCCGCGCTCGCCGCCCGCATAGTCGAGGCGCGGTGCGCATCCCAACCGCTCCGCAATCCATCCGATGGAATCGTTCACCGTGCAGTATTCGTCCGTGCCCAGATTGTAGAGATTCAGCCTGCCCGTGCCGCGCTCGATGGCCAACAGCATGGCGTCCACGCAGTCCTGCACATATAAGTAAGACTTGCGCTGCCGCCCGTCTCCTAATATATCCAGATGCCCGGGATGCTCCCTAAGTTGCTTGTAGAAATCCAGAATGTGGCCGTGTGTGTAGCGCTCACCCAGGATCGACACAAACCGGAAAATGTGCCCTTCCATACCGAAACCCTCGCAGTAAGCTTCGATCAGGGCCTCGGCGGCCAACTTGGACGCGGCGTATAGCGAGGTCTGCACCGGGAACGGCGCGTCCTCGGGCGTGGGGAAAATGGCCGGCTCGCCATAGACCGAGCCTGTAGAAGGGAACGCGATGCGCCGCACGCCGCTTGCCCGCATGGCCTCCAGCACGTTCGCCGTGCCGATGGTGTTCTGCTCCAGGTCCTTGCGCGGATGCTCGGTGCCGAAGCGGACGTCGGCATTGGCGGCCATATGAAATACGAACTCGGCGTCCTCCATGGCGCGGTCGAGCGAACCGGTATCGAGCAGGTCGCCGTGTGCCAGGCGGAAGTGCGGCGAACACAAGGCGGCGCCCAGAAACTCGACTTGCCCCGTTGAGAAATTGTCGAAACCGGTGACCTCATGTCCGTCGGCGAGCAGACGATCAACGAGGTTACTGCCGATGAAGCCGGCCGCGCCGGTTACCAGAATTCTCACGTCAAAACCCCGGCCCCTGGCCCCCGCCCCCTGGCCCGGGCACGCGGCCCGCGCCCGCCCGGATGCGGAAAATGTCGATCGCATTCCGCAGATTCCCGCTCACCAGCGCCAGGCGGCTGTCGCCATCGTCGCGCCAGCGGATGGGCACCTGCTGAATGCCATAGCCCAGCCGGCGAGCCAGCACCAGGATCTCCACATCAAACATATATCCGTCGATTTGTTGCCGGCTGAAAATCTCCCGCGCCGCCGCGCGCGTGAAAAACTTGAAGCCGCATTGCGTGTCGGTAATTCCCTCGAGGCCCACCACCGCATGCATGAACAACCCGAAGCCCTTGCCGCCCAACTGCCGGTAGAGCGGCTGCCGACACTCGATTTGCGACTCCTGCATGGAGCGCGAGCCAATCGCCACGTCGTAGCGTTGGCTCAACGATGGGCTCAGCCAGGGCCGGAACTTATCGAACTCTTCGATGGGTACTTTGTTATCGGCGTCCGCGTAACCGGCGATGTTACCGCGCGCCAGCGCCATCGCCTCGCGCACGCCACGGCCCTTCCCGCTGCGCTCCTGGTTGCCGATCACGCGCACCGGCTCGCCCTGGCGTGCGGTTTCGAGGGCCAGCTCGCGGGTGCCGTCGCCGCCGTCGGCGGCCACGATAATTTCATAGCGCAAGCCGCGCGACCGGAAATAGCAGCCTGTCTCGCGGATGGTGGAGGCGATAGTGGCGGCCTCATTGTAGGCGGGCAGGATTAGAGAGACATCGCACAAGTCAGTTATTCTAACAGGTGGACTACGCATGCCCCTCAACATCGCCATCGTCGGATGCGGCCTGACGGGGAGCAAGCGCGCCCAATCGCTGGCGGGCGCCCGCTTGGCGATCTGTTGCGATCTCGATCTCGTGCGCGCGCAGGCGCTGGCAGCAGCGCATCCGGGCGCCGAGCCCTCCGCCGATTGGCGCGGCGTCGCGGCGTCGCCGGAAATCGACATCGTGATCGTCGCCACGACGCACGATATGCTCGCCCCCATCGCCGCCGAAGCCGCCAGCGCCGGAAAGCACGTGCTCATTGAAAAGCCCGGCGCGCGCCGCGCTGCCGAGTTGGACGCCGTTGCCGAAGCCGCCCGCAGCACGGGCGCGCTGGTGCGCATCGGCTTCAATCACCGGTATCACCGCGCATTCCAAAAAGCGCGCGCGATCTTCGAATCCGGCGCGGCCGGTCCCCTGCTGTTCATCCGCGGCCGTTATGGCCACGGCGGCCGTCCCGGTTACGAGCGCGAATGGCGCGCCGATCCGGCCCTTTCGGGCGGCGGCGAACTGCTCGACCAGGGCGTGCACCTGATCGACCTGGCGCGCTGGTTCCTGGGCGACTTCACGCGCGTCACCGGCCGCACGCCCAGCTTCTTTTGGAAAATGCCCGTGGAAGACAACGCCTTCCTGCTGCTCGAAACCGCCGCGGGCCAGATCGCCTTCCTGCACGCAGGCTGGACCGAATGGAAGAACCTGCTCTCGTTCGAGATCTGCGGGCGCGACGGCAAGCTGGAAATCACAGGCTTGGGCGGCAGCTACGGCACCGAGCGCCTGACTTTCTACGCGATGAAGCCGGCCATGGGACCGCCGGAAACCACCGCCTGGGAATTCCCCATGGCCGACAATTCCTGGGAAACCGAATTCGCCGAGTTCCTGGAAGATATCCGCCTGAAGCGCCAGCCGCAGCCGGGCATTGCCGACGCACAGGCCGCCTTGCGCGTCGTCGAGCGCGTGTACCAGGAGAACGCCAGATGATCATCACACGCAGCCCGTTGCGCATCTCGCTCGGAGGCGGCGGCACCGACCTGCCCTCGTACTACCGCGAGCATACCGGCTTCGTCATCTCGGCAGCGATCGACAAATACGTCTACATCACGCTGCACGAGACCTTCAGCCAGGAGCTACTCATCAAGTACTCCCAAATGGAATTGGTCGAATCCGTGGACCAGGTCAAGCACCCTATTGTGCGCGAAGCCCTGCGCCTGGTGGACGTAGGTCCGCAGCCGTATCTGGAAATCGTGAGCATGTCGGACATTCCGGCCGGCACAGGTCTAGGATCCTCGGGCAGTTTCACGGTGGCCCTTCTGCGCGCGCTGCACGCCTGGAAAAGGAACCCGATCCCGCGCCAGGACCTTGCCGAACAGGCCTGCCGCATCGAAATCGACTTGCTGCACGAGCCCGTGGGCAAGCAGGATCAGTACATCGCCTCGTTCGGCGGCATCACTTGTTTCCAGTTCCTGCCCGACGACCGCGTGGATGTTGCGCCGCTGCAGCTCGAAAGCGAAACGCTGGCCAACCTGGAAGACAACCTGCTGCTGTTCTTCACCGGCTTCACGCGCTCCGCTTCGGCCATCCTCGAAGAACAGGACACGCGCACGCGCCAGCACGATGCCGATATGATCTCGCAATTGCACGTGGTCAAGCAGCTCGGTTGCGAAAGCAAAACGGCGTTGGAGCGCGGCGATCTGCGGCGCTTTGCGGAGCTGATGCACGTGCACTGGGAGCACAAGAAGGCGCGCTCGCGATCCATGACGAATGCGCACATCGACGAATACTACGAGCTGGCGCGGCGCAACGGCGCGCTAGGCGGCAAGTTGATCGGCGCGGGCGGCGGCGGATTCCTGATGCTCTACACCGAAGACAAAACGCGGCTACGCCATGCCATGCGCGGCGCCGGACTGCGCGAAGTGCGGATGCGCTTCGATTTCCAGGGCACCACCGTGCTGGCACAATCGTGAGCGCCGTGCTGCCGGTCGCGATTCTGGCGGGCGGTCTGGGCACGCGCCTCTATCCGCTGACCGAGCGCATTCCCAAGGCGCTGGTCGAAATCAATGGCGAACCGTTTCTGGCGCACCAGTTGCGGCTGCTGCGCGCGTGCGGCATCGAACGCGTGGTGTTGTGCATCGGACAGCACGGCGAGCGCATCCGCGAATATGCAGGCGATGGCACGCGCTTCGGCATGGCGATCGACTACTCGTTCGACGGCCCCGCGCTGCTGGGAACCGCTGGCGCCGTGCGCAACGCCTTGCCGCTGCTGGGCGACGCGTTCTTCGTCGTGTATGGCGATTCGTACCTGCCTTGCTCGTATCGCGATGTGGCAGACGCATTCCGCGCAGCAGGCCAGCCCGGCCTGATGACCGTTTATCGCAACGAAGGCCGCTGGGACTCGAGCAATGTGGAGTTCGCCGAAGGCCGCATACTGGCCTACGATAAGAAGAACAGGACGGCGCGCATGCAGCACATCGATTACGGTCTGGGCGTTTTCAGCCGCGCGGCTTTCGAGGGCGGGTCAGACGCCGATCTCGCCGAACTCGCTGACCTCTATCGCGACCTGCTGCGCCGCAATCAATTGGCTGCGTTTGAAGTGCACGAGCGCTTCTACGAAATCGGCTCGTTCGATGGGATCGCCGAGCTATCGCGCCACCTGGCGGGATCACAACTATGAGATCAGTACCATTTATTGTGGGGCAGACCTCCAGGTCTGCGCGGGGCCTCCAGGACCCGNNACTGGAGTCCTGCCCCACATGAGCTTCGCCGAAGAGTACATTGCCGAATCCGCCGAGGTCCTGCGCCGTCTGGACGCGGGCGTAATCGAAAAGCTGGCGCAACTGCTGGCCGGCGCCCGCGCGCGCGGCGGACGCCTGTTCATCCTGGGCGTGGGCGGCAGCGCGGCCAACGCCTCGCATGCGGTGAACGACTTTCGCAAGATCTGCGGCATGGAAGCCTACTGCCCCACGGACAACGTCTCCGAGTTGACGGCCCGCACCAACGATGAAGGCTGGGCATCGGTGTTCGAATCGTGGCTGCGCGTCAGCCGCTTGCGCGCCGAGGATTGCGTGCTCGTGTTTTCGGTGGGCGGCGGCAACCTCGAAAAACAGGTCAGCCCGAATTTGGTTTCCGCGTTGCAATACGCGAAGTCCGTGGGCGCGGCCATTGGCGGCGTCATCGGCCGCCCTGATGGCTACACCGCGCAAGTGGCGGATGCCTGCGTGATCGTCCCGGCGGTGAACCCGTCGCACATCACGCCCCACGCCGAGGCCTTCCAGGCGGTCGTCTGGCACCTGCTGGTCTCGCATCCCGCGCTGAAAGCCTCCGAAACGCGCTGGGAATCGCTGCGATGAACCTTGCTGTAGCGGCCTCCGGCCGGGCGGTTTTCCTGGATCGCGACGGCGTGCTCACGCGCGCGCTGGTCCGCGACGGCAAAGCCTACGCGCCGGTCACTCCCGCCGAAATGGAAATCGATGCGGATGCGCCCGCCGTCCTGGCGCGGTTGAAGGCAGCCGGATTCCTGTTGGTGATGGTGACGAATCAGCCGGATGTGGCGCGCGGCATCACCCGCCGCGAAGACGTCGAGCGAATGCACGCCACCCTGCGAGCCGCCCTGCCGTTAGACGCCTGCTTCGTCTGTTATCACGACGACCGGGACGCCTGTGATTGCCGCAAGCCCCTGCCCGGCATGCTGCTCCAGGCCGCCGCGGAGCACGGAATCGATTTGGCCCAAAGCTTTATGATCGGCGATCGCTGGCGCGACATCGATGCGGGCGCCGCTGCGGGTTGCCGCACCATCCGGATCGACCGCGGCTACGACGAGCGCCCGCCCGAGCACACGCCCGATGCCCGGGTGGATAGCCTGCCCGGCGCGGCGGACTGGATCTTAGAGCATCAAATCCGGTGAAACGCCTTCAAAATTTCCCGCATGGAATACTGCAGCGCAATCGGCCGCCCATGCGGACAACTCATCGGGCAATCTGTGGCCGCCACCGCCCGCAGCAGCCACTCCATTTTGGCGTGATCGAGGCGCGTGTTGATCTTGATCGCGGCGTGGCAGGCGATGGAAGCCGCGATGGAGCGCCGCACATCCTCTAGCGACAGGCCGCGAAACTCGGCCTCGGCCGTTTCCAGAATCTCGCCGAGCACCTTTTCCAGGTCCGCCGGCCCCACCGCGGCCGGAGCCGCCGTCACCGCAATCGTGCGATTGCCGAACGGCTCGCTCTCGAACCCAATGGCGTTCAACTCATCGGCGATGCGCGCGTATTCGATCTGCTGCCCCGGAGTCAGTTGCACGATGAGGGGCATCAGCAGGCGCTGCGTCTCCACATTGCCCGCCGCGCGCTGCTTCAACACACGTTCAAACAGAATGCGCTCGTGCGCCACGTGCTGGTCGATAATCCAGAGGCCGCTCCGCCCGGCCGCGATGATGAAGCTCTCGTGGAGTTGGCCCAGCGGCCGCAAATCAGACAGCGCCCCCAACGACGCGTCCGAAACGGGCAGCGCATCGAGCGGGAACGCGCCATGCGTCTCGGGCATGCGCAGCCGCCCCGCCGAGGGCGGCGCGTCCGCCAGCGCGATGGCTGGGCCGCCGAAATCCAGACGCGGCGCGGGTCCCGCCGCCGGGCGTAGCGCGAAATCGGGCAGGGGAGAACCCTGGACAGGCTGGGAAGCCTGAACCACTGCCTCGCCCACTTCGTCCAGGACAGGCCCGGAGGCCTGTCCCACTGCGGGCTCGTTCTCCAGCATCTGCGAGAACTCCGAGTAGGGCATGCGCGCCCCCGGTTGCGCGCTGGCCGCCGGCGAAAATGCGGGCGCCGGCCGCGTCTCGATCAGCCGCTCGCGAATCGCGTCCCGCACGAAATCGTGTACGAACGATTGGTGCCGGAAGCGCACCTCCGTCTTCGACGGATGCACATTCACATCCACCTCATCGCAATCGCACTCCAGAAACAGTAACGCGAACGGAAACGCGGCGGGCGGCATCAGGTTGTAATACGCCGAGGAAATCGCGTGCAGCAGCAGGCGGTCGCGAATCAGCCGCTGATTCACGAAGATGAAAATCGAGTTGCGGTTGCCCTTCTGTACCTGCGGGCGCGACACGAAGCCCGTCAGCCGGAACGTCTTGCTGGAAGGCTCCTCCGGCTCGCGCCGGAATTCCGCGATGGCTTCCGAAGGCGGCACATATTGCGGCGGCAGCTCCAGCCGCTGTTCGCGCGTGCCCAGATCCACCAACTCCTCCAGCGTCTGGCCGCCGAACACCTGGAAGACGCGCTCGCGCAACGTGCCCACCGGCGTCACGGCCAGCAGCTCGCCCGCACCGCTCGAGAGCCGGAACGTCTTCTCCGGATGCGCCAGGCTATAATGCGTCACCAGCGACGCAATGTGCGCCAGCTCGGTCTGATCGGAGCGCAGAAACTTCTTGCGCGCCGGAACGTTGAAGAACAGGTCGCGCACCGTGACGGCCGTGCCCCGCGCCAACGCCACTTCGTCGCAATGGAGCATTTTGCCGCCCGCGATCTCCACACGCGTGCCGGTGGTCTCGTCCGCCGAGCGCGTCTCCAGCAGCAGGCGCGACACCGAGGCGATGGATGGCAGCGCCTCGCCGCGAAAGCCCAGCGTCGAGATGGAGAGCAGATCCTTCACGTCGCGCAGCTTGCTGGTGGCGTGCCGCTCGAAGGCCAGCAGGGCGTCGTCGCGCAGCATGCCGCAGCCATCGTCCGCGATGCGGATGAGCCGCCGGCCGCCGCTCTCGACCTCCACGCGCAGCTCGGTCGAGCCGGCGTCCAGCGCGTTTTCCAGCAGCTCTTTCACTACGGAGGCGGGCCGCTCCACCACCTCGCCCGCCGCGATCTTGTTGGCTACCTGATCCGGAAGAACGCGAATGCGGCCCATAGATTCACCCCGCCTCCGGCCGGAACGCTTTCACTTCCAGCCCGGCGATTGCCTTGAAGTGGCGCGCATTGCCGGTCGCGAGCGGCAGGGCCCCCTCCCGAGCGGTGGCGGCAATCAGCGCATCCGCGACTCGCAACCCCGCTGCAAGCGCGTGCGCTTCGATTAAGCTGAGAGCCACGTGACTGATGGACTCGTTAACCGGAACTAGACGTATGTCGCTCTGCTGGATGAATTGGTGAATCGTTTTGATCTCGGCCCGCGACCGCGCGCCTTGCAGAAGTTCCATGGCGGAAATCATCGAAATGGCGCGGTCGGACTGCGACTCGATGAGCCGCGCCGCCGCGCCGTCTCCCCGCAGGAACCAGATTAGTACGTCGGCATCAAAGATCATCGAACCGCCCGCCCCGTAACTGCCGGACGTAGGCGGGCACATTCTTCAGATCGGCCCGGTCTTTCCACATCCCGAACGCAGGATGGTAGCGGAGACTCCCCTTTCTTTTTTCCCCAGCAACGGGCGTGATGCGCGCCTTTTGCTTACCCTGGTCCACGCTGGCTTTCATATCCACTCTCCAATATACGTAAAATGGAGGTCCAGTTTATGAACGCGCCACTGATCCTCCGCCTGGTAGGCCTACGCTACAAGCTGCTGTGGGCCCAAACTCGCACGCGGAACGGCAGAATCGCCTTGTTCCTCGTAGGCTACCTGTTCGCCCTCCTTATTCTGCTCCTGATGACTGCCGGAGGCTACGGCGCTGCCATGATCGCGGTGCGCTCGGGCCAGGCGGAAAAGGTCGCGCAGGCGGTGCTGGGCGGCCTGTTTCTGAATGCCCTCGTCGCATCCGTGGTCACCGGGTTCGGCATCAATACGGCCTTCACCGACGCGGCATTGCGGCGCTATGCGCTCAACGCCGGCGACCGGCTGGCGGCTCGCCACCTGACCGGCATCCTGGAGCCGGTCTGGATTTTCGTGTTGGGCCTCGACCTGGGCCTTTCCACCGGCATGTACGTGTTTGGCGCGGGCAGCTTCTGGCTGGGCGCCGTTGCGGTCCTGCTGCTGTTGATTACGGACTACCTGCTGGCGCGCGTGCTGGCCACGCTGATCGAATGGCTCTCGCACGTCAGGGGCGGTACGGCGATCCTGTTCGTGATGCTCATATGCGCGTTGATGCTGCCGGGATTGCTGATCCCCAGGCTGGCAAACGCGCATGGCGCCAAGGCGGGTATGATGGCCGTGCTCGGCTACACGCCGCCGTTCGCCGCCGCGGCGCTGATGGCGAATGCGGGCACCGGACTGCTCTCCAATTTCGGCCTGATGGCCGTATGGATCGCAGCGTTGCTGGTGGCGCTGGCGGCGATTGAAAAGCAAGCCGCGCGTCCGCGCAGCGCGGCGGCCGCAGCGGTCTCGTGGGACGATCGCTACGAGCGCATCGCGTCCATTTTCGGACCCGCCATGGCGCCACTGATCGGCAGAACGCTGCGCTACTACGTACGTTCCAACAAGGTGCGCTTCAACTACATCGCCGCGATTCCGTTGCTCGGATTCCTCACCTTCCGCAACCCCACGTCGGGCGGGCCGCTCCATTATTTCGTGCGTGCGCTGGGCGCTTTCGCGGTCGCCGGATTCCTGGGCACAGCAGTGATGTCCACCAACCAGTTCGGCTTCGATGCCTCCGGTTTCCGGCGCTACTTCCTGCTGCCGGTAGAGCCTGGCGCGATCCTGCGCGCATCGAGCTTCACGGCGCTGTTTGTCGGCGGCACATTAGTGGCTGCCGGGCTGGTTCTGTGGGTGCTCTTCGCGCCCGTCCCGTTCGACGCGCGCATGACCCCGATGCTGCTGGCGAGCGGCGTGGGCGGACTGTGCCTGTTCAACGGGCTGTCGATCTGGACCTCGCTGCTCGCGCCGCGGCCCACGAACTTCGAAACTACCTTCGGCAACCAGCTCTCGTTGAGCGCCAACGTGTTGCTCATTGGCGGCTTGCTCGCGTGCATCTTCGGTGTGGTTGCTTTGGACCAGATGGCCCGCCCAGCCGCCGTGCTGAGCTACTGGTGGGTGTCGATTCCGGCGGCGGCGCTGGCCATCGTTTTTTATTCTTACTCCCTGCGGCGGGGGGCGGCCGTGTTTGTAAGCCGCAGAGAACGCCTCTTGAACGCCCTTGAAGGACGGAACTAACCAGTGACTCCAGCCATCCAAGTCGCCAATTTGACCAAGAAGTACGGGGAGACCGTGGCCGTCGAGAATCTCTCCCTGACGGTGCCGGGCGGAACCATGTTCGGCTTCCTGGGACCGAACGGCTCGGGGAAGAGCACCACCATCGGCTGTCTGACCGGACTGCTCGACCCCAATGCCGGCGAGATCCGGATTCTGGGCGAGCCGTTCCACGACGGGGCCGTGGCGCTGAAACGGCGCATGGGCGTGATGCCGGAATCGCTCGGGCTGTTCGACGCGCTCTACGCGCACGAGTTCCTGTTTTTTCAAGCCCGCATGTTCGGTCTGGATGAAGAGACGGCGCGCCGCCGCGTGAGCGAGCTGCTGGACGCCATGGAACTCGGCGGCACGGGCAAGAAGCGGCTGTCGGAATTCAGCGCCGGGATGCGCAAGCGCGTGGCCTTCGCGGCCGCGGTGATTCATGGGCCGGACCTGCTGTTTCTGGACGAGCCGTTCGAGAGCATCGATCCGGCCGGTGTGGCCTCCATCAAGCAGTGGCTGCACAAGATCACCGGGCAGGGCCGCACGGTCTTCCTCACCACGCACGTGCTCGAGACCGTGGAGCGCCTCTGCTCGCAGGTGGCCATTATCACCAAGCCCGGCAAGCTGGTGTGGCAGGGAGACATCGGCGCGCTCGACCGCGATGGCACGATTTCGCACGACGGAAAAGAATTCCGCACGCTGGAGCAGTTGTTCCTGCATCTGACCGGCGAGCGCTATGCGGAGCTAGATTGGCTGTAGGACCGCGCCGATAGGCGAGCATTGCTCGCGGCAGGGCCCGGAGGGTGCCCCGGTTGGTTGGTTTGTGCGCAATTGTGCGGAATTGTGCAGAATTGTGCATTGGGGACTGGGCACAAATCTGTCCGAACAAACCCATTTTAACATTTGGAATCAGTGAGTCGACATTAGGCAGTGCCTGGTTTCGGCCAACGCTGCGAGGGCAGAGGTGGTTACGACCGTCCGGCGTCCAAAAGGCGAATGATAGACGAACAAATAAAGAACAATATCGTTTGGGTAATGTTGTTCATTGCAGTGCCGGTGTATACTATGACTCGTGAGGGACAGCATCCGAGCCCTGGTATTGGGCGTTCTGCTGTCGTCTGGAACATTCGCCCAAATCCAAGCGCAGTTGCCAATCTGCCTTGCGATGGTCGAAAAGCCGACCTATTACCCTCCGCTGGCAAGAGCGGCTCGTCTCTACGGCGTCGTGACGGTGAATTTTCAGATCGGACAGGATGGACGACCTTTTGATACAGTCCTTGACGGGAACGGAAATCCTGACCAAAGAAATCGAGTCCATCCTGAGTCGCACCCGATTCGATCCGCAGTGTAGCGGAAGAGTCGAGTTGGTTTATAAGTTCGTTCTCGACGGTGAGGACGGCCCCGAAGCACATACAGCCGTCGCATTCAGCCCGCCCAATGAGTATGTAGTTACCTCGAACCCATATGGCCCAATCTGCTTCCTTCCACAAGCCAACCTACGAAGGAAGTCTTGGATTAAACGGCTTTTCACCGGGAAGTAGGCCCCTTGAGCCTGCTTCTCGTTCGCCTTGCTGTCCAAATTTTTCCACTTCTTTGAAAACGCATTAACATCAGCGATCCGGGCTACGCCAGCGTTTGGCGCAGCCCGGATCGAGAACGCATCAGTGCGAGAGCCGTTTCGGGCGGCTCGATATTCAGTTTCCAAATAGCGCGGGTGACAGAGCCTCACGCGAGGATGGCCCAAAGGTTGAGGTGCGGAAGACCCTTCTTACTGACGTGAGGATAGCACGGCGGCGTTAAGGATTCGGCGAACCGATTGGCGTTTGGCGTTTGTTTTCAGTTGCGCGGGAAGGCACCGAGATCTGTCACCGCCAAGTGGCGCCCCGCTAAAGAGGGGTCGGTCCGTGGAATAATTGTTCCAGTCGGCAGACCTGGCGAAATGGCACACAACCAGATTCTCGATTCCGGTGACCCATCGCTCTACGATGTGCGCTCCACGGCGCCCGGCCCTCCTGGCGCACTTCCCTTGACGCCCGAGATGCTGCTCACGCGCCCCTCCGGCGACTTGTTCGGATGGAGCCAGAACGCCGGCATGGGTTGGGACCCGCGCGCTCTGGGCGGCAAGGAAATCCTGATCCTCAGCACGCACGGCGGTATCCGCGACGGCGCGGGCGCGCCCATCGCGCTGGGCTATCACACCGGGCACTGGGAAGTCGGCCTGATGATGGAAGCGGCTGCGCGGGAGCTCAAGACGCTGGGCGCCATCCCTTTCGCGGCCTATTGCACGGACCCCTGCGACGGCCGCACGCAAGGCACCACCGGCATGTTCGACAGCCTGCCTTACCGGAACGACGCGGCCAACGTCTTCCGCCGCCTGATCCGCTCGCTGCCTACGAGGCGCGGCGTCATCGGGGTGGCCACCTGCGACAAAGGCCTGCCGGCCATGATGATGGCGCTGGCTTCCATGCACGATCTGCCCTGCGTCCTGGCGCCCGGCGGCGTCACGCTGCTGGCGGAGGAGGGCGAAGATGCCGCGCGTGTGCAGAGCGTGGGCGCGCGCTTCGCGCATAACCAAATTACGCTGGAGGCAGCCGCCGAGAATCTCTGCCGCGCCTGCGCGACTCCCGGCGGCGGCTGCCAGTTTCTGGGCACCGCGGCCACTTCGCAAGTAGTCGCCGAAGCGCTGGGGATGTCGCTTCCGCACTCGGCGCTTTCGCCCTCCGGACATCCCATCTGGCTGGATATGGCGCGCCGCTCGGCGCGCGCCGCGCTCGCGCTGGAGGCCCGCGGCCTGAAGATGCGCGACATTCTAACGGATGCCTCCGTGCGCAACGCCATGGTCGTGCATGCCGCTTTCGGGGGTTCCACCAACCTGATCCTGCATCTGCCAGCCGTGGCGCACGCCGCGGGTCTGCGGCGCCCCACTGCCGCCGATTGGACTGCCACCAACCGGCGCGTGGCGCGCCTGGTAGATGCGCTACCGAACGGCCCGCGCTCGTTCGCGACCGTGCAAGTCTTCCTAGCGGGCGGAGTCCCGGAAGTGATGCTGCACTTGCGGCGCGCCGGCCTGCTCGATACGGGTGTCCTCACGGTCAGCGGCGAGACGCTGGACGCGACACTCGACTGGTGGGAATCTTCCGCGCGCCGCGCCGAGCTGCGCCGCATCTTGCAGGAGCGCGACGGCATCGATCCGGACGATGTAATTATGGACCCGGCCCGCGCCGCCCGCGCCGGCCTCACTTCCACGGTCACCTTTCCGCACGGCAATCTGGCGCCGGAAGGCTCGGTGATCAAGAGCACCGCCATCGACCCCAGCGTGGTGGGTCCCGATGGCGTCTACCGCAAGACCGGCCCGGCGCGCGTGTTCCGCACCGAAGCCGCCGCCATCGCCGCCATCAAGAGCCAGGGGCCGGACCGCGTGCATGCCGGCGATGTCATAGTGCTGATCTGCCGTGGCCCGCTGGGCTCCGGCATGGAGGAGACCTACCAGATCACTTCGGCGCTGAAGTACCTGGATTTCGGCAAGCACGTGGCCGTGCTCACCGACGCGCGGTTCAGCGGCGTTTCCACGGGCGCCTGCATCGGACACATCTCGCCCGAAGCGCTGGCCGGCGGGCCCATCGGCAAGGTGCTCGACGGAGACGTCATCGAGATCGTGGTGGACCGGGTGAACCTGGAAGGCTCCGTGAACCTGGTCGGGCACGGCGCGGATTTGTTCGGCGCGGTGGAGGGCGAGCGGGTGCTGGCCGCGCGGCCCTCGCGGCCCGACCTGGCGCCAGACCCGGCTCTGCCTCCCGAGACCCGGCTGTGGGCTGCGCTGCAGCAGGCGAGCGGGGGCACGTGGGGCGGGTGCGTGTACGATACAGACGCTATTCTGAAAGCTCTGGGTTGATAGCCCCGGTAGGTTCGAGTCCTACCTGGGGGACCGAGAGAACTGCCATCCGAATTAAAGCTGACCCCCGCGTGATTCAGGTGAGTCATCTTGCGAAACGGAATCTGGGCCGAGCTATAGGGCGGATTCTGTGTCCTGCTCCAGTAACCGTAATCCGCCACCAGCCGTTTGGGAAGGCCGTCCGCCATGACGGCTCCTCCCCTGAATCCCAGAAAAATCAGGCACCCGAATAGGCGGGAGTTCAAAACGCTTACCTCCGGTCACTACTGGAATGATACTCCTACTGGACGCGCGTCCCGGCAGCCGAGGAGCAGCCGGCCGGAGGAAAAACCGGATTTCCGCTGAAGTCGGCGAACTGGTTGGTTGCGTCGTCGGTAAACGTGTTGCCATCCTGCGAGAGTGTGATGTTGTGCGTAAGGGTCTGGACCCCCGCAGTGAATGGACCGCCGGTGAATATGATGAGCGCTTCATCGACTGCCGCATACGTCTTCCAGTCCGTCCGGCGCCAGATCCCGAAGTCGGGGCTGCGCTGACCCGCCAGGAACAGGGGATTTGCTGTTGCCCCGCCCATTGTTCCACCGGCCGCGAACGACAAGATCGAATAGAACGGGCTCCCAATTGGTGCGCGGGTGGAACAGTCCACAAACGAAACTGTCACGCGCCACGTGCCAACGAGCGGTGCGGACCCGCTCCCGTTACCCACATTCGAAGCTATACCGGATTGAGGCTCGGCGCGCAGTCCCGAACCGAAAAAGATTGCGCCGCAGAAGGCCAGCATGGCTCCCGCTCTCGCGCTAAACAGCTTTGTTCCCAGTCTCATTTGTCACTTCTCCTTTTGCGATCGCGCCGCGCTATTGGCGGCGCCGATCTTGCTGTCCAATCGTGCCATAGCTTGGCTTGGAAGTCCTTGAGGAATCTTGGAGTTTTCTGACTGAGATTTGACTGTGCGGTACACTGGGTTTTCTAAAGCGCGAGGTCGCATGTCCAACCCGCAGCAGGTTGCCTACAAATTCGGCCGTTTCTGCCTTCGTCCGGGAGACAGACAGTTGCTATGCGATGACAACCCCGTTCCCCTCGCGCCCAAAATGTTCGACACGCTTTTGCTGCTGGTGGAAAGCCAGGGGCGCCGGTTGGAAAAAGACGAATTCTTGAAACGGGTTTGGCCGGACAGCTTCGTGGAAGAGGTCGCGCTGGCGCACGCCATTTCCCACGTCCGCAAAGCGTTGCGCGAGGGAACCGGGGAGTCGAGTTTCATCGAGACCGTGCCCAAGCGGGGCTATCGTTTCCTGGCGCGGGTCGAAATTCTGGGGGCCGCGGGCCACGAAGCTGCGTTGCCGGTCAGGCTGGCCGTATTGCCGTTCGAAAATCTCGGCGCCGACCCTGAGCTCGAATATATGGCCGACGGCCTCACCGAGGAGGTCATCGCTGCTCTCGGCCACGTTGACCCCGAACACTTGAGCGTGATTGGCCGCACTTCGGTGATGGCGTACAAACGCACAACGAAATTGCTGGCCGATATCGGCCGCGAGCTGGGCGCCAGGTTTTTGGTCGAGAGCTCCCTTCGCGGCGAGAACGGCCGCCTGCGCATCATTTCCAAGCTGATCCGCGCGCACGACCAGGTTCAGATCTGGTCGGCGTCTTACGACAGCGAACCGGGAAGCGTATTGGATTTTCAGCGCGAGCTCAGTGGCGCTATTGCCGAGCAGGTGCGGCTCCGGCTGTCCCCCGATCTCGTGGTGGCGCTCGCGGGCCGCCAGACGCGCCATGCGGAGGCTTACGACCTTTACCTCCGGGGCCGCTACTTCTGGAATCAACTCTCGGCTCCAGCCACCCGGCGTGCGGTCGAGTTCTTTACTCGCGCAACGGAGTTGGACCCCGGCTACGCATTAGCTTGGTCGGGTCTGGCCACTGCCTGGGCATCCGGTCCGATCAGCGGTGACGCACCTCCCTTGCAGCTTTGGCCGCGCAGCCGGGAGGCAAGCGCTCACGCGGTCGCCGGAGGGCCCGGCCTGGCTGAGGTTCAGACCTCGCTGGGCATGCTCAAGTTCTGGCTGGACTGGGACTGGTGTGCCGCGGAAAGTGCCCTCCGCAAAGCCTTGGACCTGGATCCGAGCTATTCCCAGGCGCAACGCCTTCTCGGAATTGCGCTCTCTCATATGGGACGGAACGAAGAAGGTCAGGAAGCTGCGCGCAGGGCCCGTGAGCTGGATCCGTTCGATGCGACGCACCACGTGCTTTCCGCCCAGGTTGCCTTCAATGCCCGCGATTCTCAAGCAGCGATTCGTTTCGCGGGTCAAGCCCGCAGCCTCGATCCGCATTTTTGGGTTGCCTATTACCAGCTCGCGCTGGCCCACGAGCAGGCGGGGGAGAACGAGGCTGCGTTGGATGCGCTGCGTCAAGCCGCGCCGCTCTGCAACGGCAATAGCAAGGTGATCGGACTGAGAGGTTACGTGCTCGCGAAGCTCGGCCGCGGCGGTGAAGCGCGCGAAGTATTGAACACATTGGAGGAAGTATCTCGCGAACGGTATGTGCCGCCGTACGCGACCGCGCTCATCCACGCCGGGCTCGGCGAAAGGGACGCTGCCTTTCAATGGCTCGATCGCGCCTTCGAAGCGCACGACGTGCATCTGGTGCTGATTGGCGTGGATTCCAAGTGGGACGCGTTTCGATCGGACGGCCGCCTCGTTGCCCTTCTTGAGCGCTGCGCCTTCAATGCTCCGGCGGTTGCACGCAACTGAGGAAAGCGGCACTCCGCCGAACGCCGGGCGGACGAAAACCGCGAAAAATGGGCATAATATGGGCTCCTTGCGCCTGGCGAGACCCAAGCAGTGACGGCCAAGTACCTTGCTTTGGGGCCGAAAACGTGGCGCGGCTCGGCTCCGGGCCGCTAGTCTTGCCCAGGGACGCGCTCCGGTGGCGCACGTCCTCCTCGGCGCAGCCAGCGTGGACAAGGTTTCAGGCCGGCCCGCAGCGGGCTACTGCAATTCAGGAGACGGGTGCCGTTTTGACGTGCCTCAAGAACACCCTTGAAAGGCGGCCCCAACTCTCCACCCGCATGTTACATTTAGCAGCGGCCGACCATCGGTGCGACCGCGCGTGATCGCAGCTAGACTGCCAGGTTGCCGCGCCGGGAACGCGACGGGCCCGAGTTGATTTACAGAAAGCCACGTGTCGGTCATTCCTGGAGACGGTACCGCCCCGATACCAAGCTGACCGGCGGCCCGCAGCATATATAGGAGTCTCGGATCGGTTTGTCCTGCGACCCTGTTAACCGATGGGCGATGCGCAAAGACATACCTGGGGAGCCAATTGAAACTTCTCGACCTCACGCTATCTGATTGATTTCATTACGGGCGTTTCAGGCGTTTCTTCCGAATTGGCCCCACCTGACTGTGACCCCGGCGTGGACTCGAACTCTATTATCCGACCACCATCCCCAAAACAAATCGGCGCTGGCCCACTATGCGTGCCAACTTCCTGATGGGCGATTATCCACTCGGAGCGCGGACGACGCTTCCCCCAACGCCGTTTTTGGCCAGCTTCCTGGTGCGTGACGACGGAGGCGCACATCTCAACCCTGCGCTCGAGAATCGAGTTGCTCAATTCGGACTGTCCCCGTCGAGAAACCCTGGTATTCTGTTGCTAACCCATGCACACAGCAAGCCGAAGAACAATCCTGCGTTCCATCGCCGCGTTGCTTGCGGCAGATTTTGCCAGAGGGGACACGAAACATTCGCGCCGCTTCCCTTTCGTGCAGTGGGATGTATTTTCAAAGGTCCGTCTCGCCGGCAATCCGCTCGTTGTCTTCCCCGATGCCCGCGGCTTAAGCGATGAGGAGATGCAGGCGATCACCCGGGAGATACACCAACAAGAGACAACCTTCGTCATTCCGCGTGAGCCCCGCGTGGAAGATAAGGAGGGGATTCGCGTCCGGATCTTCCTGCCAACGAAGGAGGTGCCCTTTGCTGGCCACCCTTCGCTCGGAACGGCTATGGCGTTGCAGGCTCTCTGGAAAAAACGAAACCTGCCGCTTCGCAAAGTGGTCCGTCTGGCATTGAATGTGGGGCAAGTGCCGGTCACGTTCAGGCAGGAAGCCGATGGCTTGCTTTACGGCGAAATGGAGCAGCCCGACCCGCAGTTTTCCTCTGCACACGATCCTTCCGCGGTTGCGCCGTTGCTCGGACTCCAGTCGGGCGATATCGATACCAGCCTGCCAATTCAGCTGGTCTCCACAGGCCTGCCCTATGTGCTCGTTCCACTGAAGTCGCGTGATGCGATCTCGAAAATCTCCATCGATTGGACGAGGGCTCTTCCTTGGCTCGAGCGCGTTGATCCAGACGCTATGTTCTACAGCTACACCCTTGCGGGCCGGGAAAAGAACGGAACAATTCAGGGTCGAGGAATCTTTCCCGAGGGCGAAGACCCGGCGACCGGAT
>PKYZ01000071.1 GCA_003132865.1 Bryobacterales bacterium
TTCAGCTTGCGGCCTGCGTTGTTGCAAGAGCGAACTTCTGTTCGGGCCGCAAGCTGATGAAACCGATCGGTGAACTAAACCGCAGCCCAGTGCTGGTTCTTTATTGGGTTTTGTTTGGCGGAGGCGGCAACTGCGGGGTGGGAAAAGCTGGCGGCGGGTCGCGGCGGGATGGTTTGGGGCATTGCCGGGCTGCTGCAAAATGCGCACATGCGGTACGTGGGAGCGCCCAGGTAGTGTGCCGGCCGGCTGCCAGAGGAGTGGTTGGCGAGTGGGCGCACACTTCCGGCGAGCCCTGCCGGGAAGGCAGCGCGAGGGCCCTGGTCACGGAAGCGGGGAAGGTCATGAGCTATCCATCCGGAGGCAGTGACAGGGCGGCAGAATCTCGATGCGGATCATGGTTCCTATCCCGCACTCGGGACAAAGCCGCAGGTTTTTGGCGGTGAGGGCCGCATAAAAATCCCGGTAATCCTTGGGCACGGGAAGCAGGTCCGCGGTGGGAGCCGCTAGCTGTTGCCGGCAGAGCTGCAGCTTACCGGCCCGCTGGCAGTTGGCGAGCAAGCCGAAGTAGCGGATGCGCTGAAAGCCGGGCGGCAGCGCATGCAGCAGGAAACGGCGGATGAACTCCTCGGCGGAGACCGTCGTTACCTTGGGCTGTTCCGGGTGCCGGTAGTCTTTCCAGCGAAACGAAACTTGGCCGTCTGGCAGCGCTACCAGACGCTGGTTGGAGATGGCCACGCGATGGGTGTAGCGGCCGAGATACTCGATCACCTGGGGCGGTCCGCCGAAGGGTGGCTTGGCGTAAACCACCCATTCGGTTTGGCGGACAGGCGCCAGAAATTGAGCGAAGGCAGAGGGGTCCCGCAAGGGCTCCAGATCGGAGAAGAACTGGAGTTGGCCGTCGGCATAAGCTTTTTCGGGAGCCTCCAGAAAGAGGCGGCGGAATAAGCGGCTGCGCACGCGCACTGGGAGAAAGAATCCCGGCAGGCAAGCCTTCCACTCACCGTCGGGTGAGAGGCCGCCGCCGGGAACCACGCAGTGCAGGTGGGGATGCAGATGCAAGTTCTGCCCCCAGGTGTGCAGCACGGCGAAGAAACCAATCTCGGCGCCCAGGTGCTGGGGGTCGCGGGCAATGGTGAGCAGGGTTGCCGCGACGGTGCGGAACAGGATCTGATAGACGACCACTTTGTTGTAGAAAGCGATCGCGGCAATCTGTTCCGGCACGGTGAAGATCACGTGGAAGTACTCCACCGGCAGCAGTTCGGCGAGGCGCTGCTGGATCCAGCGTTCGCGTGCCAGACCCTGGCACTTAGGACAATGCCGGTCCCGGCAGGAGCGATACACGATGCGCGTATTTTGGCAGTGGTCGCACCATTCGACAGCGCCACCTAGCGCGGCCGTACGGCAGTTCACGATGGCCTGCATCAGGCGGTGCTGATGCAGGGGCAAGGCATGCGTCTGCCGGTAGGCCGCGCCATATTGTCGAAAGATGTCGGCCAACTCGGGAGTCGGCCCAGGCATAGCGCGGGGTTAGGATGCGGTGCGGGCCTTGGTTCTGGGCCGGCGGCCGAGCTTCTTGCGGGCCTCCAGGTGATCCAGGGGGCTTTCGGTGCCGCTGATGACGCGCGTCGATACCTGGGTGTAATGCGCGGTGGTATCGATCGAGCGATGCCCGAGCAGCACCTGGATGACGCGGATATCGGTGCCGTTCTCTAACAGGTGGGTGGCAAAGCTATGCCGGAGCGTGTGGACGGCGATGCGCTGGCGCAGGCCGGCCTGTTGGGCAGCATCGTGGCAGGCACACTGCAAGGAAGCCGGTGTCAGGTGGCGGTTGACGCGCCAGCCGGGAAACCGCCAATCGGTGGGAGGCGCGGCGCGATACCAGGCACGCAAGACTTCCCGCAGGCGCGGAGACAGCATGGCGTAACGATCGCGCTGACCCTTGCCCTTTTGGACGCGGAGCAGCATGCGTTGCGAGTCGATGTCCTCAACCTTGAGGGCCACCACCTCGGAGACGCGCAGGCCGGCGCCGTAAGCCACCATGAGCGCGGCGCGGTAGCGAATACTGGGGACGTGGTCGAAGAAACGGGCCACTTCCTGCTGGCTGAGAATGATGCGGGCGTTTTTGGGAATGCGGGCGCGCAGCAGGCATCCCGTGTCGAAGGGCGCCTCCAGGGTGACGCCGTAAAGCAACTTGGCGGCGGAAAGAAACTGGTTGACCGAATCTGCGGAGTAGCGGCAGTGGTTGGCCAGGTAGACTTGATACTGGCGGATATCCTCCAGATTCAGATGTTCCGGGCTGATCTGGAAAAACCGCGCCAGACCGGCGATGTGATGCAGATAACTTCTCTGCGTCTGGGGCGCCAGATTGCGCAGTTGCATGTCTTCGATCATTCGTTTTCGTAGCGGTGTCATGCGATAGCTCCTGATTCAAAATGGGATTGGTCTATTGGGGAATAAACCTGATCCAGTTTGCCTCAGGAGCTTCGCGCCACGCTACCGGCCACGACCGGGCACAGCGCCTCGAACGCGAGGATACCG
>PKYZ01000632.1 GCA_003132865.1 Bryobacterales bacterium
ACGATTGGGATGCCACCGAAACACCGATGCTAGTGAATGCGCGGTACGGCGGCCGCGCACGGAAGCTGCTGCTGCAAGCGAATCGCAACGGATTCTTCTACGTTCTCGACCGCACCAACGGCGAGTTCCTGGGCGCCTCGCCCTTCGTGCACGGACTAACATCGGCGAGTGAGCCGACGCCGGCCGGCGCGCGCGCCTGCCCATCCATGGATGGCGCNNGATGTCCACGGCGTTCGATCCGGGCAAGCGCCTGTTCTATCTGATGGCGCTGGAGAAGTGCAGCGTCTTCTCGAAATCGTCGGCGGTCTGGAAAGCCGGCGAATCGTATTATGGCGGCGGCGCGCGCGAAGCCCCCGGCGACCGGCCCCGTCAATACCTGCGCGCGCTCGATCTCGAAACCGGTAAGATCACCTGGGAAATCCCGCAAACCCGTGAAGGCGAAAGCTGGGGCGGCGTGCTGGCGACTGCGTCTGGACTGCTCTTCTATTGCGACGATTCGGGCGCCTTCGCGGCGGTGGACGCCGGCACGGGCGCGCCTCTCTGGCACATGCAGCTCAATACGGAGTGGAAGGCCTCGCCGATGACCTACACGGCCAAGGGAACCCAGTATGTAGCAGTAGCCGCCGGGGCAAACGTAATCGCGTTTGGATTACCAGAGTGAGCCTGGCTCGTTTTCGAATATCGGGAATGTTGCGGCAGTTGTGGGGCAGACCNNGCCTCCACCGCCAGTTTGCGGATGGGATGCGCGCCTCCTCGCGCAGATGAACCAGCCCTATCCGAGCGCGAACAGGCCGACGTGGACGTCGGCCGCAGGACGGGAGGAGTCCTGCCCACCAAATAACGCAAATTGCTCAAAATGGAAAGACGAGTGGCACTAGGCTTCAGCCTGTGAACGCCGCAGCGTCAATAAATCGACCAGCACCCCGGCGTGATCAGCTCCAACAGATGCTGCTCCGGATCGCGGAAATACATGCTGCGCCCGCCGCGCGGCCAGTCCACCGTGCTTTCAATCGCAATCCCGCGCTCCTGCAACCGCCGCTGCCAATCCGCTTCCGCGGCGGCCGGGATCGCAAACGCCAAGTGCAAGTGTCCCGCGCCATCGTGTGGCGGAATCGCGCCACCAGGCGTCGGGATGGATTCGCGCGTCGCCCCCCTGCGAAACAGCAGCAGGACGTTGCGGTCCGCCACGCTCAGCGCGCAAAAACGCTCGTCGCCGATCAGCCTCTTGAATTCGCAAACGTCTTCGTAGAAGCGGGCGGCGCGCTCCAGGTCGTCCACGTACAAGCACGTTTCCACGACTCCGGTTACTTCGGGCATCCAGTTCATTGTATCCCGCTGCGACCTTCGGCGCCCCGCGCGCATCGAAAGCTCAGCATCTCGTGTGCCTATGACAAAGCCGGTCCTGCTGACGATCGACGACGACCCCGACGTCCTGAAAGCCATCGAGCGCGATCTGCGCCGCCAGTATGCTGCCGGCTATCGCGTCCTCTCGGCCAACTCCGGCCAGGCCGCGCTAGCCCTGCTCGACAAGCTCCAGCAGCGCGGCGACCCGCTTGCCCTGTTCCTGGTCGATTACCGCATGCCGCAGATGACCGGCATCGAGTTTCTTTCGCGCGCCATCCCTTCTTTCCCCGACGCCAAGCGCGTGCTGCTCACCGCCTACTCGGATACCGAGGCCGCCATTCGCGCCATCAACGAGATCAAGCTGCATCATTACCTGCTCAAGCCATGGGACCCTCCCGAGCAAAACCTCTACCCGGTGCTGGACGACCTGCTCGGCGATTGGCAGGCAGCCTACCGGCCGCCTTTCGAGGGACTGCGGGTGCTCGGCACGCGATGGTCGCGCCGCTCCTACGAACTCCGCGAGTTTCTGGCGCGCAACCAGGTGCCCTACCAGTGGCTCGACGTGGAGGCGGCCGACCGCGATCCGGAGGTGCGCCGCGCTTTGGACATGCTGGCGCCCGAAGAGCGGCACTTCCCTGTGGTGCTCTTCCAAGATGGCGGCCGGCTGCCCGACCCTTCCCACGCGGAAGTGGCCGGCCGCATCGGCTTCAACACGCGCGCCGGCGCCGCATCCTACGACCTGATCATTTTGGGCGGAGGCCCGGCTGGCCTCGCCGCAGCCGTCTATGGCGCATCCGAGGGCCTGCGCGCCGTGATCGTAGAGCGGGAAGCGCCCGGAGGCCAGGCCGGTCTCAGCGCCCGCATCGAAAACTACTTGGGCTTTCCGTCGGGGATAAGCGGCAGCGATCTGGCCCGCCGGGCCGTGACCCAGGCGCGGCGTTTCGGCGCTGAAATCCTCGCGCCGCAGGAAGCCGTCGCCTTGCGCATACAAGACCCGTACCGGATCGTCCGTCTGGCCGATGGCAGCGAGATTTCCGCCGAGGCGCTGCTCATCGCCACCGGCGTTCAATGGCGTAAGCTGGACGTGCCCGGCATGGATCGCCTGACCGGCGCCGGCGTCTACTACGGGGCCGGATCGACGGAAGCGGTGTCCTGCCGCGACGACGATGTGTATATCGTGGGCGGCGCCAATTCCGCGGGACAGGCCGCGCTCTACTTCTCACGCTATGCGCGACGGGTGGTGATGCTGGTGCGCGGCAAGGCGCTGGCCGCGACCATGTCGCAGTACCTGATCGACGAGATCGCCCGCACCTCGAATATACAGGTCGAATATCAAACGCAGGTGGCGGAGGTGCACGGTGAGGACCACCTGGAAGCCATCACCATCGAATGCGGGCGGACCAACACGCGCGAACGCGTGGACGCCTGCGCGCTGTTTATATTCACTGGCGCGCAACCCGGCACCGACTGGCTGGAAGGCGTCGTGGCGCGCGACGAACACGGCTTCATCCTGACTGGCCCGTCCCTGATTCGCGACGGCAAGTCGCCCCAGAGTTGGACGCTCGAACGCGACCCCAGTCTGCTCGAAACCAACGTGCCCGGCGTCTTTGCGGTTGGCGACGTGCGCCACGGCTCGGTGAAGCGCGTGGCCTCCAGTGTCGGTGAAGGCTCTATCGCCATTCAGTTTGTGCATCAATATCTGAGCAAGGCCTAACATGCCTGCTTAATTCGTGGGGCAGGCCCTCGGCCTGCGCCGGCCTCTCAGGCCGGCCGTCGCGGCGACAGGAAGCTCATATTATCACCTTCCCCCTACTTTTTCCCCTGTGCTACCATCCGGTTTCAAATTGGAGTCTTTCTGTGAAAACCTACGAAGGCAAGGACATCCGGAACGTCGGAGTGGTGGGCCACGGCGATTCCGGCAAAACAACGCTCACCGCCGGGCTCCTCTTCACCGCCGGCGCCACCAGCAGGTTGTTGCGGGTGGATGAAGGCAANNGACGTCGGCCGCAGGACTGGATCTCCTGCCCCACGTAGCCGCTACCGGCTCCTGCGGAAAACCCGGAAGCCCCACGCATCCAGCGCCAGCGACGGCAGCGCCGGTGGCCGTGGCGTCTCCACACCGGGCGTGACCTCGGTGAAGCCGGCCGCGGCGGCGTCCACCAGCCCCAGGAACGGCTGATTCGAGAAGTTGATCGCCATCAGGAACTCCTCGCCACCGCCTCTGCGCAAGTACGTAACGATGCGCGCGTCATCGGAATTGCGCAGCCACTCCGTCTCGCCCTGCTCAAGAGCCGGGTGCGCGCGGCGCAACGCGACGATGCTGGCATAGAAGCGCGGAAACTCGGGGCGGCGTTCGGCGATCTTCCAGAACACGAGCAGTTTTTCGAACAGCGCGGGCGAGCCGGATTCGGCAGTGTCGCCGGCTTCCATGCCCTCATAGAGCAGCGGCACGCCATCCAGCGTGAACATGAACGCGGAGGCCGCCAGCGCGCCGCCCTTNNACTGCGCGCGCTCCTCTTCCCACGCCGCGCGCAGGTCGCGGGCGGGCGCGCCCTTACTGAAGACTGCGGCAAGCGCGCTGTGCAGCGGCCAAGCGTAATCCAGGTCGAAAGCGTGGGCCATCAGCGGCGGGTCGTGCCACTCCGCCAGCCACAGGATGCCGGGTTTGAGCTTGTCGACCTCGGCGCGGGCGCTCTCCCAAAAACTAACGGGCACCATGCCGGCCGCATCGCAGCGAAAGCCATCCAGATCGAAATCGCGGATCCAGTAGCGCAGCATGTCGATCATATACGCGCGCAGCCGCGGATTGGAGTAGTCGAGCGCGGCTACGTCGTCCCAGTCGGGAACGGGCGGAATGATCTGGCCCGCGGCGTTGTGTTTGTAGAATTCGGGCGTCCGCATCATCACGCTATCCCAGGCGGTGTGGTTGGCCACGATATCGATAATCACCCGCATGCGGCGGCGATGCGCTTCTGCGACCAGGCGCTTCAGGTCGTCCTTCGTGCCGTAGTCGGGATTGATGGCGTAGTAGTCGCGCACGGAGTAGGGGCTGCCGAGCGTGCCCTTGCGCTTCACCTGACCGATAGGATGGATGGGCATGAGCCAGACCACATCCACCCCGAGTTGTTGCAGGCGATCCAGGCCCGCGGTCACTCCGTTGAAATCGCCCGCCGGCGAGAAGTCGCGCGGGAAGACTTCGTAGATCACGGCGCCAGGCAACCAGGCGGGCGGCGCCGCGACGGAGGGGAGACAGAGGGCTACGAGAAGCGCGCAAGACGCTTTGGTCATGGAGACTATAATACACGTGGAGGCACACAAGTGATCCGCACCGCATTTCTGGCATGTCTTGGATGGACTCTTTGCGCGGCGATGGCCGCACAGGACGGCGCGCTTGCCGATCGGGTCGGCAACACCGGATTCGTGCAACTGACCGCGGAGAGTTTCCACAGACTCACGCCGCGCGAGCAGGCCCTGGCTTACTGGTTGAGCCAGGCCTCCATCGCCACCGAGCCCATCGTCTATGACCAGTTATCGCGATTCGGCTTGCGGCAGAAGCGCTTGCTCGAGACGGTGCTCGAAACGATGCTTACGCACCCGCAGGGTGTGCAGCCGGATGTGATGAAGAAGATCGTCGATTTCACCAAGCTGTTCTGGGCCAACAAAGGCAATCACAACGAGTTGACGTCGCAGAAATTTCTGCCTGCATGCACGTTCGAGGAATTCAGAGCCGCCGCGGGACCGAAGCTGGCCGCGGAGGTCGATGCGCTGAAGGCATCGCTGTTCGATCCGGATTTCGAGCCGATGATCACGGCCAAGAGCCCGCGCGGCAAGCTCGATATTTTGCAGGCCAGCTCCAACAATTTCTACTCCGTGGGACTCAGCCTGGCGGATATCCAGGGCTTCCATGAGCAATATCCATTGAATTCGCGGCTCGCCAAAGGGCCGGACGGCAGGCTCGTCGAAGAGGTTTACCGCGCCGGCACGCCGGATGACAAGACGCCGCCGGGCCTCGATGCGAAATATTTGCGGTTGGCCAACGACGCCCTGGAACAGGCGCGCGCGTATGCCGGTCCGGCGCAGGCTAAGGCGATTGGGTCGCTCATCCGCTTCTATCAGACCGGAGACCCGCACGATTGGGTGCAGTTCGGTATCGACTGGGTGCAGGATAACCCGGTGGTGGATTTCGATAACGGTTTCATCGAAGTGTATCGCGACGCGCGCGGCGCCAAAGGCAGCTCGCAGAGTTTCGTCACCATCACCGACGCGGCGCTGGCCAGCCGCATGGGCAAGCTGTCGGACAACGCGCAGTACTTCGAAGACCACGCGCCATGGCTCGCGCAATACAAGATGCAGGGCGTGAAGCCGCCGGTGGCCAAAGCCGTGGAAGCGCTGATCGAAGCGGGCGATTTCCATGTCACAACCATTGGCGACAATCTGCCGAATGAGAACGAGGTGCACGAGAAGTACGGATCGAAGAGTTTCATGTTCACCGGCAGCAGCCATGCTTTGGATCACGCCACGGGATTCGGACCGCTGGAGGAGTTCGCGGCCACGCCGGAGGAGATCGCCCTCGGCAAGAAATATGGCGACGAAGCCGAAGACTTGATGACGGCGCTGCACGAAGTNNATCGGACACGGGTCGGGCAAGCTCAATCCGAAGCTGACTCACGAACCTAGTTACTATCTGAAGGAATACTTCTCCACGCTGGAGGAGGCGCGCGCCGATCTGATGGTGCTGTGGAACGCCTTCGATCCTAAGTTGCAGGAGCTTGGGCTGATCTCCAGCCCGGACGTGGGCAAAGCCATGTACAACGGGGCGGCGAGGGTGGCGCTGACGCAACTGCGGCGCATTCTGAAGGGCGACACCATCGAAGAGGACCATCAGCGCGACCGCCAGTTGATCGTGCGCTACATCATGGATAAGACCGGCGCTATCGAGCAGATCGAGCGCGGCGGTAAGACCTACATGGCGGTGCGCAATTACGAGAAGATGCGCGAGGGAGTGGGCATGCTGCTGGCCGAGCTGATGCGTATCAAGGCGGAGGGCGACTATGACGCGATCAAGGCGCTCGTGGATCGCTACGCGGTGCGCTTCGATCCCAAGCTGCGCGATCGGGTGGTGAGCCGTTATGCGAAACTGAACATTCCGACTTACTGGACCGGTATCACTCCTCAGCTAACCTCGAACGCCGGTAAGATCACGATGTCATACCCGCGCGATTACGTGCGGCAGCAACTGGGGTATGCAGCAGAGAATAGCGGCAAATGACAACGGCAACGTGGGGCAGGACTCCAGTCCT
>PKYZ01000177.1 GCA_003132865.1 Bryobacterales bacterium
GCAGAATGAATGGGCGCAGCGCGTGGGCCAGCAGGCTGCGCGTTTCTTCGCTGGGATTGCGCGCCGCGCCTCCAGCCAGTTTGAACACGCTGGCGGCGCCCAGCATGCCGGGGTTGAGGAATTCGAAGATGCTCCACAGCTCGCCCAGATGATTCTCCACGGGCGTGCCGCTGAGCGCCAGCCGGTTGCGTCCGCGCAACAGCCGCGCGGCCTTGGCCGATTGGGTGCCGGGGTTCTTGATGGTCTGCTCCAATTCTTCGCGAGGAATTCAAGTGCGTCGATTCCGGTCAACGAAAGAAGAGCGGCGAGAGCGCTGGCCGCGGCCTCCGCGGCCTCCCGGTGTATACTGGTTGTTGTTCTCTACCACGATGATGAGGCGTCTTTCCGGGAGTCAGGGCCGGGTACCAGCGCTAGGCACGGTTCTCGCGACGCTGGGGCTCGCCTTGGCAGGGATGCCGCCCTTACGCGCGCAAACCATTACAACCCTTGCCGGGACAGACTTTGTAGCGCCGTCGTTACCGCTCCCGGCGCCGCAGTATCCGTTCTCCTCCATATCGAGCCTTGTTTCCGACTCGAAGGGGAACATTTACATTGCGGACGCCGGGATGCACCGCATTTTCAAGGTCGATACTTCTGGAAACCTTGCATTATTTGCGGGCAACGGAAGCAGCATTTCATCCGGCGATGGCGGTCAGGCCCCCCAGGCTGGGTTAGGGCAGCCGGTGTGCCTTGCAGTTGATCCTGCTGACAATATCTACGTCGTTCAGTGGGGTAACTTCGGGGACTTTGTCAACGACGCTGTGCGACGAATTGCGCTAGACGGCACAATCCTTACTGTTTGGATAGCTCCAACCTTGCAGTCCACACGCTGTGTGGTGTTCGATTCCGCAGCTAACATGTACGTGTCTTCTGGTAATCAGGTATTCAGGGTGGCGGCCGACGGCACAGCGTCGGCCGTTGCGGGAAACGGGCAAGGCGGCAGCTCGGGCGACGGCGGGCCCGCCACGGCCGCTTCGTTGGGCCAGCCATCGGCGATCGCCATGGATTCGGCTGGCGATATGTATATCTCCGACGTCTTCTATCGCAACATAAGGAAGGTCTCTGCACAAGGCATTATCACGACGCTTTGGTCCTTGCCGGTTGGCTCCGCTCTTTTCGGAACGTGGGGGAACTTCGCGGACTTTGTCAACGATTGTCTGACGGTCGATCCGCGTGGCGTCGTCTACACCTGCGCGGGGAACCAAGTCGCGTCTATTACACCCGCTGGCGCGCTGACAATCGTTGCCGGAAACGGAGCGTCGGGCTGGGCTGGCGACGGGGGGGCGGCGCTGGCCGCGGAACTGAGCGCACCAGCGGTCATCACATCGGATCGAACGGGTGTTCTTTACGTTGCGGACAGTATCAATGTGGTACGTAAGTTCTCTCCAGGCGGAATCATCTCCCACGTCGCGGGGAGTGGCCAGTACTCGTACTCGGGAGACGGCGGTCCGGCGGCCTTCGCCACAATGAACTCTCCGTATTCCGTTGCCGTTGACGGCTCCGGGAACGTTTACTTCTCGGATCAGAACAACGCGCGTGTCCGCAAAATATCGCCCTCGGGCATCGTCATCACCGTAGCCGGCAATGGCCGCCCCGGCTATTCCGGTGATAGTGGTCCAGCGGCCGGAGCGTCATTCGACGCCCCGGCCGGGCTCGCACTGGACACATCGGGGGACCTGTACGTGGCAGATTCCAGAAATTCGGCGGTGCGAAAGATCTCGCCCGAAGGCGTGACCACCGCCTTCGCAGGAACCGGAAAGCCCGGGTATGGTGGCGATGGCGGACCGGCCACATCCGCGTTGCTCAACGGGCCTACCGGTCTGGCGCTGGATTCGCACGGCAACCTGTATATCGCTGATACGGGCAACTGCGTCGTTCGCGCGGTGTCCCCGGCTGGAACCATCTCTACGGCCGCCGGAAGCGGCTGCTATGGCTACTCCGGCGATGGCGGCGCCGCGACAGCCGCTTCGTTCAGTGCCCCAACGGGACTGGCCTTTGATTCGAACGGCAACCTTTACATCGGTGACCCCGCGTATTCCGTCGTTCGCAAAGTGACCCCAGAAGGTATCATTACGACCGCGGCAGGCAGCGAGCCCCCTGGGTACGGCGGCGACGGCGGCCCGGCAACCAAGGCGCACTTGTTGGGCCCGATCGGGTTGGCCGTGGACGCATCCGGTGACTTGTTGATTGCCGACACGGGCAACAACGCCATTCGGCGTGTGGCATCCGACGGGACTATCACGACCCTCGTAGGTGACGGCACATCGGGATATTCCGGCGATGGGGGACCGGCCGCTAACGCCTTACTCAATCGCCCGCAGGGCGTTGCTATCGGCACCGGAGGCGACGTCTACATCGCAGATACTGGAAATAACCGCATCCGCGCAGTGTACGGTCCCTCATATCCGATCTTTCTTGCTGCCGGCCTGGCGAACGCCGCAAGCTACGCCGGAGGCGTCCTGGTTCCCGGATCAATCGCCGCCGTGTTTGGAACGAATCTCAATGCCTCTTCCGGCGTCGTAGTCGCCCAAGGAGTGCCGCTTCCCCCAGAATTGGCTGGCGTGTCCGTGCTCGTCAACGGTTCGGCCGCCCCTATTTTCGCGATTGCATACGGTAATCAAGTCAACTTCCAGGTGCCGTGGGAGGTCGCTGGTCAGGCCAGTGCCTCCGTCCAGATAGTCAACGCTGGCGTCGCTGGCCCTGTTGTGTGGATGCCGGTCGCCCCCGCCCAGCCCGGCATTTTCGCCGGCACCGGGGGTTTTGCAGCGATCCTGCATGCGTCGAACTACCAACTGGTCGACTCGGCGCATCCCGCGGTGCCTGGCGAGGTGCTGCTGGTCTACGCGACAGGTCTGGGAACGGTATCGGCTTCGCATCAACCCGCCACGGGATCTGCCGCTTCCGGCGCGGCCTCAACCACGGCCGTGGTCACAGTCACAATAGGCGGCATCGCCGCCTCCGTGTTGTACGGCGGGTTGGCCCCCGGCTTTGTGGGACTCTATCAGATTAACGTGACCGTGCCGTTGAGTTTGACATCCGGCTACCGCCCTGTCGTGATCTCCATGGGTGGCGTCACCAGCAACACCGCCGTTCTCCCTGTGGCGGCTCCGCTCCCTACCGGTACGTCCCAACCGCCCGGCGGGTCTTTTCAGGTCGCTGGGCCGGAGGGGGCCATCTTTACATCACTGGCCGTTGATCCCTCAAATCCGAGCACGATATACGCCGGAGCCCAGGGAGGGGTCTGGAAGAGCACCGACGGCGCTTCAACTTGGCACCGCGTGGGTTCCGATGGGACCGTGGGAGAATGGGTCTTTTCGCTCGTCGTGACCGGGACAGGTGCGATCTACGCTGGCCCATTTCGATCGACAGATGGCGGAACAACCTGGACAGCACTACCTGTACCCGGGCAGAACGCTGTGGTTCAGTTCGCTGTCGATCCGCTAAACGAGCAGACCCTGTACGCGCTCACCCAGCAACCGGGTCTCTACCGCTCCTTAGATGGCGGCACCAACTGGGCGGCCGTGCAAATCCCGGCATCCTGCGCATTAAACGGAACCTTTGCAGTCGACACCGCCACCGAAGGTAAACTCTACTACGGCACTTGCTCGGGATTCTACGTCTCCATTGATGCTGGAAGCACGTGGACGCTCAGCATTAACGCCGTGCAGCCGAACTACTCCTACCCATCGTATTTTGCTCTCGCCCCGAGCGATCCGACGCACATATACGCGGTTTTCCAATGGCCTGGCCTTACGGTGTCGCAGCTTTACAGCAGCGCCGACGGCGCGGCTACATGGACGTACCTAGGGGTAGACAATCCGAGCCAGTTCGCTATCAACCCGAACAACGCCGAGGAGGTCTTCGTCTCCGGGCAGCCGAACGGTCTGTTCGATTCAGAGTTCCTGAAAACGACCAATGGCGGCAGCGCCTGGCATCCAACGGGCCAGCCCCCGCCCAGTGCTGGTGGCTATGGTCTCCTGGTGCTATTGCCGACATCGCCCTCGACACTGCTCGCCCAAGGCGGTAACCGTCTGTGGCGAACCGTGGATGAAGGAGAGCAATGGACCGATGCAAGCTCCGGGGTCTCCGCAGCTTTTGGCTACCAGGTGGTAGTCGACCCGCAGAACCCGTCGACAATTTACCTGGTCGCACAAAACGGGGTAGGGCTCACCAGAACCACTGATGGAGGTAAGACGTGGGCGCCTTTAGCCACCTACGGCGAGGCTATGGCAGTCGATCCCTTTGACTCTGGCCACCTGATGGCATCCGATTTCTCTTCAGGGCTGTGGAGTTCTCAGGACGGCGGCAGCACCTGGCAGATTGTCCACCTCCCTCAGACAGTGTCGCCGGGCACTCCATCACCTTTCGAAATCGTGTTCGATCAAACCTCGCCGGGCGCGATCTACTTGGTTTTCGGTAATTTCGCGTGCGGGGGATCATGCCAGCCAAACGATTACCTGAATTGGGGCGTACTGAAGTCGACGGATGGCGGTAGCACGTGGTCGATGGTCAATAAGGGCCTTACGACAACCGAGAGCCTGTATGGCTTGGGGCTGGCAATCGACCCGCGGAATCCCAACACGCTCGTCCTCGCAACGCAAGGGGGGATCTACAAATCGACCGACGCGGGGGGGAACTGGACGCTGAAAGGCTCCACTAGCGCGTATGATATTGTCTTCGATCCTAATCATGCTGGAAGCGTTTATGCTCCCGGGCAGGGCCTGCTTTTGAAATCGAGTGACGATGGCGAAACTTGGACGCTGGTGGACATTGGACGCGGAGATCTCTCGGGGCCATTTACTGTGACTGTCGATCCGGAAGCCGCCGACAATCTGTTCCTTGCGTCTTTCGACCGGACGCCCTTCAGCGGGGGGCTGGTCGGGTGGTCGCCAGATGGCGGCCAGACTTGGACGTGGCTTTCTTCGGGATTGGGTTCTGATCTGCTCGGGGGTAATGTGCGTTCTAGCACCATCGCCATGACAAAGCCTGAAGTCCTTTACCTTGCGAGCCCGACGGCAGGGCTTATCGCACTGCCGCTGACGCACTGAATGAACCTGCGGGCCTCAGGACCGATTTCCATCCTCACGACAGCAGTAACTCCAAATCCTCCCGCTTTAAATCGCGGATGAGGCTGTTGTCTTCACTAATAATCGCAGCCGCCAGATCCCGCTTGCTGCTTTGCAATTGCAGGATCTTCTCCTCCACCGTGTCCCGCGCGATCAGGCGATAGGCGAACACCTGGTGGGTCT
>PKYZ01000466.1 GCA_003132865.1 Bryobacterales bacterium
TGGATTCATCGATGCCGATGGAACTGGTGGAGAGATATTCGAAGTAAAGGTCGGCGTAGGCGCCCCCATGAGAAAGCGCTTCCGCCAGGTAATTCTCCAGATCCCGCGTAGTGATGCCAAAGCGTTGGGGGAAGAAGGACTCGGAAAACTCCATATAAGGTTAGGCTAACATGCCAAGTCGCTGGCCTCTCGGGCGCAGGTGAGCGACCGAATAGCAGATAGGCCGTTGCACGCGGAGCGGCCCCAACGAGCAGCGGATTGGATTACAATTTCAGATAATGCTCGCCGCGCCATCCGGGGACGACCTGACGCTTTGGCTCAAGCGCATGAGCGCCGGCGAAGCGGAAGCGGCCGAACATGTCGCCACGGCCGTCTATCAAGAACTGCACCGCCTTGCCGGCGCGCTGATCAATTGGGAGACCCGTTACCACAGTCTCCAGCCGACGCTGCTTGTCAACGAAGCATTCTTGCGATTGTTGAAGGGGCAACCGGTCGATTGGCAGGACCGCAGCCATTTTTTCACCCTGGCGGCGAAGGTCATGAGGCACATCGTCACCGACCACTTCCGGGGACAGGGCGCACAGAAGCGCCCCTCGCGGCAGCTTCAACTGTCCTTGGAAGACGTCCTGGTTTTCAGCGATGACCGCCGCGAAGAAGCGCTAATGGTAGATGAAGCGCTGGATGAGTTGAGTAAGGTGAACGCGCGCGCGGGCAAGGTCGTCGAACTGCGGTATTTCGGCGGACTTACCATTGACCAGACTGCGGACGTCCTCAATGTTGCGGACAAAACCGTAAAACGAGACTGGGAGATGGCCAAATGGTGGCTGAGGCGCTACTTTGGCGATCCCGCATCGCCTGCTAGGCTAGCCAGGGATGGCTGAAGGGGACATTAGCCCGGCGCGCTGGGCCTCGCTGCGAGCCCATTTTGAACACGTCTCCGCACTGACACCGGGCGAACGCGCGGAATACTTGCATCGGCTGGAGGAAACCGAACCGCAGACAGCACCGCTGCTGAAGGATCTACTTGAGCCTACACAGGACGATTTTCTTACCAGTTCCCCCTGGCGTTCGTTTCTGCAAGATCCTGCCAAGCAAGCCGCACATGCATTCCTTATCGGGGATGTGTTGGGAGGCCGGTTTGAGATCGAGGCCTTCATCGGCGAGGGCGGGTCGGGCGAGGTCTATCGGGCGTTCGACCGTCACCGCCAGATGCAAATTGCCCTCAAGACGATTCGCCCGGTGCTCGCGCGCGACCAATCCGCGGTGACCACGCTTAGAAACGAGCTGAACATGGCCACGCAGGTGTCACACCCAAACGTCTGCCGCCTGTACGACATTCAATTCGCGTCACCCGACGGCGAAGGCGCCAGCTTCATCACCATGGAACTCTTGAACGGCGAATCGCTTGCTGCGCGCATACGCAAACAACGGCTGGTGCCCGCCGAAGCACACCCGATTGTCAGACAGATCGTGAGTGGTTTGGCCGCCGCGCACGAGTGTGGCGTGGCCCATCGGGACCTGAAGTCCGCTAATGTCCTACTGGTCCCCGCTGGAGAGGGAGTTAGGGCCGTAATCACGGATTTTGGGCTGGCCCGGAAGATCAGTCCAGGGGCGGAACTGACCGTCACGCTTACGTCTGTGGTGGCTGGTACTCCGGCTTACATGGCGCCGGAGCAGCTTCAAGGCAAAAAGCCGACGAAGGCAGTGGATATCCATGCCCTTGGAGTGATCCTGTTCGAGATGGTCACAGGGCGGCTGCCGTTCGAGGGAGATACGGCGCTGGCCATCGCGGCGGCGCGGCTGAACCATGATGCGCCGAGTCCGCGCCGCTACGAGCCGGCATTGGACGCACGCTGGGAGCAGGCTATCCTCGCGTGCCTGGATCGCAATCCCTCGAAGCGGCCGGCTTCGGCCCTCGATGTTCTGTCGGCGCTGGAAGCGCCGTCGCTACGGAAGTGGCCGCGCAGGGCGATGTTGGGCACGCTGGCGGCAGCCATAGCCGCAGGCACTTTTGTGGCCGTAAAGCCGCACGGCCGAAACCCGGAAGCCGAAGCCGCGTTCCAGCGGGCGCTGGTGTTCAATCAACGCCGGACGGCCGAAGGTCTGCAAAACGCTATTCGCGAACTTCGCCGGGCCACCGACCTCGAACCCCGATGGGCTGTCGCTTGGTCCAACTTGGCGGACGCCTATGGAGCCGCTAGCAACGCTGAAATCATGGACCCGCGAACCGCGCTGCCGGCGGCCCGCGACGCGGCGCGGCGGGCCACTTTCCTCGACGACCGGCTGGCGCGCGCGCATGGCTCCTTGGCTTGGACGCTCTCACTCGACCTCGACGAGTGGCCGAAAGCCGAGGCGGAATTCCGGGGCGCCATAGATCTCGATGCCAAGGACCCGGAAGTTCGCCGCTGGTTCGCGGTTCACCTGCGTAAGCTGGGCCGTTTCCAGGAAGCTGAGGAGCAGGCCCGAGCGGGGCTGGCCCTCACGCATTCGACGGACCCTCGGCTTCTTTCCGAACTGGCCTTCCTCTTCTTCACGGCCCGCCAGCCAGAGCGCTTTCACGCCCAGGTAGCCGAGGCACATCGCCTGTTTCCCAATGACGCGCTGGTGGAATCCCTCGAAGCTAAGTCGCTGGAGCTTCAGGGTAAGTTTGCCGAAGCCATGGACGTTCTCAACTTCGTTGAGCGCCTAGGCATGGACCGCGCCATCGTGATGTTGCTTAAGGCGGGGTTGGCAATCTCGCAGAACAACCCGGACGAGGCCAAGCGCCTGGCGCTCGATGTCGAACGGATGTGGCGCAGTCGGCCGGTGGACGGTCTGGTGCTTGTCGGCGTCTACGCCAGGCTGGGTGAACGCGATAACGCATTCCGCATCGTCGAAGAGGCTTACCAGCGTAAAGACAATACGCTTCTGTCGCTCGCCACATCCCCATGGGTGGATTCCCTTCGTGCCGACTCCCGTTTCCGCGAATGGCTACAGCGTCTGCATTTTACGGATCAGATCATGCACAGGATGGAGTTCAAATCCTCTTCTCTCAGTGGCGCCGTCAGCCAGCCGAGCCGCACTGGAACATCGTAGAGCCGCCCTGGAGCGAATCTTGCCCAAATGTGACGAAGGCCGGGCACGATCGCCCGAACCGTCTTTAGCAGCACATCGGGAGAGCTTTGGTCGACCGCCACCGGGCGCAGTCCGGCGGCCCTCAGGCGCCGCGCGCACAACTCAACCAGTTGTTCGGCGGTGAGCGCGCCGGGCTCCGGAGGAGCGGCGGCGAATGTCGAGGGCGCGAGATACGGCTGAGATCCCAGCGTAGCCAGGTGCAACCACGAGTGCAGTTCCACGTCAAGCCCGCCAGTATGCACCGCCGAGAAGATGAGCTGGGCAGCTTCGGAAGCAGCCTTCAGGGCTGCCACGCGGGGAGAGGGATGCGCGGCTGCGGCAAAGAGCGGCTCGGCTCCATCTCGCGTGGGCGAAACCGCGGCGTACACGGGCACCTCGATATCCGTTGTGATGTCGAGTAAGTAAAGATCACGTCCCAAACGCAGCAATTCGTCCCGGATCTGGTTCAAATCGCTGGATTCGAAGCTCTCCACCATCGCCGCCGGCCGGCGCAACCGGTTGTACCACCAGATTGCCAGCGCGTCTCTCTCGATCAATTCCAGCAGTGCGGCCGCGGTTGCCGCGGCCAAGGTCCGTCCGGCTCCGCAACCGTTGGAGTCCGCGCTCGCGAACCTAGGTTCGCCCGGCCGAAACCGATACCACATCAGACAGCATGCGGCTGGAACATGAACGGTTTCATGAGATATCAGATCGATACCCGGCAGGAAATCGACGGGATATTGGGCGTCGAAGCGCTCCGGTATCCAATAGCGGTCATCTTGAGCCGCGTTCCAACTTTCGCGCATGGAGTATTGCCCATCGCTGGCCAGCACGATCTCCGGTGGGTTGATCGTCGGCATATCGGCGGTCCGTGCCCGCCGCAGCGGCTCGGCACCGGTGTAGATCAGACTATAGCGCTCCAGTGCCTCGCCTATGCAACTCTCGATGGCCTGCTGTTTTGTTTGTCCCTTTCCGAGCGCGTATTGCGCTTTTAATAGTGGACGGGCGTGGCGTACGGGAAGTGGAGCGACGTAGCTCCCGATAGCCGAGTAGCTCCCGGCCACGGTTCCGGCCGAAACGGTTACGGATGAAACAATGCCGGTTAAAGGACTGCAATGCACGCTCAGCGGCAGTTGTTCGCGATCGAGCAGGCGGCACCGTGGACAGCCGGCGCGCGGAAACACAGGATGCTGGCGGCGGCGCCCCGTAACGGCGTCGACCTCCCAGATGGTCCGGAGCAAGTCCCCGGCCGGCGCGCCGCGCAGTGCCGTCGCGAGTTCCTCCGTCATCGCGGCGAGAGCTTCGAGTGCCTGGGATCCGGGTGCGGGCGCCGCGGGGTGCTCCCAGCCCGCAGTGCGCGCCCAATGACAGGCGCACGCCGCGCAGACGCCCGAACCGGGAACGTAGAGCGGGCCCAGAGTGACAACGTTACCCGCGGCGCTCAGCAAGAGAATGGGTGCCGGCAGACCGTCGAACTCGGGCGGGCGGTCACGAAGATCGGTGACGCGGAGGCAATTCAGGCCACGGGTCTCGTAGAAGACAAAACTTGACTGTGGGTCCAAGTAGGGTAGAATACACAAGATCGCCACCGCTTGCAAATCAGTGGTGTTGCACGCATGTCAATCTGATCACTAAAAAGGAGATTTATGGGCGGTATAGTGAGTTCAAATGGAATTACAATTCAGTTCTATGACGAGTCTGGAAATCCGGATGCCACGCATCCACCCAGAACGTTCCCGTGCTGCTGGTTGACCGCTCAGCTTCAGGGCACAGTGGGAGTAGGAAGCGGGGACTGGCTGAAGGAGGTTTACTTGGCGCCCGATCCAACCAGCCTCTATCAACTGATGAGAAGGTACCCGCCCACAGGAACGTCGCCTCCGCTGACGAGTGGGGCGAGCCAGCAAGTCTCCATATGTTACGTCGATCAGAAACATCAACTCAAGAAACAGCCGTGGCAAAGCGTGATCGCCCTGGGCACCGACGTAACAATTACCGGCCCTGATGGAGAGCCCGAAAAGCTGCGGGTGTTTGACACGCTAGAGGTGACCAACGGCGACGCTAACGACCCGGACAACAAGTTATATAATGACTTTCAGAAGGCGGTGAAGGCCCTGATGTTGAGTTGAAACGTGGTCCGGGAGGCGTTGGACCCAACACCTCGGCTAGATTCAATGCTGGTCCGTTAGGGGCCGAGACGCCCCGGCTCAGCAACTGTAACCGAGCCGCGACCGTGAGGGAGCGGCTTGCCCACGTGAATGGTATTGAGGCTAGACTGTGAAATGTGTCCATCTGGCTGCCGCAAACGGTACTTGCGCGATTCCCCGCGGGATCGCCGGATCGTGGCTACGCCATATTGCGGAAGGCGGCCATCCTTGGTCACCAGTGGCATTCTCTCCACAATGGCTTGCGCCACCAGAATGCGGTCGAAAGGATCTTTGGGCAGTGCGGGAAGGCACCCGAGCGCCATCATGGGGGATGCCCGGATCGCAGGCGTGGGGATTCGCGCCTGGACTACGTACCTCTCCCACCAGGGGAGCGGATTCTGGAGCAAAGCGTCTTTCTTACTTACGATAGGCGCCCATTGACACCGCCGCCCAACCTATGTTAACCGTAGTTAAGCCCTAATCCGACACTGTGCTTACTACCGCCAACCCAGCCGCCCGCTCCCTCGCCGACGTGCATTCCACCGTCGGCACGGCGGACATGCCCGTCTGGCGGCGCATGCTCGCTTTCGCCGGGCCAGCCTACCTCGTCAGCGTCGGCTACATGGACCCCGGCAATTGGGCCACCGACCTCGAAGGCGGCGCGCGCTTTGGCTACGCCCTCATCTGGGTGCTGGTGATGTCCAACTTCATGGCCATCCTCCTGCAAACCCTGAGCGCGCGCCTGGGCATCGTATCCGGCCGCGACCTGGCGCAGGCCTGCCGCGAGACTTACCCGCGGCCCATCACGATCGCCCTGTGGGTGCTGTGCGAGATCGCCATCGCCGCCTGCGATCTGGCCGAGGTCCTGGGCGCGGCCATCGCCTTGAACCTGCTCTTTCATATTCCACTGCTGATCGGCGTCGTGCTGACCGCGGCCGATACGCTCCTGCTGCTCTGGTTCCAGGGCCTCGGCATCCGCTACGTCGAAGCGTTTATTCTGGCCCTCATCGCGGTGATGGCGACCTGCTTTTGCATCGAGATCGTACTCGCCAGGCCGGTGGCGTCGCAAGTGTTCCTGGGCGTGATCCCGCGCATCAACGGTAAGAGCCTGTATGTCGCCATTGGCATGCTGGGCGCCACCGTGATGCCGCACAATCTCTATCTGCATTCGGCGCTGGTGCAGACGCGCCAGATCGGCCACACCGAAGCCGGGAAGCGCCGCGCTTGCCGCTACAATCTGGTGGATTCGGTGGTGGCGCTGAATGCCGCGTTGCTGGTGAATCTGGCCATCCTGATCCTCTCCGCGGCGGTCTTCTTCCGCCATGGCATCGTGGTCACCGAAATCCAGCAGGCGCACCTCTTGCTAGTCCCGCTGCTGGGCACGGCGTTCGCTGGCATCCTGTTCGCCGTCGCGCTGCTGTGTTCCGGGCAGTCCTCCACGCTCACCGGCACGCTGGCCGGCCAGATCGTGATGGAAGGCTTCTTGAACATCCGCATGCGCCCGTGGCTGCGCCGCCTCATCACGCGCACCATCGCCATCATTCCCGCCGCCCTCGTCGTTTACATTTCGGGCGACAAGGGCACCTACCAACTGCTCATCCTCAGCCAGGTGATTCTGAGCATGCAGTTGCCGTTCGCCGTCATTCCCCTGATTCATTTCACCAGCGACCGCCGCCGCATGGGCGCATTCGCCAACAAACTCTGGGTGCAATGGCTCTCGTGGGCCGCGGCCGTGCTGATCCTGGCGCTCAACATCTGGCTGCTGGCCGATGGCCTGGGTCAACTGCTCGGCTCGGCCGCCAACCGCCCCATCGTCTGGTTCCCGTTGGTCTTGGCGGGAACCGGAGTGGCGGGCCTGCTGGTTTGGATTTCGTTTGAGCCGCTCATCGCGCATTGGGCGCGGCACGGTTTTGGACGGGCTTCTCTGACCATACCCGAACCGGCGGCGGAGCCGCCCGCCGCGCTCGAATACCACCGGATTCTGGTACCGCTGGATCATACCGAGCTGGACCGCAAGGCTCTCAGCCACGCGTCTGCCATGGCCAAAATGCATGGCGCCAAGCTATACCTGCTGCACGTGGAAGAGGGCGTCACCAGCCGGATCTATGGGCCGTTATCGTCGACCGCGGAGGTCGAGGCCGGGGAGCAGTACCTGGAGCGCATTGCCGAATCTCTCCGCGCCGGTGGGATCGACGTGGAAACCGCCATCGTGCATGCTCCCCGTCCCGGTAGCCAGATCGTGCGCTATGCCTTGGAGATCCAGCCCGACCTCATTATTATGGGCGCCCACGGCCATCGCCGCTTGAAAGATTTGATATTCGGGAATACAATTAATCCAGTGCGGCACGAACTGCGTGTACCCCTGCTGATTGTCAGAAAATAGTGGGGCAGACCTCCAGGTCTGCGCGGGTTCTCCAGAACCCGCTCTTCGCCGAGGCTGGGACATAGCGCCACGAGGACGTGTCCAAGCAACACAGCCGGCCATCATAGCGAACAGTAAGTAATTTGTTTTCAATAAGTTGAATTGGTATGCGAAGTGCTCCGTGGCATGTCGTGCTGAAACCCGTGCGAGTCGCGCTTTGCCTGGCCGTCTGGCTTGCGCCCGTCTGGGGCGCCACCCTGGAGCTGCTCAGCCTGAACGACCTGATCTCGAAGTCCACCACCATCGTCCAGGCGCAGGTCACCGGATCTTCCGCCTCTTATAGCGGCACGGTCATCTACACGCACTATAAGGTCGGCGTGCTGGCGCAGTGGAAGGGCCCCACCCAGAGCACCATCGACGTGCAGGTCCCCGGGGGAACCGCCAACGGCATCCGCCAGACCTATCCCGGTGTGCCGCAGTTGGTCACCGGCCAGCAATACGTGCTGTTCCTGTGGACATCGAGCAAGGGCGCGACCTACCCAATGGGATTCACTCAAGGCGTGTTCAACCTGCTGCAGGACGCCTCCGGCAATGTCACGGCAGGGCAGATGCCCACCACGGAAACCATCCTGGCGCCTGGCGCCGGACAGGTGGTGAAGAGCCAGCCTATCGGCATGCCGTTGACGCAACTGATTTCAGCCATCGCAGCCGGAGGCACCCCTTAACGATGACGCCGATCATGACGCGGCTGAAGACACTTGCGCTGTTGGCGGGAGCCCTGACCGCCGCCGTGACTCCATCGGCGGCTTACTACCACTATGTCCACTATCTGAATTCGTCGCAGCCCTACTCTGTCATCTTTGAAAAATTCGACCTCACGGCGCTGCCGGATAAAACCGTCACCTTCTTCGTCTCCGACTCCGGGCCTACCAGCTATACTCCGAATGACAGTTTTCCTTCCGTCCTGGAGCAAATCCGCAATGCCACCCAGGTCTGGAACTCCGTGGCCAGTTCGGATCTGCGGGTGGCCTTTGGCGGTCTGCAGATCGCCAAAACGCCGCAAAGCGTGCCCACCGGCGAAGTGGTTTTCGAAGAACTCCCGCCGGGCGTACTGGCGTTTGCCGGTCACGCAGTTCCTACGGCCGTCGCGGACGGAGCTCAGTTCGTGCCCATCTTGGGATCGCTCATTCACCTGAACATCAACCTGACGCAGCAGCCGGGGTCGGCAAGCACGGAGGGTTATACGGGGCCGAGTTATTCGGAGCTCTTTTTCACCGTTCTGGTCCACGAGATCGGGCATGCCATCGGGTTGCAACACACCTTCACATCTGCCACCATGTCCACCGCAGTGTCGCGCGCCACAAACCGCGCCCGGCCGCTCGATGCCGACGATATCGCCGGTGTCTCGCTGCTCTATCCCAGGGGCGGCTTCCCGGTTGGATATGGCTCCATCGGCGGTCAGGTGACCATGGGCGGACAGGGCGTGCACCTGGCTTCGGTTGTGGCCATTCTGCCCAATGGCTCGGCCGTCAGCAACCTGACGAATCCGGATGGGACCTACGAAATCGACGGCTTGCCGCCGGGGAATTATTGGGTGTATGTGCATCCGCTGCCGCCTACGGCTAATATTACGTGGCCGCTCGATGCGAACAACAACGAGGTAGCAGCCAGCGGACCGTTTGTCAGCACTTTCTATCCCGGTACCTGGGACCCGAGTCAGTTTAAGACCATCCCTATAGCGCAGGGCGCCAGCGCCGGCAATATCGATTTCTCCGTGCAGCCGCGATCGGCGGTGGAAGTCTACGATGTTACTTCTTACTGGTACCCTCCTTACCCGTAAGAAGTAACATCGTAGACT
>PKYZ01000216.1 GCA_003132865.1 Bryobacterales bacterium
ACGATAGAGTTGGTGAAACCATGAGACTGCTTGCGCATCGGCTTGCTGGCCTTCCTCGCCAGAGGAGCGGGCGATGCGGGCAGGCTGTCTGCTAGTGATATGTGGCGATAACGTGGCGCCGGCAGTCGCCAACGGGGGTCGCATCGGTCTATGCTGAAACGAAATGCGCATCGACGCGAAAGGGACGATCAGGCATTATCCAGCGCTCCTGGTGCGTACCACGCTTCGGCATCTCCGGTCCCGGCTATCGTGGGGATTGGCTGAGTTGGAAGCAGCGGCCGGGTTGAAGCCCGGAGACGGGCGCGCCTTGGTCAAGACGCTGCGATCTGAGGGGCTGATCGAAGCTGTCGGCCACGGCGCGTGGGAGGTAACCCAAGCGGGACGGACTTTTTCCTCGGCGACAGCGGCCAAGCGGATCACGCGCGCGACGGCAGGGGACTTCAAACGCATTGCCGTCCACGAAAAGCGCGGCATGAGCATATCTCCATTCTTCGGAGGCCGGGGAGGGGGACATTGTGGACGCTTTCCGACTCGCCGCCCGCTGCGTGGCTATACGCGCCGGCTCTTCTCGGGGGATCGCGCCCCCCACTTTCCCGACTGGATATATTCGGAGAATCATGCCTTGTTATATTGAGGTTTGACACAGCAAGATTAAGGGAGGTTTCGAATGCAGTCCAGACGCAGTTTTCTGGTTGGCGCGGCGACTGCGGCGTCGGCCGCGCGCGTGTTCGGCGCAAACCACCGGGTCCGCCTTGGCCTGATCGGCGCGGGCGGCCGGGGCAACCATCTTGTGAGGATGGCCAACGCCAACGGCGGCATTGAGTGGGTGGCTCTTTGCGACGCTTGGGACCAAAGGCGCGATGAAACCGCCGGCCGGTTGGGTGTTCCGGTAAAGAAGCATGGCGACTATCGCGCGTTGCTCGATCAGAAGGACATCGATGCGGTGATCGTGGCTACCTGGGACCACATGCACTCGCGCATCACCTGCGATGCGTGCCGCGCGGGGAAAGACGTTTTTGTCGAGAAGCCGATCACCTCGTTGCCGATGCAGGGTGTGAGCGTGGTGGACGCCGTGCGCGACACGCACCGCATCGTGCAAGTGGGCGTGCAGCAGCGCTCCATGGCACATTTTATCGAGGCCAAACAGAAATTCATCGACACCGGCGCCATCGGCAAGGTCAACATGGTGCGCACGTTTTGGAACGCCAACAGCGGTTACCTGGAAAAGTCTCCGGCCGGCATGGAGACCAAACCCGAGGGCCTGGATTGGGATACGGCCCTCGGATGGCTTCCCAAAATTCCGTGGGACCCCAAGCGTTACTTCAACCGCTTCGCGTACTGGGATTTCTCCACCGGCGGGCAGACTGGCGGACTGTTCGTGCACCTGGTTGACGTTGTGCACTGGTACCTCGATCTCACGCGCGCGCGCTCGGCGGTGGCGCTGGGCGGCATTTACCTGTATAACGATGGGCGCGATACCCCGGACAACATCAACGGGATCGTAGAATATCCAGACAACCTGGTGGTCAGCTTCGAAGCTACCTTAACCGACATGATCGGGAAGGAGTCCGTCGATATCTGTTTCCACGGCGCCAACGGGCGGCTCTCCATCTTTCGCCAAGGATACCGGTTCATGCCGGCTGAAAAGGGCGCGCCGGAAGTCACCGGCGGCACTTCGCGCGAGGAAGCACACAGGGGGAATTTCCTGGCATGCGTCAGGACGCGTAAGCAGCCCAACGCGGACGTGGTTTCGGGTCACTATTCGGCGCTGTCATGCCATCTCATGAATCTCGCCTATAAGCAGGGTGGGCGAGCGTTCTGGCAGCGCGAGTGGGATGTCTAGCCGGTCAGAAAGGAGCCTCTGATGTCCATTTCGATTGGCGTAAACATGGAATTCGTCCGTCACGAGGACCTGTCGTTCGAGGCGGGATTGCGGCGCGCCGCGCAGCTCGGCTTCCGCTACGTGGAGCCGATGGTGCACAACGGCCGCGAACTGTTGAGCGAGGCTGGTTATTTTCATTCCGTCTCGCTCGACGACGAGCCCTTGGAAATCAAGGCGCTCCTGGAGCAGAACGGCCTCGAGGCCTCGGGCCTGAGCGCGCATTGCCCGCTAATGCGGCCTGAGATCAGCGTCCCCTACCTGCAGAAGGCTATCCGTTTCGCGGCGGCCATGGGAGCTCCGGTGATCAACACCGACGAGGGTATCCGGCCCGCCTGGCTGAACGACGAAGACATCTGGCCGGTGATGCGCTACACGCTGACCGCCGCGCTGCGCACGGCTGCGCGCTACGGTGTCTACATCGGGATCGAACCGCATCAGAGTATCTCCCGGACGACTGCCGGTCTCTGCCGCATCGGCGCTCTGGTCGATTCGCCGTTCTTGCGATTCAACTATGACACCGGCAACGCGTATCTCGCCGGCGAGGACCCTTACGAAGGGCTGCGCACCGTACGCGATCGCTTGATACACGTGCACGCCAAGGATATCGCGTTCGCGCACGCCGCGGCTGAACGAGGCAAGGTGACCGGCACGCCGGTGGGCTGCGCTTGTGGAGACGGAGTCATCGAATGGGGAAAGGCGATCGCCATTTTGCAGGAGGTCGATTGGAATGGGGTGCTGAGCTGCGAGTGCGGCACCTCCGAACAAGCGCGTCGCAGCCTGCTGCACCTGGAGGCGCTGCTGCGCCCGGCGGAGGCCGCGCATGCGTAGCCTGGCGGCGCTGGTACTGGCGGCGGCCGTTCTGCTTCCCGCGCAACATGCTGCGCCGGTTCGTACGCTCATTTTCTCCGGTCAGAACAACCATGGCTGGCGCACGACCACCCCTTACCTTGAAACTCTGCTGACCAACTGTGGACGTTTCGAGGTTCGGCTGGAGGAAGAACCCGCCGGAGTGACCGCCGCGACTCTGGCCCACTACGATTTGATCGTCGTCGATTACCAGGGGCCGCGCTGGGGCGATGCCACCGAGCGGGCGGTGGCCGATTTCGTGCGCTCCGGCAAGGGACTAGTGGCCGTACACGGCGCGAGCTACGCGTTCAGCGGGCTGGATATTCTTGGTCCCGGCCACGTCCGCACGGGGCGTACCGAACCTCTTTGGCTCGAGTGGGCCGCCATGCTGGGCGGCACCTGGGCTGGCAATCCGCCAAGCAGCTTTCATGCGCCGCGCCATCTCTTCACGGTGAAGTTCACCGATCCCAGCCACCCCATCGCGCAAGGCTTGGACAGCGGTTTCCAGACTTTGGACGAACTCTACCACGGGATGCGCTTTCTCCCGGCCGCCCACCCGATTGCCACGGCGTACGACGATCCGGCCATCGGCGGCACGGGTAAGGATGAACCGGTCCTGATGACCGTCAACTACGGAAGGGGCCGGGTCTTCTATACTGCGCTGGGCCACGAGGTGCCTGCCATGCAGGAACCGGGTTTCGCGATCACCTTCGTACGCGGCGCCGAGTGGGCCGCCACGGGGGACGTGACGCTACCGCCCGGGTTTCCCGCTGGCTTTCCTGCCAGCCGGGCGGCACATCCCTTGCGCGTCGAAGTGGTCACCGGGGGACATCCCTTCGACGCCGAATTCTACGAGCTTTTCGTGCACCGGCCCGATCTGGAAGTGACCATAACCGGCCATCCCGACGCCTACGCGCGCGATCTTGGGAAAGAGACCGATGTGCTCGTGCTGTACGACATGATTTCCGAAATCAGCGATCAGAAGCGTGACAACCTGCGGTCGTTCCTCGAGGCGGGGCGCGGCATGGTCGTGTTGCACCACGCTATCGCCGACTTCGGTTCGTGGCCCTGGTGGAGCGAGCAGGTGGTGGGCGGGAAGTATTTGTTGCAGCCGGAAGCCGGTCGGCCTGCTTCCACTTATAAGCACGGCGAAGATGTGTTCGTCCGGGCGGTGGGGAATCACCCCATCACGCGCGGACTTGCCCCGCTGCACCTGCGCGATGAGACTTACCACGGGATGTGGATCTCGCCGCAAGTGCACGTGCTGCTGGAAACCAGCAATCCAACGAGCGATGGCCCGGTGGCATGGATCGGTCCTTACGGCAAGTCGCGCGTCGTGTACATCCAGCTTGGACACGATCGCTTCGCTCAGCGGAATCCGGATTACCAGGAACTGGTGCACCGGGCTGTTCTGTGGGCGGGCGGACGGCTGGAGTAAGCCGGCCCCGCGGTTTAGGCTGACACTATGCGTACCCATACGCTGGTTCTCATCGCCTTCGTGCTGGCCGCGCCGACTCTCTCAGCGTCGGACACGACAGTCTGGCGCATCGGCATGTTCGACCACACCTCGGCCGAGTTCCACGGCAGCGAGGCGGACACAACGCCGGTGATCGACGCCAACTCGGCCGAAGCGGCGGCACACTGGCCCGCGCGCCAAGCCGGCTCGGGCAACCTCAAGGCGGGGCCGCAGGCGCACGCGCGCATTGTGCGCTTCGCCTTGAAAGAACCGCCCAGCGGCGTCTACACGCTGATTGTGGCCGCCTTGGCGGGCAATCCGCGCGTGCCGCACCTCGAACTGGACTTGAATGGCACGCTCGGCTCGGTCTACCTCGACCGGCGGTTGACGTACTTCGCTGAGGGGAGGCAGGACTCGCCCATCAACGGCGAGGCGCAGGCGCGGATCACAGTGCCGGCGCCGCTATTGCGCACCGGGGAAAACGAGCTGAAGATCACGGCGGTGGATGACGCGCCAGACGAGAACGGCGATTCGTCGATTGAATGGGATGCGCTCGAACTGGTGCGCGACCCGGGCTTGACCCAGCCTGTCGCGGGTGTCGAAATCACGCCAACGTATTTCTATGTGCAGAGAAACGGTGTGCCGTGTGAACTCGTGAATGTCACCATCTCGCTCGCTGGAGTTGCCGGACCCGCGGCGCTCACGTTGACCATCGCCGGCATGGAGTATCGTGCCACGCCCACACGCGACCGGTTCGGCCAGCAGCGCTTCGAATTCGCGGTCCCGGAATTCGCAGCGAACACGTCGGCGAAGGTGGCGCTGACTCTCGGGCGGAGCGCAATCGAACGCGCGGCGCGCCTCACGCCAAAACGCAAA
>PKYZ01000470.1 GCA_003132865.1 Bryobacterales bacterium
CTGCTCCGATTTCGACAAGCTCATGGATCTCGAACTGGCGCGCCATGCGCAGCCCTACCAGCTCACCAACGGCAGGATACTCACGGAGATCGACACGGAATACTACTTTGTTTTTGGTGAGGAACGGCACAGTTACGTGGGCATTAACTATTGCCCGTTTTGCGGCCGGGTGCTTTCGCGCGGGCTTTGGAATCTGGAGAAGAAGAAGCAGGGGTAGCGGCGCGGCCCTTCGATTCAAGCAAAGCGGACAATTCCCCAACTTCGTCCAGGATCAACAGCGCGAGCGGCTCGGACTCATCGGGAATCGGCGCAACGGTGATCAGAAGGTCCACGTCGGCCGCCTTCCCTTCTCTGGTGAGGCGCAACCGCCCGGTTTTGCGGCAGGCTGTGGCTTGAGCGAAAACCTCTCGCACGAAGTTTTTGACGATGCAGTCCTCGCAAGCTGCCGTGGCAGCGCCATCCGCGGTTTCGATCGAATGAATACATTGCACTTGCTCGCCCCCGCGCAGACGGAGCACGGCGAAGGGGACCCGGTCCAGCAATCTGGCTCCCGCAAGGTTGAAGTCTATGATGTTGAAATCATGGTCCACAACGAACGCCGGCAGCGGAAACGCGTCGAACACGTTAGCGATCAGGTCGGTGTTGGGTGCGGGCAACGGTGAAGGACTGGCGCTCATAACATTTTGGTGCGAGGCGGGGTCCAGATTTCTCAGGAAACATGTTGGAGAGGTTCCGTTTAGCGCCCGTCCTCCGGCTGCAGGAACGTCCCCTCCCTGAGCTCCCGAAACGCCCGCTGGAGCTGCTCCTGCGTATTCATCACGATCGGGCCGTACCACGCCACGGGCTCCTCAAGCGGCTGCCCCGAGACCAGGAGGAACCGGATCCCGTCCTCCCCGGCCTGTACCGTGAGTTCGTCGCCGCGATCGAACAGCACCAGTGAACGGTTGTCCGCCTCCGCGGGAGGCGCCGTGTCCGCCCATCCGACTGCCTCGGTGGGCACGGCGAGGGGGCCGGAGGCGTTGCAGAACTTCCCACTCCCCGCGAAAACGTATGCGAAGGCGTGGCGCGTCGTCTCCACCGGCAGGGTCTTCCTGCGGCTTGGAGCCACCGAGACATCCAGGTACATCGGGTCGGCGGCGATCCCATCCACCGGACCGGCCTGCCCCCAAAACTTGCCGCAGACCACGCGCACGTGCGTGCCGTCGTCGTCGGTGATCTCAGGGATGTCGACGGCTTTCACTTCCTGGTAACGCGGCGGCGTCATTTTGAGCGCGGACGGAAGGTTGGCCCACAGTTGGAACCCATGCATGCGGCCCGCGCGGTCGCCTTTGGGCATCTCCTGGTGGATGATGCCGCTGCCGGCCGTCATCCACTGGACGTCGCCGGCCGCGATGGCGCCGTGGTTCCCCATGCTATCGCCATGCTCGACGGTGCCGGCGAGGACGTACGTGATGGTCTCGATGCCGCGGTGGGGGTGCCACGGGAAGCCCGCCAGGTAATCCTCCGGGACGTCATTGCGGAAGTCGTCGAGGAGCAGGAATGGGTCGAATTCGGAGGTATTGCCGAAGCCGAACGCGCGGCGCAGGTGCACGCCCGCGCCTTCCAGGGTCGGCTTAGCCTTGATGAGCCGCTTAACCGGTCGAAGGGACATATTCGAGTCTACCGCGTGGAGCGCCGCTCTGCCAATGGCCGGGTGGCGAGGGTGGCGACGATGGCTTTGCGCTTTCCGTCGGCGTAAATACATAATGTAAATATGACGCCATGAGTTACAGTTGGGACCCAAGAAGAATCGGCGGAACATTGCCCAGCACAGCATTGCGTTCGAGGACGCCGTCAGGATCTTCGAAGGCCCCACGCTTGAAAGAGTGGACGATCGTTTTGAGTACGGCGAGATTCGCGTGTATGCCATTGGCGTCGTAAATGGCATTGAGATCACGGTGATCTACACCGATGTGTCTCGGACTGAGCGGCGAATTATATCGGCTTGGAGGGCAGAACGGCATGAAAGAGAAGCGTACTGGACAACCTTTGGTTAAAGAGAGTAGCGACTGGAAGCGTCTTCGTTCCCTGAGCGATCGTCAAATCCGGCGCGCCATCGAAAGCGAGCCGGAGGCACGCCCAACCGATGCGGAATTCTGGAAAAAGGCGCGCGTCGTCATACCAGCGGCAAAGCGAACTATAACGATCCGCCTCGATGCAGACCTCCTCGAATGGCTTCGAAAACAAAAGGGTTACCAAACCCGAATCAATGCCGTGCTCCGAACCTACATGGACGCAAACCTGACGTCCGGGACATGAGGTCGCGCGCGCATCCGCCGCGGCGAAGTCGAAGCATGCCACACGAAAGAGCTGCAACTGTTGAATTGAAAAGACTTGCTGGTGCCCGGGGTGGGAATCGAACCCACACTCCCGTTGCCGGGAAAAGGATTTTAAGTCCTTTGCGTCTGCCGGTTTCGCCACCCGGGCACTGTGGAAACAACTATACTCACTGCATTTGCGATACATGCCGGCATTCGGTGTAGTGGTGACTTCAACCTCGGAAACTCCGCATGTGCCATCGCGGCATACCTCTGGATTCTGGGCTGATTCTTGCTGTAAAGTCAACTGCCCTGAGTGGAACTGATTTTGGGCCATTATTCTCCCTGGGCTACTCCGCCTTGGCAGCCGGTCTTGTACTGTTCTTAACAAGATCCGAGCGTCTTTCCGTCACGCTGCCGGGTTACAAATGTATAATGGTGAGGAATGGAGTGTAAGCGTATGTTAAAGAAACTATTGATCGGTTCCGCCTTCGGGCTGCTCTTGAGCGCCGGCACACTGTGCGCCGAAGTGGTCATCAAGATCGGGCCTCCCGCAGCCATCGTCGAAACACGGCCAGCGGCCCCCAGCCCAAACCATGTTTGGATTGCCGGCTATCACAACTATGTGAATGGCGCCTACGTGTGGGTACCAGGCCGTTGGGACGTTCCGCCTCGGCCACACGCGCGGTGGGTAGCCCATCGGTGGGTTCACCGCCACGGTGGTTATGTTCTGGTAGAAGGGCACTGGCGCTAAGGCGCCGTCTTGCCTGATTAGAGCGTACGGCGGCGTGAGTGCCGCCGTACCCTCTATCATCCCCGGTCGAGTTGCTCCCGTAGATCGGCAGGGTAGAGAGACTTCAACTGGGGATACGCCTCCGCCAGCCGGATCAAGTCCAATTCGTCCTTCTTGCGTTTGCTCAGACGGCGCCGCGGATCGCTGTAGGCCCAGAGCTTACCCTGCGTGACGTCCTCCAGACAAGCTATCTTTACGTGCACCTCTAGAACCTCGGCGTCAACAGATCGTGCCAGGAACGCCTGATATCTGTCGTCGGTCGTGAACTGAATACGAAGCTGGCTTGCCGGCGTCATAGCGTTCAGCGAGTGAGGATGCTCCTCGGTCTTGAAGCCTTGCTCCCTGAGGTGCGCCGCCAGTTCTGCCAGATTGGAAGTGATCGCAACAATATCGGCGTCCAGCGTGTAGACCGGCTCCACGAAACAATTGACGGCCAACCCGCCGATCAAGCAATACGGTCCGAACGCCTCGCACGCCGCAATCAGCCGCGCGAAATCCGTCGCGCCTCCCTGCGTTGTCAACTCGTACGCCTCCACCGCGGTCACCTCTTCACTCTATACGACCCGGCGCGCTGGCCGCCAGGGCATGCTAGAATTCACGGTGCTAAAATCAAAGTTCCCCTGGAGGATCGATGGCAGTGAAGCCCCGCCGCGCGGCGGCAGTAGTAGACGTGGCAGGTGTCAAAGTCGGCGGCAATCATCCGATTGTCGTGCAGTCCATGACCAACACCGACACNNGACTTCCATTACAACGGCCACATCCTGCTGCGGAAATATCCCGAGTGCGCGCAGGCGCTTTCCAAGTACCGCATCAATCCGGGCAACGTCAACATCGGCAAGAAGCACGACGACAATTTCCGCACCATGATCGAGGCGGCCATCGAATACAAGCGTCCGGTGCGCATCGGCGTCAATTGGGGATCGCTCGACCAGGCCTTGCTCACCCGCATGATGGATGAGAACTCGCGCCTGGCTGAGCCTAAGGACGCGCGCGAGGTCACACTCGAAGCCATCGTGGTGAGCGCGCTCGAATCGGCGGCGGCCGCCGAGCAGTACGGCCTGGCGCACGACCGCATCATTCTCAGCGCCAAAGTCAGCGGCGTGCAGGATCTGGTGGATGTCTACCGCGCGCTGGCCGCATGCTGCGACTATGCGCTGCACTTGGGGCTGACCGAAGCCGGCATGGGATCGAAGGGCATCGTAGCCACCACGGCGGGTCTGGCGATCCTGCTGCAGGAAGGTATCGGCGACACGATTCGCACGTCGCTGACGCCGCTGCCAAATGGCGACCGCACCGAGGAGGTCACCGTTTCGCAGCAGATCCTGCAATCGCTGGGCATTCGCAGTTTCACGCCGCAGGTGACGGCCTGCCCCGGATGCGGCCGCACCACCAGCACATTTTTCCAGGAGATGGCCGACCAGATCCAGACCTACCTGCGCAAGCAGATGCCGGTCTGGAAGGCCAAACATCCGGGCGTGGAGAGCATGAAGGTGGCGGTGATGGGTTGCGTGGTCAACGGGCCGGGCGAATCCAAACACGCCAATCTCGGCATCTCGCTGCCGGGCACTTTCGAAGAACCCAAGGCGCCGGTCTTCGTGGACGGGCGCCTGATCACCACGCTCAAGGGCGACCGCATTGTGGCCGAGTTCATCGGGATGCTGGACGAGTACGTGGCCACGCACTACGCGGAACCGGTCGCCTGACATGTCCAGACGCTTCACGCTGTGGGAGGCCGAACGCATGCTCCCGCAGATCCGCGATTGGATGCGTGAGGCGGTGGCCATGAAGTCGCAATACGACGAGGCGGAGCAGGCTATGCAGTCGCTGGCGTCGCGCATTACCATGATGGGCGGCATCGTCGTGAACCGCGAGCGGGCGGCGGACGACAAGGCGCGCCGCGAAGTCGCCGGGCAGCGGCTGCGGTCCATCCTGGAGAATTTTGAGCAGAGCGGCGTCCTGGTCAAGGATCTCGACAAAGGGCTGGTGGACTTCCCTACGCTTTTCCGCGGCGAGGAGGTCTACCTATGCTGGAAGCTGGACGAGGCGTCCATCCAGTTCTGGCATGGCACGCACGAGGGGTTTGCGGGGCGCAAGGCGATCGAACAGGATTTTCTGGATCACCACGAGGGCGAGAAGGCCCAGTGAATGCTGGCGGAGAGTCATCTGACCAGACATCTATTCGGAAGCATGGTGCGGCGGATCGATGCGGGGCGGTACTGGGCCGGATAGGACCTGACCGCTGGCAGACCAAAATGTTGGGGAAGATAATGAGGGGGAGGGTACCGAGAGGTGCTAAAGAAATCGTTTGAACTGAAGCGCTTCCAGGTCACTTGCGGACCCAGCGCAGGCAGGGGTTGGCGCCTATCCGGGCCGCTGGAGTCACTCCTGATAACAGGAGAATGAAAAAAAAGGGTTCCAATGTATGGCCGTCCGTTGTACAATGGCGGGAGCTTGGTTCTAAAATCGAAATCGTGTCCTAAGAGGTCATAAATGATTCATCCAAATCGTCTTCTCCTGGCCGTTGCGGTGCTATGCGCCTCATCGCTCCACGCAACCGTCAGCATCGGCTCTTTTACTCCAGCCGTCTCGTCTCCCCAACCGCTGGGTACTCAAGTAACCTGGACTGCCACAGCCACCGACTCCGGCGCCGGGCTCCTGACTTTCCAATACAGCGTTTCGTACGGCAGCGGAGCATTTTCGATCCTACGCGATTTTGCTTCGGGCACCCTGACATCCGGCACCTGGACCGGACCCGCTTTCGTCTGGCAAGAGATCTTTGGCGAGGGCATCTATCACGTCAGGGTGATCGCCAAGGATTTCCAGTCCGGCGAAACGGCAACCGCCTACGCGGTTTTCGCGCTGAGTCCTTTGAGCACCGGCGGGAACTTTGTCGTCTCACACACGGCCAATCCGCTGGTCGCACTCGGCAGCGCACCGGCCTGCCCTGCTGGCAGCTCGATTCGGCTCACTATTCAGAGGGTTGGCAGAAGTTCGGTCGGCGAGACCAGCCTAAAAGCCTGCACTCCTCAACTCACCTCGAATATATTCGCCGCGGGAATGCTTCCTTCAACTGCGTACAGCATCAATTACGAGGTCATCACGGGCTCCAAAATTACCAAAGGCCCCAGTCCGGTGATGTTTACCACCGGCCCGCTGCCGTCGTCGATCACCTTTCCAACGTTCACGGTTGTCACTCCCCCTGGATCGCAGGACGATGCGGTGGACTCCACTGTATTGCACGCGTTTCTCGGCGGCGTGATAGACGCCACCGATCGGCTCGGGAATATTCTCTGGTATTACGCTCCGACCGACCCAACTCACTCTACTCTCCTAACTCGACCGCTGCCTGGCGGCCATATGCTCACTCTCCAAGTCGGCACTTCGTGGAATCCCAATACTGTAGTGCCCGGGGAATCCCTGCGCGAGATCGATCTCGCCGGTAACACTGTTCGCGAAACCAACATTGGCGTTTTGCAGCAGCAAATTCTAGCCACGGGTAAGCCCGGTTCGACCGACTTCGGCCCGTGTGGCGCAATCCCGCTTCCGGCCGCCGTCGGATCCTCTTGCCTGGGGGCTTTCCACCATGACGCCATTCGGCTGCCCAACGGCAATACGATAGTGAGCGTCAACCTGGAGAAGATCTTCCCTCCTGGCACGCAAGGCAACACCACCGGGTTGAATGTGGACATCCTGGGAGACGGCTTCCTGGTTCTCGATAAGAATTTCCAATTGCTCTGGTACTTCGACGTTTTCCAGCACGATAGCGGCGCGCCGCAACTGGATATTAACCGGGCGGCCATTCTGGGTGAAACCTGTGCCCAAAACCAGGGCGGATGTGAATACCTATTCCTCGCGGGAACATCCGGCGTGGCGACTCTCGCGAACGACTGGCTGCACCAGAATTGCCTTTACTACGATCCGGCAAACGGGGACGTCATCGTCTCCTTACGGCACCAGGACTGGATCTATAAGGTCGATTACCAGAACGGTGCGGGAACCGGCAATATCCTGTGGCGCATGGGACTGGATGGCGACTTCACATTTAACAATATCAACAACGATCCGTATCCCTGGTTCTCGCACCAGCACGATGCTGGGTACGAGAACACTTCCACCGGCGAGTTCACCGTATTTGACAATGGAAACACGCGTATCGCTCCTCCGCCCAAGGGCTTAGGCAGCGGGAACAGCCGAGGCATGTCGTTAACTGTGGATGAAACCAGTATGACAGTGACTCCGCTGCTGAGCCAGGACCTCGGCTATTTCGGATTCGCCCTTGGCAGCGCGCAGTTGCTCGGGAACGGCAATTACTTTTTCCAGCCAGGAATTGTGCTTCCGACAAGTTCGAGCTATGACCTCGAGGTATTGCCGACTGCCGGCACCGTGAATGGTACGCTCATCTATGACCTCGGATCCGCAACTAGCTCCTACCGTGCCTTTCTGATGCCGAATCTCTACTTCCCTCCCACGACTTAGCTGGGACGCCGCGCCTCCGCGGGAACCCGCGGAGGCGTAATAACCAGTTTCGGCAACCGTGCGATGGCAGCGCTCGAACCGGGTATGTCACCTTTCATGCCGACAGCAACGACAGCGGCCAGCAGAGCGGGACAATGGCTGGCATGCCGCCTCAGGGAGCAAGGCTTAATCGCGTACGGGTCTGACGTGGCGTTTCCGGACGCGGGTGGCAGCGCTTTGATCTCCCGCAACCGTTGCCGCTCGACGGGCACATCGCATGAGATCCTGGATGGCACGCCCGAAGGCTTCGCGGGGCGCAAGGCGATCAATCAGGATTTTCTGGATCATCACGAGGGTGAGAAAGAGGGTTCGCTTCGAGCACGCCGATGTCGTCCAGGACGCATTGCCGCCGGTCGGGCGGTATCGCTTTAAGCTGTTTTGCGGCGCTGTCGTGAATGTGAACGATCCAGGTCATGTCGGAGCTGGGCAAGGGTGACTCTCTCGTTCAGCCTTCTTCACGAGAGCGCTCTCCTCGGGGGTGAGGATGTCATCGCGCCGTTCTTCTGTTCGGCGAATGCCACAAAATCCCCCTCCTGGAGGTTAAGAGTTTCGATCATCTCCCGCGGAATGACCACTTGGCGCCGTTGGCCCACGCGACCGATCCGCTCCTGGCTTGTGGTTGATTTTACTCCCATACCCCTTCAGATTATCTGTCTGAATATGTCAATAGCCCCTTCATTCATCCTCGGATAGCGCACCTGCCAGGCGGGGGACCTTCAGGGGGGCCACGGCGAGGAGCCAAGTGTCACCACGGGCGGCGCAAGGCAGCGCATGGCGCTGTCCCACAGTGGGTCAGGCGCGTCCCACAAGCGGACACTGCCGGAGCCATTGCCTCTGTAAATTCACGGATAGCGGTCGGCAATGCACCTGCTTTAAGCATGGACCTCAAATTCGCCCTACGATCCTTGCGCAAGAACCCGGGATTCACCCTGCTCGCCGTGGTGGTCATGGCGCTGGGCATCGGCGCCAATACGGCGGTGTTCAGCGTAGTCAACGCGGTGCTGCTCAAGCCGCTGGCGTATCGCGATGCCGACCGCATCGTCACGCTTTCGACTTTGTGGCGGAAAAGCGGCGGGCACGGGCAGGTATCCGCGCCGGACTTCCACGATTGGCACGATCAGAGCACGGCGTTCGAGGCCATGGCGTATTACCAAGACGATTCCACGGCCGTGATGTCCGGCGCGTCGGCCCAGTACGCGCACGTGGCCGAAGTGACGCCGGAGTTCTTCCAGGTTCTTGGCGTGGAACCGGTGGCGGGACGTCTGTTTTCGCCCGAAGAGCAAAAGCCGGGCGGCGCGGGCGCGGTGGTCGTCAGCTATTCGTACTGGCAGAGTCACTTTGGGGCGAATGCCAGCGCGCTCGGGCAAGCGGTGCGCATGCTGGGCAAAAGTTTCAGTATCGCCGGAGTGCTGCCGCCGCAGTTCCACTTTCCGAACCAGACCGACATCTGGATGCCGGCGAATGTAGTGTTCCCCGAAACGGAGTCGCGCTCCGCGCACAACTACCGGGTGGTTGGGCGGCTGAAACCACAGGTAAGCCTGGAGCAGGCGCAGGCGCAGATGAGCGGCATCGGCGCGCGCCTGGAACAGCAGTATAAGGACAGCGATGCGGGCAAGTCGGTGGCCGTGACGCGCATGCGCGACGAGATGGTCCGCAACGTCAAGCTGACACTCTACCTGTTGCTGGGCGCGGTCGCGCTGGTGCTGCTGATTGGCTGCGCCAACGTGGCGAACCTGTTGCTGGCGAGGGCCACCGCGCGCACGCGGGAAATCGCTATTCGCGCGGCCGTGGGCGCCAGCCGCGGCCGCATCGTGCGGCAGTTGATTACGGAAAGCGCGGTCCTGGCGCTGATCGCCGGCGCGGCAGGATTGCTGCTGGCCAAATGGGGATCGGATGCGCTGGTCGCGCTGGCGCCTGGCAACGTGCCGCGCCTGGCGGAAAGCGGCATCGACGGATGGGTGCTGGCATTCACGCTGGGCATCTCGGTGGCGGCCAGCCTGCTATTTGGCCTGGCGCCCGCGCTGCAGATTTCGCGCGTGGATTTGAATGATGCGCTGAAGCAGGGTGCCAGCCGGGCGATGGCCGGCGGCAAGGCGGGCCGGACGCGCGCTGCGCTGGTGGTGGTTGAGGTGGCGCTGTCCGTAGTGCTGTTGGCCGGCGCGGGCCTGCTCATCCGCAGCTTCGCCGCACTGCACAACGTGGCGCTGGGCTTCCGACCGGAGCACGTGCTGGTGATGGAATCCAGCGTGCCGTCGTCGAGCTTGGCGGATGCCCGCCGAGCCACGCGGTTTTACAAGGACCTGATGGCGGATCTCGCGACGCTGCCCGGTGTTACGGCCGTAGGAGGCACGGGCAATCCACCGGGCGATTCATTCTCGGATGGCAGCTACTTTATCGACCACCTTGACGGATCTACCGTGAGCGCGCCGCAAGCGGTTTTCTCCCTGATGACGCCGGGCGCCTTCGCCGCGCTGGGCATCCCGCTCAAGCGCGGGCGCGACTTCAACGAGGGCGACGGATACGAAGCGCCATTCACCGCCGTGATCAACGAAGCGTTGGCGCGTAAATCGTTTCCCGGCCAGGACCCGCTAGGCCGCACGATCTATTGCGGGCTGGACTCCATGAAGGGCATGAAGATCGTCGGGGTGGTGGGCGACGTCCGGCAATACGGGCCGGCGGTCGAGCCTTGGCCGGAAATCATCATGCCTTATGAGCAGCACCCCTACAGGGCCACCGCGCTCAATATCCTGGTTCGCGCGTCCGCCGCCGGAAGCGCGATGTGGGGCCCGATCCAGCGCAAGGTGCGCGTGCGATCGGCGGAGGTGCCCGTGAAGTTCACCACCATGGAAGAACTGCTCGCGGAGAATACGGCGGCGCCGCGTTTCCGCACCCTGCTGCTAGGTCTCTTCGCGGCAATCGCCGTATGCCTGGCGATGGCCGGCGTCTACGGCGTCGTGGCTTATACGGTGGGCCAGCGCGCGAGCGAGATCGGCCTGCGCATGGCGCTGGGGGCCCGCACCAGCGACGTCCTGCGGCTGATTCTGCGGCAGGCCATGGCGCTCACAGGCATCGGCCTGGCGGTCGGATTGATCGCCGCCGTGGCCGCCACGCGCCTGGTCGCCAGCATGCTGTTCGAGGTGAAAGCCAGCGATCCGGCGACCTATATCGGCGTCGCCGCTCTGCTCGGTGTGGTATCGCTGGCGGCCAGCTACATTCCGGCGCGGCGCGCCGCGCGAGTGGATCCGGTGTCGGCTTTGCGGCGGGACTAGCGTTGTGGGGATCCCGCGCACTCGCCGGAACCCAGCTAACCCCAGTTTGATAGGCTATTGTATCGACGAGCGGATGAAGCGCCGTTCGCGTGCCGCAACGAACAACATGAAGGTGACCTACTGCCTCTTACTCGTCTTCTGTGCTGTGCCTTCGTTGTTCGCCCAGACTGCCACTCTAAGGGGTCAGGTCACCGATGAGAGTGGCGCCGTAATTCCCGGCGCCAAGTTTTCGCTCAGCGGACCGGCCGGAGTTGTCCAAACTACCAGTGCGGATAAGACCGGTTCTTACGCTTTTGTGGGTGTGCCGCCAGGCAGCTACACGGTCCTGGCATCCGCCCCCAGACTGGCGCAAGCCGCACCCGCGGAAGTGTCTCTCAAGGCCGGGCTCCAGGTTCTCAACCTGATGCTGAAAGTGGCGTCGATCGCCGAGAAGGTGACGGTGGAAGACTCATCCGCACCCGCGATCGGCACGGATTCTTCCAGCAGTGCCGGCGCGGTCGTTCTCAGCGGCGAAGACCTGCAGGCCCTTTCGGACGATCCGGACGACCTGGCCGCCGACCTGCAAGCTCTGGCCGGTCCCTCGGCCGGTCCCAGTGGCGGCTCCATCTTCGTGGATGGCTTCAGCGGCGGACAACTTCCCGCCAAGGAATCCATCCGCGAGATTCGCATCAACCAGAATCCCTTCTCGCCCGAGTATGACAAGCTGGGCTACGGCAAGATCGAGATCTTTACCAAGCCGGGATTCGACAAATACCGCGGCACTGTCCCTTGGAACTACGCGAATGATTTTTGGAATTCGCGCAATCCTTATTCGCCCGAGAAAGCGCCCTTCCAACTGGTCGAATTCGAAGGCGATGCCGGAGGGCCGCTTTCGAAAAGGTCGTCGTTCACGGTGGATGCGCAGCGCAATATGGTGGACAACGGCTCCATCGTCAGCGCCGTCACGCTGAATCCGCTTAGCCTCGCAGTGCAGCCGTTCGCCCAAAACATCGTCACGCCCGGACGCTTTACCAACATCAGCCCGCGCGTGGATTACCAGCTCAATGACCGCAACACCCTGATGTTCCGCTACGGCATCACGCACTCGGACGTACGCGACAGCGGGATCGGCGGCTTCGATCTGGCTTCGCGCGCTTACCATTTTCAGTTCACCAATCAGACCGTGCAGGCGGCGGACACCGTGGTGCTGGGCGCGGCGATTAATGAAACGCGCTTCCAGTTCTATCGCAGCGCCACGCAGTCCATCGCCAACAGCCTGACGCCGGCCCTTTTGGTGCTGGGGTCGTTCAACGGCGGTGGTTCGTCCGCCGGCCGCACCTTCGATACGCAGAACAGTTACGAGTTGCAGAACTACACGTCGATGGTACACGGCGCGCACGCATGGAGATTTGGAATTCGCTTGCGGGGCCAGACCGACGACAGCGTGTCCCCGCAGAACTTCAATGGCGCTTTCACCTTTGGCGGCGGGCTGGCGCCGGTACTGAACGCCCAAAACCAACCTGTCCTGGACGCCTCCGGCCAACCGCTGCTCGCGCCCATCACTTCCATCGAACGGTATCGCCGCACTCTCCTGTTTCAGAACCTTGCGCCGACGCAGATCCGCGCTTTGGGAGGCGGGGCCACCCAGTTCAGCATCAATGCGGGGACCGCAGAATTGGCCGTGCGCCAGGTGGACGCTGGAATCTTCGCGGGCGATGAGTGGCGCGTGCGCCCGAACTTAACCCTGAACCTGGGATTCCGCTATGAAGCCCAGACCAACATTCACGACTGGCGCGATTTCGCGCCGCGGCTGGCGGTTGCCTGGGCGCCGCGCGGCGGCCAAAAAAGCTCGCGCCCCAAG
>PKYZ01000086.1 GCA_003132865.1 Bryobacterales bacterium
AGCTGCTGCAGGCTGGTGCGGGCGGTCGTCAGAATGCTGAGCAGGATACTGCGTCCTTCGGCGGTGACTTGGTAGCGGTGGGTACGCGGCACTTTCTGGATCAGACCGTGGGCCCGCAGCATGCGTAGTTTGCGGCTAATGGCGGCGGAGCGGCGGCGCCGTTCCTTGGCCGTATCGGCCGGCTGCTGGTACAGTAAGGCCTGCAGATCCCGGTTGCGCAATCCGTTCAGCATGAACTCCCCGTGGTTGATGGCGCTCAGCAACGCATGGTCGGCTCCCCAAGGCTGCAGGGCCCGTACCCGCCGTCCCTTCCACTGGATGGGCTGCTGCATGGCGGCGGTGAGTTCCTCCACCGTGCGGCTGTCATCCACCCGCGCCAGTGCGTCCGCGAGACGGTTGTTGATGGCCTGCGAGATCTCCGTCCGCCGGTACACATCGGCGATACCTTTGCGCAGGGGACGCCACTGCAGATCGTCTTCCGGTCCGCCTTGCTTGGGCCGCAAGGCCTTTAAATCGCGGGGGTGGTTGAGGGTGGCTTCGCCAACCCGCAGCACGTTGCCGAAATCACTGTAGGCCTTGTCGTAGAATTTCGCTGAGTTCCCGTTCATGTAAAACTTGACCCGCTCCCCTTCCTGTCGCCGCTTCAGGTCCATCTGCAGGTCCCCGTGAAAGTTTCCCGGCACGGCCCCCGACTGGTTCACCTTCTTGCCCAAGAACCGCATCACGTCCGGGCTGTGGAAGCTCAGCATGCCATGACGCACCCGCCGCGGCATCAGCCGCCGCAGAAACTCCGCTCTCCGGAACACCACGTCGCTGGCCCATGCGCTCTGCTCACAGGTCCAGTAGTAGTCCAGCGGATACTTGGCAAAAATCGATTCGTGCAGGGGATTTAACTGCCGGGCCAGGCCCCCCAATAACTCCGCCCAATGCGTCTGCACTTGTTGGTTCATCAGCGCTTGCGCCCGCGCATAGTCTTCGATCCACACGAAACAATTGTCGGCTTGCCGGAACTTTAAGTTTTCCCGCCGCATCTGCTGCGCCAGCCACTCTCTCCCGTTCAACCCCACCTGGATGCGGAATGGAAACCAGGTCTGGATCCGTGCGTACATCCACCCCACCTGCGGATGGTACTGATATTGGTACAGCACGTGGCAGGGTCTCTTGCGCCGCACCATGATCGTCCGCCGGTGCTCGAAACTGGCATGCATCTCCACGCTGCCGAGTGTGCATACCAACCCTTCCTGAATGCCGCGCTCGCGGGCGATCTGGCGCGCAGTGGCATCCTTATCCACTTCTGGCGAGTCCAAGTGGATCACCGGCAAGCCGGCCTGATGGAACGGCTCCGCGGCGGCCTTTTTGATCCGCTGGCTCACCCCCTTGACGTATGCGGCATAATCCATGAACTTGATATCGTTGTGCCAGAGATATTGCTCCATGGCGGTAGCCCGCAGGGCCTGCATTTCCGGCTCCCACTGGCAGAAATCCAACTCGTGCAGTGCGCCCACGAATACCAGCCGGTCGAACCCGCTCAACGATCCTTGAATCTCGTCTTTGTATTTCGCGATAAACTCTTGCATGGCGTTCTCCTGTTGTGGTCTTGTTTGTGAAATAGGAATCTCACTGACAACGTACTACAGGAGGAGAACGCTCGACTGTGGATCACAGACGTTGCGGCGGAGCCGCACTGGGTAGAGTTACGGGCAGGATTGCCGTACAGCCGCTACGGTAGATCCAAGTCGAGCGCGTAAAGGTCCGAATTGCTGCGAATCACCGAAGCGACCGGCGCATCGCCGGGCGCCAGGCCGGCGAGCACGTACCCGGTCACATTCGATTGGAGCAGTTGCCGCGAGCTCGCTATGCGTTCGATTCTCCGATTGCCAATACGCACGCGGAATACTGGCTGGTCGGCGCTCGCATACGCATCCTGATAGTAGACGTATTTGCCGTCGCGGGACCAGAAGAGAGGACCCAGCCCAGCGCCAGTTGCCAGCGGCGTCCACTGCCGCGTGCGGAAGTCGAATAACCGGATTTCCGATCCGGCCGCGTTTGTGGCGGCAATATAGCGGGGATCGGGCGACCAGGCCGCCCGCGAAAGCCCTTCCGATCCTGGCAGGATCTCGGTTTTCCGGGTCTTCCAATCCACTACGTACAGCACGGCAGACCGGGGCGCGCCGCGGGAGACCACCAGCGAGTTTCCGTCGGGCGACCAACTCGGTTCGCCGTCGCCGCCGGGACCGGAGGTGACGGCCTCCGGAACTCCGCCGCCGGACCCGCTGGCGTCAATCACATACACTTCCACGGGTTCGCCGGCCCGGTTACCTGTGAAGGCGATCCGGGTTCCGTCGGGCGACCAGCGCGGCTTGCCCGTGTGCCACGGTGTCAACCGCAGCCGCTCGCTGCCGTCGGGCCGGCTTCGCCAGAGGGTGTTGTCGGCAGCCACCGTGTAGGCCACCCAACGCGCATCGGGTGAATAATCGATCCACCGGCCCGCGACGCCGGAAAGATACGTCATAAACTGGCCGCGCCTGGCGTCGTAACGCACGAATTCCCTGCGTTCCTGCCCGGCGGCGAAGAAGACTTGCTTGCCGTCCGCGCCCGGCGCCAGTGACGAGAACCCCAGCGGAGTGGAGTAGATCTGAACGGGGCGCAGGCCGAATACCGGCAGCCAGGGCCGGTCCTCACGGATGGCCCAAAGGCTTGCCGCACCGGACCGGGTCCGAAGAAACAGGTAATACTTTCCCGACGGGATCCAGCTTCCGCCGTAATCGTCGTCCAATCCTGCGCCGGACACTGGTCCTGGCAACAGGGGATGGAGTCCGCTGCCGTCCGAGGCCACCTCCCACAGTGTGCCCCTCCCCGTATCATGGTCATGCATACATAGGCGCAAAACTTCCGGCCCGGACCCTGGCGCCCAGCGGACGGCGTCGATCATTTCGTTCCGAGTGTCCAATAGCTTGCGGCAATCCGTACCGTCGATGTTGACCCGAAATAAGGCCGAGCCACGGGCGAATACGATCCGCCTGCCATCCCGGGACCACGCGCCGGCGAGGCCCAGCACATCGCCAACCCGGCGGGCAATTCCGCCCGTGACGGGAATTGTCCAAAGAGGCCGGCCGTTTCCATCCCCAGGCTGGCCCGACACCAGCAGGCGGGAGCGGTCGGGCGAGATATCCAAAATGTCCGGTTGGAAAAGCGACGGAGTCACCGGTAGTGGCACCGGTATTCCGCCTTTCGTCGAAACCTGGGCCAGCGACCACTGTCCACCCATCCGCTCGGTGAAGTAGATCCGGGAGCCGTCGGTCGCCAAGCCATCGGCGACGACGACCCGGCCCGTTTGAGTAAGCTGCAGCACCTGCGGCACGCGGGGGGACCGCGCGAAGGCGCCGAGCCAATACTCCAGGGCGAGTCCGCCGGCGAGGGTGGCGGCAATGAGCGCGCCTGCCACCACGGCAAAACGGTTGCGGCGGACAAATTTGGCGGAGCGATAGGCTAGGGTATCCGGGCGCGCCATCACCGGACGCCCCTCCAGGTGGCGCTGAATATCGCGCGCCAGGAGGCCGGCCGAGGCATAGCGCCGTTCCGGCTCCTTCCGGATGGCCATACGGATGATGCTGTCCAGGTCGCCCGCGAGTTGCGGCTTCAGCCGCGCGGGCGCGGCCGGGNNCGGCTCTGTTTGGCAGACCACGCTGGCAATGGCGTGCGGTGTGTAGCCGGATATCGGCTGGGCCTTCTTGCCGGTCAGCAGTTCATATAGAATGAGGCCCAGCGAGTAGACGTCCGCCGCGGTGGAAGCCGGCTCGCCGCGCACCCGCTCCGGTGAGGCGTATTCGGGCGTCATGACCAGGCCGGTCAGCGTTGCGGCTTCGTTCTCCGCACCTGGTTCCAGCAGTTTGGCAATCCCGAAATCCAGCAGCTTGGGCGTGCCGTCTTTGGTCACCAGGATATTGGCGGGTTTCAAGTCGCGGTGCACCACCAGGTCGCGATGGGCGAATTCCACCCCTTCGCAGACCCGCAGAAAGAGCCGCAACCGCTCCTCCACGCCGAGCGCATGCCGATCGCACCATGCCGTGATCGGCTCGCCCTCGATGAATTCCATCACCAGGTAAGGCACGCCCTCGGGCGTGGAGCCGCCATCCAGCAGACGGGCGATGTTGGGGTGCGATAGCCGGGCCAGGATCTGCCGTTCCTGCCGGAAACGCCGCAAAGTGTCTGGGGACGCGGCCGCCACGCGCACCAGTTTGATGGCAACCTGCTGGTGGAATTCGGCATCGTCGCGCGAGGCACGGTAGACCGCGCCCATGCCGCCGTGACCGGCGATGGCCTCCACTCTGTAAGGTCCGAGGCGCGTGCCGATCAACCGTTCGTCGGGATCGGGCTCCTGCGCCGCCGCCGCGGCCGCCGATGCAATCGCCGCGTCGGCCGATGCAAGTTTATCGCCGGAATACTCCAGCAGGGACGCCACCTCCCGCCGCAGATCCTGGTCTGGGCATTCGCGCTGGAGGTAATCCGAGAGTTCTTCCGGCCGCAACTCCGCGGAGCCCATGAAGAGCCGTTTGACTTCGGCCCACTGCTCTGGGTTCAGTTCGGCCATGCCGCTCTCCCGGTTGGCTTACTGGAGGGCATCCGCCGCAACCAAGCCTCGCCCACCTCCAGCAACTCCTCGGCGGACCGCGTCGGAATCGGTATGCCCGCCTGCACTTCGACGCGATTTCCGCCGGCGCGCGACTGCGCGCGATAGCGCCCGGCGTTGCCGATGAGAACCTGCCCCATGATGCGGGCGGCGACATCGAAAAGATCCCCGCGGGTTTGGAAGCCGCGCAGTTCGTGCTCCGCAATCTGCGGGTAAGCTTCGTGATTCGGCGCGGTCCGGTGGAGCGTGGCCCTCGGCCGTTCGTTGCGCATGAACCAGTCCGCCGGCTTCCGCAGCTCTGCACAGACGATAGGCGTCAAAGCATCCAGCACCCGCCGGCTGCCGCTAGTGCATCGTGGCGAAAGAGCGGTGAAGTGCCCAGGGTGCACGGCAATCGAGCCTGTCGTCCACCAATCATATAACGAAACGCGTGCCCTTCGGGCATGCGGCGTTGCTACCGGGTGTGCAAGATGAAAGCCGCCATCCAGTCGATCACCTGGCCGCCTGAATATTCCGGGAGCCGTCAAGTCGATGTCGTGCGAATGGTGCGATCAGCCGCGAGCCGACTTTCCGGCGGAGATCCAGGTCGCCCATGCAGGCGCGCCTTCGAGAAAGAGATGCTGTTCGCCGGCCGGCAGGCCGGCGCCGCGAAAATATTCCATGGCGCACGTTTCGGCGTGCAGCGGCGAACTTCAGTTGGCTGGCGCCGACTGCGAACCGGGCGCGGGGTGGTCCATTTCCCGTTGCAGCCAGGCTTCCGCCAGCCGGAGTTGGCGGCGCACCACTTTGATTTCCAAGTTCAGCGCGGCGCTGGATTCCTCAGCGGTCAGCCCGCCGAAATACCGCATCTCCACCAATCGGGCAAGTAGCGGATCCTTCCCTGCGAGCGCGGCGAGCGCATCGTCCAGCGCGATTAGGATGGAGGGGCGCTCCGCGCTGCCGTCGCGCTCTTCATCAATTTCGAACTTCTCGCGCCCCCCACCGCGCTTGGCGGCGTTGTGTTCGCGAGCGTGATCGATCAGGATTCTGCGCATGGCGTGGGCCGCGATGGCCAGAAAATGGGCTCGGTCTTGATAGCCCGCCTGCTCCTGGCCCACCATCCGCACGTAGACTTCGTGCACCAGCGCGGTGGGCTGCAAGGTATGGCCCGGACGCTCGCGCCTGAGCTGGCCTTCGGCGATTCGGCGCAGTTCCTCGTAAACCAGCGGAACAAGGCGGTCGAGCGCGCCCTGATCGCCGCCGGCAAGGTCCCGAAGCAAGAGAGTAACCGTGCGCGCGTCAGGCATTTGCAATACCGGAGTGCTTCCAGCATAACAAAGCCCGAGCCGCGCGGCGCGACGAATCGCAGGGGTAGTGGTCAGTTTGCTTTGTGGGGCGGCCAATCTTGNNCCGACCCGCCGCTGAACGCTGAGAGCGGACAGCTTTCGAGCGTGCGCCTTAATGCTGCACGACCGCCATTTTCATTGGCCCCAAAATCCCGAGCAAATCGGCTTTCTCCTTCTCGGGCACCTTGAGCTGATCGAGCGTGGCTACCAGGTCCTCCACCACGGCATCGAATGCTTCGCCGGTGACGCCGCGCCCTTTGTGCGCCGTTACGATATCGGGGCCGGTGTACTGGCATGGTCCGCCGGTGCCCTGGCACAGGAAATCGGCGAGACTCCGTTTGTACGCCGTTGCGTTTGCGGGATCGGAAGCGGCTGCGCAAACCACTTGTTCACGCGCTCGTCCGCCAGAATCCGGCTGACCAAATCGTCCACCACGGCGCGGATAGCGGGCATGCCGCCGAGCCGCTGATACAGACTCGCGTGCGGTTCCGCGGCTGCCAGGCCGGATACGGTAATGGCCGCTAGGGCGGCCGTCAGAATCGTTGTCTTCCAGTTCTTCATTGATGTTCTCCTTGGCCGGTTTTCGGGACCATCGCGGCCTCAATAGGTAATGCGCAAAAGCGTCCCGGTTTTTGCGGGCACGCGAAGTTTTTTTCATACGCCAGCCACGATTAGCCACGATGTGATTGGTATGCGTCGGGCTGCTATTTTCAGGCTGCTTGGCCTTCCCGCATTTGGGGGCAGTTAGCAGAAACCTAAATTGATCCTACGGATGTAATGCGAGAAACCGTCGCGGGAGACAAATGCATGATCCATTTGTCTCCTACGCGCACTTGGTGCGGACCGGTCATTCATTAGGATAGAAATTGGCCGGGCCGGCCACTATATTCCAGGTACTGGTGTTGTCGTCGAGTCTCACCCAGCCGGGGCAAGACGTCCCATTACAGGGTGTCCCGGTATACTGCCAGATCGAACGGTCGGTGTGCTGCTGGTACAGCGCGCTCCCGGCGACAATCCATCCGGTGAGGCTGTTGTCGTCGATTTCCAGCCAGCCGGGACAAGTCCCGCTGCAGGCTGGCCCGACAAACTGCCAGACTGAGCCGTCGTTGTGCATCTGGTCGAGCGCAGTGGCCCCAGCCGCAAAGGTTCCCCGGGTGGTTGGGTTGTCGTCAATTTCCACCCAGCCGGGACAGGAGCCCCCGCTGCAGGGCGTCCCGGTATATTGGAAGAACCCTCCGTCGTTGCCGCTTGTACCCTGATCGATTCTCCAGGAGACAAACCCATAATCCGTTTGTCTCCTGTCGTTTATTGCCGGCCCTGTGGCCGCCATCTACGAGTTAGAAAGCCGTTCCACCGGCCACAATGAATGCGGTAGTCGGGTTGTCATCGAGTTTCCGCCAGCCGGGGCAAGCGCTCCCGTTGCAGGGCGTCCCGGTATACTGCCAGATCGACTTATCCAGGTGCATCTGATAAACTGTACCGGCCCCAGCAAAGGTCCCCGATGTTTCTGGGTTGTCATCGAGTTTCCACCAGCCGGGGCAAGTGTTCCCGTTGCAGGGTGTCCCGGTGTACTGCCAGATCGAATTATCCTTGTGCTGCTGGTACAAGGCGCCCCCGGCGGAAATTAAAGCAGTGTTCGCGTTGTCGTCGATTCTCAGCCAGCCGGGACACGAACTCCCGCTGCAGGGTGGCCCGGTATACTGCCAGATCGATCCATCCGTATGTTGCTGGTACAGCGCCTTTGCCCCAACCGCAAAGACTATAAAGGTAGTTGGGTTGTCGTCGACCTCCATCCAGCCGGGACAATAGCTCCCGCTGCAGGCTGGCCCGGTATACTGCCAGAACGTGCCGTCGGCGTGCAGTTCGTACAATAAACCTCCGTTGGCGCCAAAAGTGTTTGCGTCCGGGTTATCGTCGAGTTCAATCCAACCAGGACAAGAGTTGCCGGTGCAGGGTTCCCCGGTGTATTGCCAGATCGAAGCGCCGCGTAACTGATAAAGAATGCTTCCCCCAACACCGATTGTTCCGCTGTTTGGATCGTTTCCAATCAACTCCCAACCGGGACAAGAACCCCCGCTGCAGGTCGGCCCGGTATACTGCCAGACCGTGCCGTCATTGTGCAACTGGTAGAGCTTACCTCCCCCAGCGGCAATCATGTTCTCACTTGGGTTGTTATCGAGTTCGACCCAGCCGGAACAAACGGTCCCGTTGCAGGGCACCCCCGTAAATTGCCAGATCGATCCATCCGTATGCTGCTGATAGAGGCCCGTTCCCCAAGCCACGGAAACCATGCTCGCCGAGATGCCGGCTGCGAGCAGCGCGATCCTTTGCCATTGCGATATTTTCGTCGTCATAATAAGATTCTCCTTTTGTGTGTGGTGCTGCCATTTCCAGGCGCCGGAGGCCGTCCGACCGCTTGGCCTTCCTGCATCTGGGCGGCAGTTCGGATGAACCGAAATCCATCCACCAGGTAATGCGAAAAATCGCGGAACGTTTTTCGAGTAATCCACGAATAGAATGCGAACTCGGCCGTGAGGGCTGGTGCGGAAACGCACATACCCGCCTTCTCTTCAACAGCTAATAAGGCAAGACCAACCCGGTCAACTCAAGCACCGTGCCGTAGCCCAGTGCGCCGCCGCCGGTGGTGCTATAGATCGCCCCGTTGCCGCCCAAAGAACAGGTTGGCCTGCGGACTGGCGCCATCGCTGCGGCCCGCGGAGTCGTGCAGGATGGTTTCACTCCAGGCACCGCCGGGCGAGTCGCCCGGTGTTAATGCGAAGAGGATGCCCTTGTTTGAAGATCCGCCTTGGGTGATCTCCAATGGGGATGGAGCCATCCGGGTTCTGGCGGCCTTGGAAGCTATACAGACTGGTCAGGTCCGGCGAAGTTTGCGCGGCGCTGTAAGGCAGGAGCGCGGCCAGCGCCGCTAATATGGCGGCAAATCGCGGGTATGGGGCCTGTCTGCTTCCCTGTACGCTAATCCCATGCGCCTGATTCGTCTAAAGTTCGCTGTAGCCACCCTGACCGCCTGCGTGCTCTCCTGTTAGACGGCCGATATTGCGCAGCGACTGTCCGTCCGTGCGCTCGGCGCGACACCCATGCTCGGGGATTTGCGGGAGCTTTGCGGCCGCCCCACCGGCTCGCCGGCGTGCGAGCGGGCGATCGATTGGGCGGNNACCGAACCGTTCACGGTCCCGAACCGGTGGGCGGCGGTCAGCGCCGAGGCCGGTGTCTGGTGCCCGTGGAGTTCCCACTCCGCGTGGCGGCCGCGCCCGGCACCCCGTCCACACCGGGCGCCGTAGAAGCACCGCTGGTGGACGCCGGCGCGGGCACGGCGGAATCCTTCGCGAAGCTGGGCGCACACGCGCGCGGCGCCATCGCGCTGGTCTCGAACCCCGAGATGAAGAGCTTCGACGACCTGTTCGCCGAATACATGCCCAGTGCGGCTCCGCCGCAAC
>PKYZ01000275.1 GCA_003132865.1 Bryobacterales bacterium
ACGATCTACCGGGCATTCCCCGGTGTCACATTCACGCCTTTCAGAAGCTGAACGGCATTGCCCGTGAGCTCTGGTATGACAACCTGGCCACCGCCGTCGCCGAACATGATGGACGATTAGTTCGCTTCAACCCGCGCTTCCTGGCCTTTGCCGGTGAGTTCAACTTTTACCCGCGCGCCTGCAATCCAGCGAGTGGATGGGAGAAGGGAAAAGTGGAACGTGGCGGCATCGGTTACGTCCGGCAGAACTTCTGGCCGCTGCGCGATTTTCTCGACCTCCACGACGTGAACCGCCAGCGGCGTGAGTGGCTCGATCAGATCGCCAATCGGCGATTGCACGAAACGCGAGAGCGTCCCATCGATCGTTTCCAACCCGATGCCCTCCGCTGTTTGCCGGTCATCACTCCGGATTATCGGGACACCGTCGAGGCCCTGGTCCACAAAGACATGCGATTGCAGTTCGACGGCAATCGCTACTGCGTGCCGCATCGCTTCGCCGGCCGCCGTCTCACACTGAAGGCCGACTCCAGTTCGGTCACCATCTACGATCGGGTGACCGAGATCGTCAGCTATGCGCGTTCGTGGCGCCGGGGCCAGACCTTTGGAGCCGAACGATTCGAAGCCGAACTGGCCGAGTTCCGGCCCGCCGCCAAGCGGTCGCGCGCCCAAGACCGGCTGTTCTCTTTCCTCGACGGACTCTGTTCGAAAGCAGCGCTGGAAGCCTATCTCCGCGACATCGCCGACAGCGATCGCTCCCTGTCGCGCCAGATCGCCGAACTGCTCGAACTCATTCGCCAGTACGGTCCGGACGCCGTGGCCAGCTCCATCGAAAAGGCCGCCACCGCTCGCGCTTTCGGCGCCGATTACGTCGCCAACATTCTGCGGCAGCAGCAGTGTCCGCGCCGCGAACAGCCGCCGCTTCGCTTCCGCGATCCGCGGCTGAATGAACTCGTTACCGACCCACTATCACTGTTGGCTTATGACGCCTTCATTCTTGAATCCGAAAAGGAATCCGATGATACCCCTGGAACAGAAACTCCTCGATCTGAATCTGACGGTCATGAGCCACCATCTGGAGACGACCCTCTCTGAGGCCGCCGGCAAGAATCTCAGTGCGGCCGCGACTCTGGAATGGCTCGCCGATATGGAGTTGGAAGCGCGTCGCGGCCGAGGCATCGAGCGCCGGTTCAAATGCTCGAAATTACAGATCCAGCCCAGCATCGACACGTTTCACTTCGCTCATCACAAGAGCCGCTCGCAGAACAAGAATCGCGTCTTGCGCCTGCTCGATCTGAGCTTTATCGACAATGGCACCAACCTGGTCCTCATCGGAAATCCTGGGGTCGGCAAGACTTTCTTATCCAAGATCGTGGGCTGGCGCGCCTGTCAGTCGAATCAGCGCGTCCTGTTTACCACTGCCATGGACATGCTCAATCACTTACTCGCCTCACAAGTCGATCACTCCCTCGTCCGCAAGCTCAAGGCCTATACCGAACCGGCTCTCCTCATTTGTGACGAACTTGGATATTTGGCCCTCGACCAACAGTCGTCGAACCTCTTCTATCAGGTTATCTCCATCCGCCACAGCCAGAAGCGTTCCACCATCATCACCACCAACACACCGTTCTCCGACTGGGGCAACATACTCTTCAATACGACCATCGCCACGGCGATCGCCGACCGCCTCGTCGAGAACTCCGAGATCTTCTTGTTCGGGGCGACAGCCTCCGTAAGCCCAAGAATCCGAATCCGCCAGCCGAATAATTTGCGCTGGCTCCGATCAAGCGCCGCGCTGTGGCGATATCCCGGGCCGGAGGAGTCCGCCGGGTAACCCCTCAACGGCGCTGCCCAGGGCGGGCGGGGGCTTCGGCTCCCGCTCGTTCGCGTCCTTTCCTCACATGTTCAACTTCAGCGCCAATCATCTGCTCCTGCTCTCACGGACGGAATACCCGAAGTGTGCGGTGTTCTTGTTGCGGGACCTCGACACGCAGCGCGTTTACCGACTCTATGACTTCACCAAAGCCCTGCTCCTCCGGCCCGGCGTGGCGTACTCGGTAGCGGGTAAGGTCAACAGCGCCGATAAGCTCTACCTCGTGCTCGAATCGGTCCGGCCTGACACCAAGCACCTACGATCTTCCAATGTTCTTGCTCCTGCTAACGGCGCGGGAGGCTCGCGTATCGGCTAACCACCTCGGCTGCCCGTCTTCGCGCAATTTTCCAGACGCGCCAAGACGCGCCCACGTTTTTCGCACATGGCCCGCGCCGACGCATTGGTGTGTCTCGCGCTCTCGCCCAGCGGGATTCCTAACGACAAAACCGGCAATCCCGCGGGTATTTTATGTCGGCACTAACAGTTTCGGTGTCCGCTCACTGACTCGCCTTGCAGGTGGAGATCGGAAGACGCAGCCAGGCGCACGCAACGCATGGCTCGAAGGGGCTGTGCCGGGCACTGACCGGTGATCAATTTCCGGGGGCGCTGGCTTGACCGGGAAGTGCGGATCGCTCGAGAGTGCCGCCTTGCACCGGCCATGCGAGGTTTTGCGAGGTTTTGCAAGCTATAGCGAATGTTGCGTTCAGGCCGCACTTGTATGTTATTGACATTACGTTGATTTGACGCCTCAAGCCGCGTCCCACCAATCCCCAGGCCTCGCATTTCGGTCGAAACTCTGTTTGGAATTGCGAGCTTCGACGTGGTTCAGCGGCTGGGGTGCGGGTGATGGCCTGAACGAGGTTGGTGTAGCCGTTCCACTTCTGCTGGTAGAGATGGGGGGCGGGACGGTGTTGGGGGGGAGGGGGCCGAAGGTTGAAGCTCGACGGCATCGGCTACATCGACCCGTGGCTCTTCGGTCTCCTGAGTATCGGTTGCCTTGAGGGCCTTGGTTTCCCGCAGAATGAGTCGCTCCAGTTCGGCGTCAGTGAGGCTGCCGGCGCCTACGTATGTGGTCGGCGTTTTCTCCCCTTCCGGCGGAGCGCCGTTTCAGATTATCCTGGGTCTTGAGTATTGCATTCAGTACGCCTAAGGCAACTCTTCCTTGAACGGCGGCGGGAGCTTGCGGGTCGTTCATAATTCTATTCGCGGCATCTAGCGCGATACTCAATGTTTGTGGCATACGCGCATTGGCCTGCTTCAGAGCTTCGTCCCCGGCCTGATCTAGCGCCGCTTTAAATTCCGGCTGCTTCTGCCAGCGGTACAGGGTGGCAACATTAACGCCCGCTGCCTGGGCGGCCTTTTCGTTGGTGGCCCCTTCCCCACAGAGCCCGGATGGCGAGACGCTGCTTGATTTTGAGTGCGCTCTTTGGTGAATCATTTGGTGCAGTCATGTCATTCCTCTCTAACCTGCCCGGCGTTCGCTTTGAACTCGGCCGCGATCCCGGGCGGTATCACGAGCGAACCCGACGATTTGGCACCCCTCGGTGGCGCTTGGTGCACAGGAGTGGCTGGCCACGCGCTAGTGTTGGCAGGCTGACCGCCGAGCCCCTCGCCACCGCAACGGCTGCTTGTCTTAAGGAATGCCAGCGAATTTTGCGAGGGCAGATCCGTGAGGCGCTCAAACCGAAGGTTTGGCGAGATGCGCAGGTCGATGCTTCAGGCGAAGCAGACTCTAGGTCTCTGGCCGCTTGG
>PKYZ01000568.1 GCA_003132865.1 Bryobacterales bacterium
TCAGATTCTCGCTCAGAGCCGAAAAATGATCCAAAGGATCGGCATGTACTGGCGGCTGCCGTCAAATGCGGTGCCCATTCAATCGTCAGCGACAACATGAAGCACTTTCCGACAGAGGCTTTGTCCCCTTACAACATGGAGTGCTTAACAGCAGACGACTTCATGAGGCATCAATACCACCTCAACCCAGACGCCTTCATCAGTGTCCTGGTGGAGCAGGCGAGCGATATCGGATGGACGCTAACCCAATTGATCTCAAAGCACGTTCCTTCGCTCTCGAAGCTGATCATCAGTCATTAGTTCGCTGTGGGTAAAACCTCGGATTGGGGCGAACTGGGCGGTGCCGGCTCCGCCGCCGCCCCGTACTGCTCGAAGAAGTGGGCCACCGTCATGATGCCCTTGTAGTAATTCTCCAAATGATACTTCTCGTTGGGCGAGTGCAGTCCGTCATCCGGCAGCCCGAAGCCCATCAGCACCGTGGGGATGCCCAGGTGAGTGGCGAAATCGCCCACGATCGGAATCGATCCGCCCGAGCGAATGAAGACGGTCTTCTTGCCCAGAATGTCGCTGAACGCTTTGGCGGCCACCTTGATGGCGGGATGGTCCGGATTCACCACCAGCCCGGGCCCGGCGCTCAATATGCGCACCTCGAAGTGGATGCCCTTGGGCGTGTGCTTCCCGACGAACTCGCGGAAGGCCGCGATCACCTTGTCGGGATCCTGCTTCGGCACCAGGCGGAAGCTCACCTTGGCAGTGACCTTCGCGGGAATCACGGTCTTGGCGCCCGCGGCGGTGAAACCGCCCGCGATGCCGTGCACTTCGAAGGTCGGGCGCGCCCAGACGCGCTCCAGCACGGAGGGCTTACGCTCGCCGGTGAGTTCGCTCGATCCAACTTCCTTCAGCCGGAATTCCTCTTCGCTGAACGGCAGACGCTTCCAGCTTCGCTTCTCGGCGGGCGCGGGCGGCTCGACATCGTCGTAGATGCCCGGCACCTGGATCACGCCGTTGGCGTTCTTCACTTTGGAAAGCAACTCCACCAGCCCGAAGATGGGATTCGGCGCCGCGCCCCCGTACAAGCCGGAGTGCAGATCGCGCGCCGGCCCGCTGGATTCCACCTCTATGTAGATCAATCCGCGCAGCCCGATGCACAGCGTGGGGATGCCGTCGGCGAAAAGCTCGGTATCGGAAACCAAGGCGACATCCGCTTTCAACTTCTCGGGATTCTCCGCCACGTACTTGGCAATGGATTCGCCGCCCACCTCCTCTTCGCCTTCCACCAGAAACTTCACGTTGATGGGCAGGGTGCCGTTGGCGGCGCGCAGCGCTTCGATGGCCTTCACGCATGTACATCTGGCCTTTATCGTCCGCGGTGCCGCGTCCGTAGATGTTGCCGTCGCGCACGGTCGGCTCGAAGGGCGGGCTGTTCCATTCTTCCAGCGGATCGGCCGGCTGCACGTCGTAGTGGCCGTAGCACAACACGGTGGGTTTGCCGGGCGCGTGCATCCAATCCGCGTAGACCAGCGGATGCTTGGCGGTGGGGATGATCTCGACATTCTCCATGCCCACGTGACGCAGGCTGTCGGCGACGAAACGCGCGGCGCGCTCGATATCGTCGCGGTGCTCGGGCAGCGTGCTGATGCTGGGAATGCGCAGGAACTCTTTCAGTTCGTCAAGAAGACGGTCGCGATTCTGTTCGACAAATGTGTCTGTGGTTTTGGACATTGGCTTTTCCGGTATGAGACTCCATTATAAACGCTGGCCATGCCCACCCCCGACGCCGCAGCCCGATCCGGAAGAGCCGGTGGTAAAATTCGCAATCATGCGCACCGCGATCCCGATTCTGTTTTCAATGCTGCTGGCTACAGCCGCTCAAGCACAGGAATACGACGTAGTTCTGGCGCACGGCCGGGTGCTGGACCCGGCTTCGGACCTGGACGCTGTGCGATACGTGGGAATTCGCGGCGCGAAGATCGGCGCGATTTCCGAAGCTCCGCTCCAGGGCCGCACGGTGGTGGACGCCTCCGGATTAGTGGTCGCGCCGGGCTTTATCGACCTGCACTCGCACGGACAGACGCCGGAGAACTACGCCTTCAAAGCCAGGGACGGCGTGACCACCGCGCTCGAAATGGAAGTAGGCGTTTCGCCGGTCCCGGACTGGTATCGCGCGCGCGAAGGCCGGGCGTTGATCAACTTCGGCGCCACGTCGGGGCACATTCCCGCGCGCATGTATGTGATGCACGATAGCGGCAAGCTGCTGCCGCGGGATGCCGCGAAACGCGCCGCCACGCCCGAGGAACGCCGCCAGACCTACGACCTGGTGCGTCGCGGACTGGATGACGGCGCGCTGGGCATCGGCATGGGCATCGCTTATGTGCCGCTGGCCACCCGCGCGGAGATCCTGGAGCTGTTTGGCCTCGCGGCCGAGCGGAAGACGGCGGTATACGTCCACATACGGAACGGAGGGCCGGTGGAGCCGGGCGTGATCGATGCGCTGCAGGAAGTCATCGCCGATGCGGCCGCGGCCGGCGCGTCTCTCCACGTGGTGCACATCACCAGCATGGGCTTGCGGGAAACGGCTTTGTGCCTGCAAATGATCGGAGGCGCACGGCGCAGCGGATTGGACGTGACCACGGAGATGTATCCGTACACGGCGGGCATGACCGACATCAGCTCGGCGGTCTTCGATGAAGGTTGGCAGGCGAAACAGGGCGGCATCGGCTTCGGCGATCTGCAATGGGCGCTGACGGGCGAGCGGCTCACCGCCGAGTCTTTTGCGCGCTACCGCCAGCAGGGCGGCATGGTAGCCATCCATTCGATTCCGGAGGAGGTGGTCCGCCTGGCGATCGCCGATCCGATGACGATGATTGCGAGCGACGGCATTCTGGATCATGGCAAGGGGCATCCGCGAGCGGCCGGAACCTACGCGCGCGTGTTGGGCCGTTACGTGCGCGAGCAGCATGCGCTCACGCTGATGGACGCGGTGCGCAAGATGACGGTGATGCCGGCCGATCGGCTGGGCATCCGCACCAAGGGCCGCATCGCGGTGGGCGCGGACGCGGATATCACGGTTTTCGATCCGGCGCGGGTTATCGATCGGGCGACCTTCGAGAATCCGGCGCAGTATTCGGAAGGGATCGCCTATGTGCTGGTGAACGGGACTTTGGTGGTCAAGGGTGGGGAATTGGTGGAGGGGGTGGCGCCGGGGCTGGCGGTGCGGCGGTAGGGCTGTGGGGCAGGACTCCAGCGGGTCCTGGAGGACCCGCGCAGACCTGGAGGTCTGCCCCACGCGCTTTTACTGCTGCGGCAGAGTACCGGCGGCGAACAGGGGGTTCCAATTCCCACCAGTATTCCGCATCAGCTTGAACGCCATGGCTTCGCCCGGCTTGGCCGATTGCATGACGTTGCGCACGTCGGCGGCCGTGGCTACGCGGTGGCGGTTGATCTCGACGAGCACATCGCCCTTCTGCAGGCCGATGTCTTCGGCGAAAGAACCAGGCTCGACGCTGGCGATCGCGACGCCGCCAGTCTTCAGGCCCATTTGTTCGCGGTCGGCTTCAGTCAGGTTCTGGACGTTGACGCCCAGGCGCGCATGCGTGGTCTCGCCTTCTTCGCCGGATTCGGGAGACCCCTTGCCGGACCCGTTGTCCGCCACGATCTCGGCGCGGTCGCCAATCTTGGCGGACACTTCGACCGGCTTCCCGTCGCGCAGCACTTTGAGCTCGACCGTGGTGCCCGGCTGCGCCGCCGAAATCGCCTGCACGAGTTGTTCTCCGTCCTTGACGGTCTGGCCGTTGATGCCAACGATGATATCGGAGGCCTGCATGCCGGCCTTTGCAGCCGGTCCGCCGGGGTTCACCGACTGAACGAATACGCCGCTGGATGCGCCGTAAGCCTTTAGCAGCGCGGCATTCTCCTCGCGGGCAAACTGAATGCCGATGGCGCCGCGGGAGACTTTACCGCTCTTGATGATCTGGTTGTACGAGTTCACGGCAAGGTTGATGGGCAGCGCGAAACCAATGCCTTCGAAATTGCCGCTGCCGCTGACGATCATGGTGTTGATGCCGATCACTTCGCCGTTGATATTGAGCAGCGGGCCTCCGCTATTGCCGCGGTTGATGGCGGCGTCGGTCTGGAGGAAGCGCTGCAGTTGATGGTCGCGCTCGCCGAGGTCGCGGCCTTTGGCGCTGATGATGCCGGCGGTCATGGTCTGATCGAGTCCGAAGGGAGAGCCGATGGCGACCGCCCAGTCGCCGACTTCGATGGCGTCGGAGTTGCCGACGCGGAGCGGCGTGAGTTGCTTGCTGGCGTCGATCTTCAGGACCGCGAGGTCCAGCTCGGGATCGGTGCCGATCAGCTTAGCCGCGTATTGGGTCCTGTCGCCGGGCAGCGTCACTTGAATGCGGATGGCGTTCTCGACAACGTGGTTGTTGGTCAGGATATAGCCGTTGTGGTCCACGACAAAGCCGGAGCCCAGGCCCTGCGCGCGACGCGGCTGTTGCGGCGCACCTTCAAACGGGTTCATGCCGCCAAACGGATTCTCACCGTTGGATGGCTGCCCGTTGAAGAACCACCGGGTGTTCGCGCGCTTTTCCTGAATCGTGCTGACGATCTGCACGACGGAAGGCTCGGATTCCTTGGCGATCTTGGTGAACGAGTTGGATAGTTGAACCGGACTGGGAATGGTCAGCGCGGCGGGTGTCGCGCCGGCCGCGCGTGCGATCCCAGTGTGGCTCACCAGGTTTGCGGTTAATAACCCCGCGCAGAAGAGTAGGAGCGCAAGGGTAACGTAGCTTCTGTTTAGCTTCATGTTGTTGTCCTTTGTTTTGAGAGAATCTGTTGCTTAAATACCGTTCAACGCTGCGGGTGGCGGTGGTTCGAAGAAGACCACCGCGATCACGAAGTAAGTTGAGGACACTTCCACCTGCCATGCGCGCACGAGCACGATGGGAGCATCCGTCAAGGCAGGCGTGGCCGGCAGTTCGCGCTTGGGCACGCGGTTCGCGACCAGGCGCGGCCGGACCGGAGCCGCTCTGCGAGGCGCCCATGAGACGACCGGCGCCATGGCCGGCGCCGCCGGCGCGCTCAGATGCGCGAAAGCCATGGTAGCCACGGGGATTTCCTGCACGCCAACTGGCGGTGTGGTCCTGGCGGCCACGATCAGGGCCGCGCACACCAGGGCGCATGCTGCCATCCAGCCGGAACGCGAGAAGCGCGGCGTGGTGTTGCGATCCGGCTGCAGCAGGGCTTCCACGCGCGCCCTGAGCTGCCACCTGGTTCTGGTGGTCGCGCCTGGGGCCAATTGCGGGGCCGGCGCGCGGCGCGTCAATTCGTGCAGATGCGTGAGGCAGGCGGCATACGGGCGGGCCTCGCCGGTGGTCGAAACCACCCAATCGTCGCAGGCCACTTCACGCTCGATTTTCAGGCGGCGTCCGATCCAATAGATGGCCGGATTGAAGAAGAGCGCGGCTTGCGCGACGGCGTGCGCGAGTTGCGTCCAATCGTCCCAGCGGCGCAGATGGGCCATTTCGTGGCAGAGCACCTGCTCGAATTCCGGGGGGGTGAGCTCGTCGACCACGGATTGCGGGAAGACGATCGCGCGGCGCACGAAACCGGCGGCCATCGGCACCCGGGCTTCAGCCGAGGCGAGCACCCGGATGTTGCCGCGCTGGCCGAGCAGGGTGGCACGGCGCTTCAGACCGTGGATATGGACAAGGCTCCAGGCAACGCGCGCCAGCAGGATGGCGGCGATCGCCAGCCAGGCCACAACTGCGTAGACCGGCCACTGCGCCGTTACCGGAACGATCCATGGCGCGGAAGGCAGTGCCGGGGCACTGGCGGCTGCCGCCGGCGCAGGTCTGGGGATCAACAGCAGGGCGGGCGTCGCCACGGCCAGCAGGAGAGTGGTGAACCAGATCGCGTAACGGGTGGTGGCATTGGAACGCGGCAGGAGGCGGACCATACTCGCGGCCAGAGCGGCCAACAGCAATCCCAGCCAGAGGCTGTTGAGTGCGCTCGATACCGCCACGGCCGCCGCCACATTCGCCAATTCAACCCAGTTCACTGCGCGCCCCCTCCTTCACCCGAGATCAGCCGTTTGAGCCTGCTCAGTTCGCTTTCATCCAACTGCTCGTCTTCCAAGACGTTTAGAATGAGCAACTCAGGTGAATCCTGGAAGAATCGTTTCACCAGATTGCGAACCGCCTTGCGGCTGGCCTCACCGCGTTCCACTACAGGATGATAGACGAACGCGCGGCCTTCTTTGGTATGCCGAACGTACCCTTTTCGTTCCAGGATGCGGAGCGTGGTAAGGACTGTGTTGTAGGCTACAACCGAATTGGACAGCGCGCCGACGACGTCGGTCACCACGGCGGAACCCTTTTGCCAAAGGATTTCCATGATGGGGAGTTCGGCTTCGGTGAGTGTGGGCGACTGTTTTCGTGCCATGGGCGATTCTCTTAATGAATTAAGAATTGCTCTAATTCAGTTGTACACCGAACTGGAGCGGGCTGTCAACTAATTTTTTAAGAATTGAATCTGTCATAGGCTAACTGGAACGCGATTCGCTTGCAACTCGGCTTGAGTGGCGGGCATTCGGCTTGGCTAAGCGCGCCGCGTCTGCATGGGCTCATGGGGTATTTAGCTTGATCTGGGGGCGGGAGCATGCTATCCTTGATGCAGGAAGTAGGGAAGTAAGGAGGTAATGATGAACGCCAGTAAGGTTACCACGAAGGGGCAGGTCACCATTCCGAAGGAGGTCCGCGAGCGTTTGCGGGTACAGGCGGGGGACGTGCTCGTCTACGAGTTCCAGGAGAACGGGCTGGTTGTGGTGAGAAAGATGGAGCCGTTTGACGCCGGGTGGCACCGCGCTCTTTCCGCCACGGTGGCGGATGAGTGGAATTCGCCCGAAGATGACGAGGCGTTCGGTGACCTGTGAGACGTGGGACGTGGTGGTGGTCCCTTTTCCTTTTACCGATTCTCCGGCAAGCAAACGGCGGCCGGCCCTGGTGCTCAGTTCGCAGGCATTCAATCACGGCTCCGGCCATTCGCTGATGGCCCAGATTACGAAGGCCAAGCAGTCCAGTTGGCCCGGTGATTTCAGAATCCAAAACGTTGAGGCGGGTCTGCCAGAGCAATGCATTGTGCGCATGAAGCTGTTCACGATTGACAACCGCCTTATCCAAAAGCGCACGGGCCGCTTGAGCGCAACCGATCAGGAGCAGGTACGCGACGGCTTGCAGCAGTTGATTCCGCTCTAATCGCGGTTGACAGGTCTCCCCGTTTGCGGTTACCCTGAATTCGTTCCGAAGACTGCCGGTGTTTTATGGGAAGCTGGTGCAAATCCAGCACGGCCCCGCCACTGTAAGCGTGGAGGACCGGTCGAACGTGAGCCACTGTCCTAAGCGGATGGGAAGGCTGACCGGCCCGTGGAAGCGCAAGTCAGGAGACCGACCGGCAAGACTCCGTAATTGCGGCTCTCGAGGGAGGAGCCTACAATGCGTTTTCTTGTCTTATGGCTCGGGCTGCTGCCCGCGGCCACCGCAGCGTCGTTCACCATTCACGGAACCGTGCTGGACCCGTCCGGCGCCGCCATCGCCGGCGCGCAGGTTTCCGTTGTCAACCGGTTGGGCGTAGCTCGACAAACCACCACGGACCAGGCGGGCGGTTTCACGCTGAAGCTTGCCCAGGCGGGCGACATGCATCTCGCGGTTACCGCACCCGGTTTCGAGACGAAGAACATCCCGCTGGCCAGGACGTCCGGCCAGGAGCCGCTCACCGTGCATTTGAACATCGCGCCGCAAGTGGATTCGGCGCGCGTGGCGGGGTCGGCGATCGACGTGCCGCTCAGCGAGCAGGGCAGCAGTATCGCGATCGTACCGCGCGAGGAGATCGCGGAACGCAACGAAGGGCTGGCGGTGGATCTGCTCCGTTACTTGCCTGGGATCACTGTCGCCCAGACCGGCAGCGCGGGCGCCGTGGCCGACCTGTTCATCCGCGGCGGCAATTACAATTTCAATCTGGTGCAGATCGACGGGGTCCCGGTGAACTCCTTCGGCGGCGCTTTCGACTTCGCGCACATTCCCACCGATTGGCTGGACCGCGTGGAGGTGATCGAAGGGGCGCAATCCTCGGTCTACGGGGCTTATGCCAATAGCGGCGTGGTCAATCTCGTGACGCGCTCGGCGGCCGATTCGCCGCCGCTCGAGGTGCTCGCCGAGGGGGGGACTTATCGGGAGCACCGTTTCGCCGTGGGCGGGGCCGGCACGCTGGCGGGCTTTGGAGTGGCCGCTTTCGTTTCGCAGCTTGGAGACAACGGTCCGGTCGCCAACAGCGACTACCGCAATGACAACGTGGCGGTGCACATTACGCGCTCGTTCGCCCGGCAAAGCCTGTCGTTCGGCGGCGACTACAACGCCAACGACGTGGGAAATCCCGGTCCTTACGGTTCCGATCCGGGGCGCGATTTCACGGGACTCGACCCGATCAGCCGCGACAAGAACGATTTTTCCGACTACTTTCTGCATCACCAGATCGATTTCTCGCCGCGCGTCCGCCAGGAGACGTTCGCGAGTTTCTTCCTGGAAAACAGCGGCTACACCAGCCCCTACGGATTCAGTTATGAGAAGGATCTGCGCGGCCAGTTCGAGACGCGCAGCATAGTCAGCGTCGCGCCATGGTATACGGCGGCATTCGGCGTCAGTCTGGCGCGCGAAGAAGTGAAGAACACTTACATCAGCGACGATAACTTCAATGCATTCCCGTTACGCCGCGATGACGCAGGCATCTATTGGGAGAATCGGTTTCAGTT
>PKYZ01000892.1 GCA_003132865.1 Bryobacterales bacterium
GTCAGATTCTCGCTCAGAGCCTCCATTAGTTTGAACAACATCGCCCCAGCCCCCTGAAGGCGGATACTCGCTGGCACGATATCAGGAATGCTCAGCAGCGCGATCTTACCGCAATTCACAAGTCCTTGTCCGTAAAGATCATAGAGATCGAAGAGAACAGCCTGGTGTGGCTCTATCGAGGTGGGGTCACCTTGGTAGTTGCGTTGACGCAGCGGCAAAGAACCTTGGGTTACCTCCATTAAGCCAGCAATAGATAACAAGCACAATTGGCGATATGAGAGCCGCTGGGCCGTGCGGACAAGCAGGTTTGCATGTGCCCTGTCGATCTGGGAGTTGAAAGCCAGATTCGCAATCAGATTGCCATAGAACCGGAGTTTGTTCTCTTCGTGTTCCAGGCAATGTCAGTAAATTGAGCCCAAAGCAGGAGCAGGCGATGCTGGCCCTGCTGACGAATCAGGGCGTAGACAATGCCGCACGCGCCGTTGGAATCGCGCCCAGGACGCTGTACAGATGGATGAACGAACCTCTGTTCGACAAGGCCTACCGGAAGGCGCGCCGGGCCGCGTTCGGGCAAGGCACCGCGCGGTTGCAGCAGGCGTCCGGCGCGGCGGTTTCCACCGTGCTGAAGATCATGGTGGACCAGAACGCGGCGGCTTCCACCAAGCTCCGGGCCGCCGAACTGGTGTTGACGCACGGCGCCAAGGCCATCGAGATCGAAGACGTTGAAGCTCGCGTGTCGGAGTTGGAGCGCGCCGCGGAAGAGGCGAAGCAGAAGCGGTGAGGTCAGCGACGATATGGGGCGATATCAGTCCGAAGGAAAGGACAGTGGCCAGCCACGCACGCCCTAAATGTAGACAAGCACGGGGGCTTCGAGCCAGGACGCGCTTCACCGGCATTCACCGGATCGCCGGCGGCTCGAAACAACGCGCGCCTGAAGTGCTGAACCGAGGTCGAAGTAGCGTATGTTCTTGATCGACGAACACGGAGAACGTCCGATTTGTAAGGCGTGCCACAAGCCTTTTGTCGCCACGCCCGAACAGATCCGGGCCTTTCGTCGGGAGCATCCGCGCATTTGCCATCGTCTGTCCGGCCTGCATCATCCGCGACTGCGGCAGACCGGAGACTCTCCGGCGAAGGGAGTCTGCCGTTGCCATCTAAAGTCTCTATAAAGAAACCCTGTCAGTATTTTGACAGGTCCTGTAAAACGGCTGACAGGCAAACTGCCACGTTTACGGGTTTCGGCAAGGCTCCAGCGGACGTGAACGCGATACCGTCGCGGCGTTTGTCTCCGATTGCCAAACTCGTGTTCTACGCTCTGGCGACCAAGGCTTGCGGGACGGACCGCACGATCTGGATGAGCGACGGCGCCATCGCCCGGCGATGCGGCGTCAGCCGGCCCTCGGTGATAGCTTGTATGCGCCAGTTATTGACGGAGGGATTGGTGGAGAAGGTTGGTCTACCGGTCAACCAGATTCAGGCGTATCGCATCTGCCACCCGTTGTTCGGAAAGGTAGCCGGCCATACGGTTGCCACCGACCCTTCGAGTAGTTCGAGTCCCGCAGCAATGGCCATGCGTTCTTGCGCGAGTTGCCACCGACCGTGCCGGCGCTTGACCCGCGCGGGAATCTGTCGTGGTTGCCAATCGGATCCGACCTGGCGGCGAGAGTGAGGGAGATACGCAGCGAACTGGGGCCGGGCGCATCTCCGGAACAGATCGCGGAGCGAATGAAGCAAATCGCCGAAGATCGCGGTCGGCGCCGCCTAACCGCTCGCGTACGGCGCGTGATGGAGGCCGTAGCGTGAGGAGCGACTGAAATGCGTGTGCTGGAGAGACGGCTTCGCCGATTTGAAGAGGGATTGCTGCCTCCGCCGGAAACCGCAGAGTCACGCCGTCTTCACGAGATTGTTCTGGGCATCCGGCGGGCTCGCGCAGCGCGGCTTGGCCTACCGGAGCCGGAAGATGTTCCAGCACCCGCCTTTAGGCCCGGAATGTCCCTGGCCGAGATGATACTGGCCGCGCGCGAGCGCAGGACCCCAGCGGAGGCGGCTTTATTGGACAGAGACTGTTAGAGCGCGACCATGATCACCAAGAATCTCGCGCGGCGTTTGGAACGGCTGGAACACAGCCTGCTGCCGGTCCTCGAAGAGCCGCTCGTAATAAGAATCATATCCGTCTCTCCGGAGGGCGAGCGGGTTGACAGCGGCATCGAGTTCAAAGTGCCCGCAGTTCCGAAGCCGTTCAAGAAAGGATATGCTGGTGAGGGCCATCGCCAGGTCGTTGCTCAGGCTCCGGGAAAAACGAAATCGTAGCCGAATCGACGCCGGCTCGCGTCATAGAGAATGAGTCCGACGAGGAATTTTCAACTATGGGCGCTTTTATCCGTAGGCACAGATGGCTTTCGGCAAGCCTAATGCTCGTAGCCGGGTTAATCGGATGGTGGGTTAGCGGTGGGATTAGGGGCCAACTTGTTGCACATTTCGACGTGGCGCGAGGACACTACGAGATACTGAGCCTGGGCTTCCCCGCCCCTTGGCGTTCCGAATTCGCCCGCATCTTGCGGGAGCGGTATGGGATTGAGCAGCGGGTGGTTGCAGGCTGCATGGTGACTCCACCACTACTCGCTTATACCGAGGGGTACAACCGGGTCAGCATGACTGCGGCGAACCGCAAGTTTGGACGTGACGTTTTCAAAGAGAGCGCAGTTGATGCGATGTGGAGGATGCGACCGCTGATGAAGGGGCCCCGGTGAGGGCCATTGCCAGACGCCTGCGCCGGTGGAGGATCAGTTCGGGCCCACGGAGCGAAAGCCGCGGGACTATTCCCGCATCGTGCTCATCCGGCTGGACCGCATCCCAGGTTTAGAGGGCGCCACGTGCAGACGAACTTGGTGGCCGAACGGCACGGTGCACAAGCGTGGTGCTGGGCAAGAGCAGCGACGGCCACGAGCTGACAAAAGAGGAATTGGACCAGTGGGTGGCCAGCTTTCCCATCGAGGAGGAGAACGGCATAATCGCCTGACCAGGGCAGGTCTCTGCCGCGGCTGCAAAGCTGATTCCGACCTGCTCCGGCGCTTCGAGGACCAACTTGCCCGTGGGGCCATCCAAAAGGTGGGCTTCGATCCGGCGCGGCACTAGAGAATCTTGCGACTACGAGCCCGCAATAGCGAAGTAACCGTTCTCGGCCTGCACGTGTACGCCTTTACGCGCCACGGCCACGCGTAACTTATGAAACTTACCGTCCCAACTATGGCCGGATGGTTCGAACTCCACGCTGTAATTCGTGCGCGCGTCGCTCTCGGCTTGCGCGATGGCCCGGCTTAAATCCACATTGGCGAAGGTGCGGCCGCCCGTAACGCCGGTCAAAATCTCGAGGCCGTCGCGCTCCAGTACGCCCCGCGCCAGGTTCATCCCGGGGTCTGCGCTGTACATGACGATTCCACTCTGCCGAAATCGCGTGCCGAGCTGCCGTAAGGTCGGGACACCGTCCCAGTATTCGTGGCCCACCTGGGGGATCGTACTGGGAATTCCATACGTCACCCACAACAGTTCTTTCGTGCCGGCGAGCGGCGCCATGCGGTCGCGCATTTCGTCCAGCGCTCGGCCGGTCGCATTGAAGCGCGCGGAGATGCCGACGGGGCTGTCGCGGCGCAAATCCTGCGGCCGTAGCTGCGAGGTTTTCTTCATCGCGTCGTCCAGCTCCGGCACGATGTTTTCCACCCAATTAGCGCCAGCCGCTTTTGCATCCGCCGCGCCTTCCGGACTGCCTAAGGGATGCACGGGATACAGGCTGCCGTCATCCACCAGCAGATACAAATACAAATTGCCCGCGGAAGGCAGATGCGCCAGCGACCGCTTCATCACCTCCCAGATTTCGCCGCGGGACGAGAAACTCGAATTCAGCAGATCGAAGAGGATGACCAGTGCGCTCGGGCCATCGGTTTGATTCAAGTGTACGGAAACGATCTTCTGCGGCGAGCCGTTGTCGTAGACTTTGAAATCGGAGGCGGTCAGGTCCGGGACGGGCTGACCGGCCGAATCGACGGCTACTGCGCGCAGGTCCACGTTGCGGGCTGGTGGTTGTGCCTGGAGCGCGAAAGCGGCGCCTAAGCACAGCACCGCCGGCCATCTGAAAGATGCCATGGGGACGAACCCTCCTGTTGAAGGTAGACGCCGCGTGGTTTGCCCGGTTACGTCAATGCCGGTGCAAATGCGGGTGCGGCTGCACCGAGCTTGCATCGTGCACATGCGCATGCGGGCGGATCAGTTTGGCGCGCTCCAGCAGCGCGGTGACGAACGCGGAGAGGAGGAGAACGGCATACGCTGGCGTTCGTCCTGCGGGTATCGAAGCTGGAGCCCATGCCGCTGCCGCTAGCCCCGGTGTTTACCCACTTCGAAGATCCCGAGTACAACCGGGGCCTGGTATCCATGACGGCGTACGCCGAGGGCGTCTGGGTGGATACCAAGCCTGCGACGCCCGTGCCGCATCGCATCCGGCTGGCGCTCGACCGGCGCGAGTACAACGCCGACAGCCGGTTCTTCGCCGTCTACGTGGATGAAGGCGCGGCGAAGCTGGCCGCAGCATCGCTGCAGGTGCAGGCGATTCGCGCCGACGGCGTACCGATTAATCTGGGGGCTCCCCTGAGCATGGCCGAATCGACGCTGCAGCTTCCGGCGGACCAGGTTTCGATTGCGGCGTTCTATCAGCGAGCTAATCCGAACCTGCGACCGGTGCCAGGGGACATAGTTGCGTGTACGTTGTATCCCGACGACACTTCATTGGACGCAATTGTGGTAGTGGAAGTAACCGTCGTCGCCGATCCAGTCACTCCCACTCCGCAAGCAGCTTACGCGTTGCTGCGGAAAACGGGAACGGCAGTGGCATGCACCCGCTTCGCCTGGTCCCCGATTGCGACCCGGATCGAACTGATCAATCCCGGCGATCTGCTCGGTGAGACGGTGCGGCGGCGGGCGGTGTTCGCCTGGACGGATACCGATCGCGCAATGCGCGACAGCCAGTACGCGGTCCAAAAGCTCTCGGCAACGGGCTCGACTCATACCATCGAGGATGATGCCTGGGAACCGCAACCTATCGCGAATTAACATCGAGGCGCGACTACATGCTACATGCTGGCCGCTCTTTGGGGCATCGGAGCTGGCCGCCTTTGACCTCGCGCTTGCGCCAACACTTTCCAGTTGATCCCAGATGATCCCAGATGACCCAATTCGGGCAAAATCCGCAACAGCATCCGGCAACACGCCCTTCGCGCAATATTGGTAATTTTTTTGGCGCCGAGATGGAACGGCACTTGAAAGCTGATCGCTTACCGCTGAACGCTCGCTTTTCGCGTTCTCTGAGCACCCCCATGGGGTGTCGGATTTTGTGGGCCATGGATGCGGCGCTCTCCGCGCGCCGCGCATCCCTACCCGCAAGCTAGCGGTCGCGGCGACCGACGACGGCCTGCTGGCGCCGGAACCGGCCGCCGGCATCGCGCGCGTGAAGAGCGGGAAATACATCGGCGTGCCCGCGAGTAACCGGCTGTCGCTGAAGCAATCCCAAGCGCTCCTGAACGCGCTGGACATCACGACCACCAAGGGGCTGCGCGACCGCCATCATCGCCGTGCTCCTCGGCTGAGCCCTGCACCGCTGCGAGTTGGCGCGCCCACCGATGGGCGCTGTTCGGGCGGATTCACGCCGGGGGCGACGGATCGCCGCACGGCACGCTAATACGCCGGAGCTGTCGGTGTAGTGACGGGACGCATAGCGCCTGCGATATCCGACCGTGTTTCTCGCGCGCCTTGCCGGTTCTCGGCGCGGCGGGGCGTGGCGGGGTACCGGTCGCCCGAGTGCGTCAAGTTCGGGCGAACCGCTTCGCTAGGGGTCTTGGGTACTGCTGACGCCAGCCTGNNGGCGAGCAGGAGGACATTCGCCCGTTCTTCGCCTAAACGGCAGACGAAGTAAAGGCCTCCCTTATTCCCATGTCCCCAAAAGTTCATTTTCTGGGACACGACTCTACTGAGGGGCACATTTTGGGTCAGGTCCTCCGCCGGTCCGCCAGCGGACGCCCCAAAGGCTGTTTTCCTCCTGCTCGCCTGCTGCATCCAGGAGGATGATGCTTGTTAGGCCTCTGCGGCCCGCGATGCCAGGCCGCCGCAGCGCTCGCCGGTTGTTTGCGACAGCGGCTCACCGGCTCCCGCCAGCGTGAAGTAAAAGGTTGCCCCCTGCGTCAGTTCGGAGAAGGACCACACGCGGCCGCCGTGGCGGTGAACGATACGTTTGACATTAGCTAACCCAACACCGGTCCCCTCATATTCCTCGGCTCGATGCAGCCGCTGGAAAACGCCAAATAGTTTATCCACGTAACGCATATCGAAACCGGCGCCGTTGTCCCGAACATAGTAGACTGTGGCATCCATGTCCCAAACATCAGGCGGCAGAGAGACGCGATTCTGGCGCTCGAGATCGCCTAAGCGAAGGGCTCCAACGTCGATGCTGGCGATCGCCCGTGAACGCGTGTACTTGATCGCGTTCGAAAGCAGATTGGCAAACACCTGCTTCAGCAGCAGCGAGTCCGCCTCGCACCCGGGAAGATCGTCGATTCTGATTTCGATGCGTCTGTCGCCGCGCTCGCCCCGCAAATCATCCCATACATGGCGGACGATCGCCGCCGGCACGACCCTCTGTTTACGAAGTGGCTGCCGGCCAAGCCGCGAGAATTCCAGCAGACCATCGATCAATTCTCGCATTTCTGCTGCGTTCTTACGGGTCACCTCTAGGAACCCCTGTGCTTCAGCCTGAAGATGGGGTGCGTATTCTTCCAGCAGGATTTTGGAAAAGCCGTCGATCGCACGAAGGGGCGCGCGAAGGTCGTGAGAGACGGAATACGCAAACGCTTCGAGTTCTTTATTCGCGGCTTCGAGCTCGGTGGTTCGCTCGCGCACGCGCTGCTCCAGCCCGGCGTTTAGCGTTCGGATTTCCTCCTGCGCCCTCTTGCGTTCGACGAGTTCCAGTTTTAATTGTTGATTTATTTGAGCCAATAACCTTGTCCGCTCCGCTACGGTGGCCTCCAATGTTTCGTTTTCGAACCGCTGTCGGGCCAACCGCTCCAGCATCTGTTGAGCAGCAGCATTCCGGCTGCGCACCACGATCATAGCCGCGTACGCAAGGAGTACGGCAAACGCCACAATAATCTCGAGACGCACTATTCGATAGAAGTCGGCGAGTGCTTCACTGCGGTCGATCTTGCAGACCACAACGCTGTCCATAGATGGGATCTTTTGCATCGCCGCCAGAACGCGAACGCCCTGAGAGTCCACGAACTGGCCGAAAACAGCACGGTCCTCGGCTGCTGAGGAAGCGGCCCGTACCAACGTATCAGACGGACTGTCGGATGCAGCGGAGCGGCGTGGCGACGTGTAGTGGCCCTCGCCGTTGTGTAGTCGCAACAGCACCGTATCGGCTGTACGCGCGCGAACGCTTCGGGATGTGAGCAGTAGGAGGAGCTCGCGCGAAAAAGGGTCCAGAATTGCTGCGATACCTATGGGAGTTTCCGGTGCCCTCTGCAGCCTACCGGTTGTGCTGTTCGCAAAAACCGGCGTCATGAAAATCAAAGTAAGCTCTTCTTCAGGGCCGTCGACTAAAGCAACCGAATAACGACGGGTTTGCGTCACCGATCCAAGAATTTCGTTGAATCTCGGGCTTCGGGTTACCGTGCTCCACTTTCCTGGGTCCGTTGCCTGAACCACGACTCGCCCTTGGTTGTCGAGCAAATACAGCGCGGCATATTCGTATATCTTTCTGTATTCCTCGAACAGACCCAAAACTTGCTTCTGCGCGGTGACAGGCAGTCTGGACCGCATGATTCCGCCGGTCCCACCACGCAAGACTTCCCTGGTGGGAGCGAAGCCAGCGAGCACCTGCACATCATCCCGGCTCTGTTGAAGGGAGTTCCGCAAAGTCCACGTGCGATAGAGGACCGTAGCAGAGAGCTGAGATCGCCAGAGATTCAGAGATCCCTGGTAATCGTGCTGGATTAGGTAGGCCGTTAGTCCGCCAATCATCGCCAGCCCGAGGGTGAACGCGAAAACATGGGGATGCTGCATGCGAGTCACTCGTGCTGGCAAGGAACGCTTTTGCCCGTCACCAACTACGCGAGCTTTTCTCATTTCAGGACCTCCTCTGTACTTGCCTTCCTTGCTTGGGTCGTAGTTCCAAACTGAAACGCGCTGGCTCCCATAGCGGAACAGAGTCGCAGAGTGGAACCAGGCCCAGCGCATTGGTGTTCAGATCCGTGATCGCGAACGGCGACGCGGACGCTGCCAACCCTACCTCACTGGACCAGGTTGGCCAAGGCATAGAAGCTATTACCGCTTGCAGGGTTTCGAGTAACGGCCAGCGGGCATCAAACCAAGCCTGCAGGCTGCGCCTGGCGCGCCTCTGCTTTCGCACTGTATTCAAACTCGCGCACTTTGGTGTGAAGCGTGCAATTCGAGAGAGCAGGACTATGAAACGCTTACTCAGTTTGGCATTGACCGCTCTGTTATTGGCATCAGTGGCTGCCACCAATGTGCTGGCTAGACCTATTAAGATCCCACCGCCGCCTGTGCCCGACGGATTGAATCTGGACCTTTTGTGGACAGTGTGCATGGGTGTNNGGCAAACGCCAACTGACCACTGTCTTTCCCTTCCGGCAGGGAAATAGTACGGGTTGGATGCACGTTAGTGCGCGTCGATTTTAGTCCCTCGCCCAGCGTGAGGTAGAACGTGGCACCCTCACCCACCTTAGCCTTAGTGCAGATGCGTCCTCCGTTCCGGCGGACGATTCGCCAAAAATGGCCAAGGCCGACGATTCCCTCAGAATCGCGCCGCGGATGCAGAAGCGGTTCGGAATGCTCAGCGCCTGGATACACTACTCTCCTCCCGAAAAGTAGTGTGGGCATAGGCCTGCTAGTCTCAGGGAAATCAGATCGGGGCCACGGCCGCCGAGACGTTCAGAATGGCTACTGATGGCCATGGAGGAGCGCTGGTGGAGTCCTCGGCGCCCAGGTGATCGTCGGCATCCCGTAGCGTAAATCTTGCGGGCCTTGCGCGCTCCGGAGGCCAGCGGCGCACGACGCGCGTCGCGGCGCGACAAAATGCAACAAACCCGGCCTCCGCAAAGAAGCCATCTGCAACCGGTAACCACGACATCGTGAATCACCGAATCGCTGACGCGCCGATCCGGCGGTGAACCAGACGGTGTCCGCCTCCACTACCGCCCCGCGCACGATGAGCGGCTCGGCGCTGCTGCCGGGCCGCATCGCCTCCGGCGGCTGCTGGCGCGGCGATCCGGCGGTGCGGCGGGCGCCCGGCTGGCCACGGCGGCGGATCGTGGCAGGCCGCACACACGTTCGGAATGGCTGCTGATGGCCCTGGAAGACCGCTGGTGGAATCCTCAACGCCGAGGTGATCGTCTGTAGCGTTCCCCGTGATCTCGCTGGCCGTATCTACGCGCCTGCAAGCCAGCGGCTCGGCTCGGCGCTGCTCCTCGGCCGCATCGTGTCCGGCGGGCTGCTGGCGCGTCGACTCGATGGTGCACCAGGGCGTGCGGTTGAAGCTGTCGACCGTCGGCGCGTCCGTGGGAACCTTTCCAGTTTTGCTACAACTAATTAATGAAAGTTCTCTTCATCGGCGGAACCGGCGTCATCAGCACAGCTTGCACGCACCTGGCGGTCGAGCGCGGCATTGACGTTACGCTCCTGAACCGCGGCCGTCACTCAGCACGTCCGCCGGCCGGCGTAAATACGCTAGCTGTGGACATCGAAGACGGCCCTGCCGTAACTCACGCACTCGCCCACGCCTCCTTCGACGCCGTAGTCGATTGGATAGCCTTTGAACCCGCGCACGTAGAGCGCGACATCGCGCTGTTCCGTGGCCGGACGCGCCAGTACATCTTCATCAGTTCCGCCAGCGCATACCAGAAGCCCGCGTCGCACTATCTGATCACCGAGTCCACACCGCTCGCCAACCCGTACTGGGTGTACGCGCAGCAGAAGATCACCTGCGAAGAGCGCCTTATGCGCACGTACCGCGAAGAGGGCTTCCCCGTCACCATCGTGCGCCCGTCGCTGACCTATGGCGACACGCAGATCGCCCTCGCGATCAACAGTTGGGCCAAGTCCTACACCGCAGTGGATCGCATGCGCCGCGGAAAGAAAGTGATTGTTCCAGGGGATGGCTCGTCGCTCTGGGTCATCACCCACAACACCGATTTCGCCAAAGGACTGGTGGGACTGCTGGCGCGCGAGCAGACCATCGGGCACGCCTTCCACATCACCAGCGACGAGGTGATGTGCTGGGACCAGTGGTATCGCCTGACGGCCGAGGCAGCCGGCGTCGAGCCGCGCCTGGTGCATATACCCAGCGACTTCATCGCGGCGTGCGTCCCCGAGGCGCGCGGCGGCCTCCTGGGCGACAAAGCCGTCAGCGTGGTCTTCGATAATACCAAGATCAAGCGTTTCGTTCCGGGCTACTGCGCGACCGTACCTTTCACGCAGGGCATCCGCCAGACCATGGCCTGGTTCGACGCCGACCCGGCGCGGCAGCAAATCGATGACGAAGCCAACGCCCACTGGGACAACCTGATCGAGGCCTACGAACATGGTACGCAAGAGGCGCTGCGTTACTTTCGGCACTGAGTTGAGGCCCGCGGCAAACCGCCGATTTAAGTCGGCCATCCGCCCGCGTGAAAAGCGCGAAGTCGATCGGCGTCAGGTCCGGCAAACTGGCTCACCCTCCGGCAGGCCCAGGCGCTTCCTGAACGCGCCGGACATCACGACCACCCAGGGCCTGCGCGACCAGACAAAGGCGGCTCTGTTGGGGAGCTTACAACTTGAATGTACCCACCCACGGCGATACCATAGCCGTGGAGGAACGACCCAAACGTGTCCAACGATCCAACGAGCCGCCGAGACTTCATGCGCGCCACCATTGCTGGTGTTTCCGCAGGACCGGCCATTTCCGCCTTCGGCCAGGGCGCGTCCGCACAATCGGTGGAGGGGCCGGTCCGGCTCGGCATTGTCGGCGCCGGGATTCGCGGACTTGAATTGATGCAGGCCGCGCTCAACGCGGGCGGGAAGATCGTGGCGGTGTGCGACCTCTACGATGGCCATTTCCGCCGGGCCCAGGAGATTCAGCCCAACACGCCCACAACGAAGGACTATCGCGAGATCGTCAACCGACAGGACATCGATGCCGTGATCGTCGCCACGTCCGACCATTGGCACGCGCCGGTGGCGATTGCCGCGATGAAGGCCGGCAAGGACGTGTATTGCGAAAAGCCGATGACGCACACGATTCCCGAGGCGCTCGAAATGGCGCACATCTCAAAACAGACCGGGAGGCTGGTGCAGGTGGGCGGCCAGAGCTTGAGCATGGAGTCCACCAAGAAGGGCAAACAGTGGCTCGACGCAGGAGAAATCGGGGATGTCTACATGGTCCAGTGCTCGATTTTCCGGTCGAACGCGATCGGCGCGTGGCGGTATCCAGTGCCGCCCGATGCGTCGCCGCAGACGGTGGACTGGACCAGATTCCTGGGGAATGCTCCCCAGCGTCCTTTCGACGCACAGCGGTTCTTCCAGTTCCGGAACTGGTGGGATTACGGCACGGGGATCGCGGGCGACGAATATGTGCACCTGCTTTCGCGCGTGCACCACTTGATGGGGGTCCAGTTTCCGTTGAGCGCGGTGGCCAACGGCGGGATCTACAAGTGGAAAGGCGACCGCGATGTGCCCGATATTCACAACACGCTGTACAACTACGGCAAGTTCCAGGTGACTGTCAGCGCGAACCTGGTATCGAATTTCGAGGGCGGCGAGATTGTTCGCTTCATGGGCGACAAGGGGACGATCGAGCTGACTGAGGAGGGCGCTCGCCTGCTGCCCTACAACCCGGTGGAGGATTACCTATATCCGCTGGAGAGCTGGCCGAAGGACACGAAAAGCCGGTTTGCGGCCGAGCACAAAGACGACCCGATCGCCGACCTCGGCACCGCGCGGCAGCAACCGAAACGTCAACCCGTGGAGTTCCGGCAGGAGCGCGAGGGCACGGAAGATCATTTCAAGAATCTGTTTGCCGCGATGCGAACAAGGGAGCAGCCGGTGGAGAATGTCGAGTTCGGCTGTGGGACTGCGGTCGCGTGCCATATGGCGAACCTGTCGTACCGGGATGGCGGTAAGCGCGTGGTGTGGGATCGCGAGAAGCGCGTGGCGTCCGTGTAGGCATGAGTCTGAACAAAACTTCATCGAGGAGCCAGACGGATCTCGGGTACTGCTGACGCCGGCCTGCTCCCACCGTCATATGCGCCTGTTCTCGGCCCTGCTCTTCGAGCACTGGACCATGTAGACATTCCCGATTTCGTGGGCGTCGGCATGACCACAGTCTTTGTGCTTCCAAGACCTGGCGTTCATCGCGATGACCCGGGAGCAGATCAAAGGTCGGGCGAAAGCTGAAAGCTGATCGCTGAGCGCTGAAAGCTGCTTTTAAGGGGCCGCGCGCCCGCGCCATCCTCGCCGTGCTGCTCGGCCGGGCGCTGCGCCGGTCCGCGGTGGCCACGCTCACCGGATGGGCACTGTTCGGGCGCATTTCACGCCGGAGGCGACGGCCGCCGCACGGCAGGCGAATGCGCCGGAGCTGTCGGTGTTGTGACGGGACACTTCGCGTCTGCGATTCCGACGGCCATCCGCCCGCCAGCCGTCGCGGCGACGGACAGCGGACCGCTGGCACCGGAACGGGCCGCCGGCATCAGGCGCGCGAAGCGCCAGCCAGGCTCCTGGGCTGCGGGCTGGCGCCGGCTCTGACGGCGCTCACGATGCCCGGCCGCCGGTAGGGTTGCCCGATGCTTACTTCAAACGCCCCAAGTCCTTCTTCCAATCGACTCCGACCGTGGTATTACCGTACGAGCCGGTTATTTCAAAAGGAACGATCCGCGTAGAGCCACGTTTCTTGAACAGCGGGGTGATTGCTTTGAGCACCAGTGCTTTGAAACCCGACGTGGTGTCTGAGAGATGGCCCCGGGTGTCGAGCGTGCCATGTAAATCGACTCGCTGGTTCAAAACATTGTATGTGCCGTGCACGGCGGTGTCGGCTCCCGGCACCTGAAAACCTCCGTTTGAAATGGCAGCGATCCCATTGCGAAGCTGAATGTTGCCACGCACCTGGGAGAGCACGGTTCGGAGATCTTCATCCTGCTCTTTCTTCTTTTCGCCCTGCGCACTTTCGCTAATCCGGTCGATGCCCCCCTGGGTGTTAGGACTCGTGAAACGGCTGTCGTTCATGCCGAAGACCATGTCCATGCGAATTTTCTCCAGGAACCTCTGCGGGCCTGGCGGCCAAAGGAACTTACCAGTCACTTTGACATTGCCGCTCATTCCAGGCTGGTCCTTCGTGAACAGGTACAGCAGATCGTCCACACGCCCTTCCGGTACGGAAAAGTCGAAGCTCGCGGTTTTACCCTTTTCCCCCTCACGTCCCGCGATCCAACCGCGCACTTCAATCCGCGTGCGGCGGAAGCGAGCAACGGCCGGCGTCAGCAGCACGTCGCCATTGGTGCCATTAACCGTTGCTTCGAACGTAGTGGCCAGGGGAACAGTATGGTTGCTGCCATCTACGCGGAACCCCGAAACGTCCACGCTGCCGTTAGTCTCAACTTGCGAAAGCCGGCCGGAGAACCGGCCGCGCGCATGGGCCACTCCAAAGATGCTCTTGAAATGGCTCAGTTCGATGTTGTCGTACGTATATGTGCCGGAGACCGGAGTGGCTCCCACGTCGGTGGGATTCCAGGGACCGAACTTGCCCTCGGAGCGAATGACGCCGGGCGGTTCCGTATTGCTCAGGGTCGCTCGGTACAACATAGGCGCTCCAGATCCGACATTCGTAATTCCGAGGCGGTCGATCTTTAGGACATACGGCTTCTCCTGGCGATCCTCCCGAATGAATTCCAGGATGGCGCCGTCTGCCGTGATTTGCGAAATAGCGAGTGACTTTCCACCCAGTCCGGTATTCAGGGCCACGCGATTGTCACCCTCCTCGTGCGTATCCGGGGGCACGATCATGTGCATACCCACCACCCGAACGGCGGAAAGCCGCTTCGGAGAACTGAATAATCCGGTGATGGTGCCCTGAATCGTCAGTCTCTCCACGGTAATAATGGGCGCCGCTTCAGGGTGCTTGTGACGGAGGAACCGAATCCCCTCCGCAGTGCACCCGGGAGGAAAGTAAGAATTGGAAAAAGTGCGGATCTGCACGATTCGTCCGGAAGCTTCTTCCAGGGCTTTGGTTATGGCGTCCTGGGTGAACGGCCAATGAATGGCAAGCACCACAATGCCGGCTGCGATCCCGCCGAAAAATACGGCTCCGGCAACCCAGAACCATTTCGGGACCCTATGCCGAGTGGTGGCGCGAGGTTGCTCGATGAGCATGTGAACTTACGGGCAATTCTATTGCCGCGCGAGTTGACCTTCTTCAAAACCCGGTGGTGATACCGGACTGAACTTCATATCGATCCGCCTTGGGCGCGGGGCGCAATAGCAGCGCTAGGCGCGCCTATAATACCCGGGATCTCCGCTCTCCGCCGATAGCTACCCTCCCCTTGGTCGTGGACCGGAACATCGAGCGCGCGCTCCTCTGCCGGTCGGCACTTCTCCTCAACCCACACCGTGTCCGGCGCCCCCGGGCCGCGCAGATCGGAAGTTCGGTATCCGTCAGAATGCTCGACCACTGCTGGTCACGTGACCATATGCGGTCGCTCGCCTGGCCCCTGCCTCCAAACACGGTGCGCGACTGATCCTATGGGAAATCGCTCAATTCGGGCACGTTTTTTTCCGCCAATAGATCACTAGAAGGAAGGAGGACCAAAGATGCCCGATCCACTGTTCGACATACGACTGCAGGTCCGGCAAGTGGTTCAGCTTCCGGCAGGTCTGCTCAGCCGTGCGCTGCGCCGGTCCGAGGTGGCAGCGCTCAGCGATGGGCGCTGTTCGGGCGGATTCACGCCGGAGGCGACCGTCGCCGCACGGCGCGCGAATGCGCCGGAGCTGTCGGTATGGTGACGGAGAGCATAGCGCCTGCGATCTCCGGCCGGGCTTCTTCGCGCGCCTTTCCGGTTCTCGGCGCGGCGGGGCGTGTTGGGTGGTACAGCCACCGCCCGAGTGCGGGCGAACCGTTTGAACCGGACGCGATCGACTGGAGTGGCATGCGAGCTTTGTCCGAGTGGCCGACTACACGCCAAGTGACGCTCCGATGAATAAACGCTGCGCGGTCAGCGTCGACAAAGCTTACGAACTTGACGAAACTTACGGGCCGTGCCATGTTGGGCGCAGGAGGTGCGACGATGCGCGACCCTGTCTTCACCCAGACAATGCAGATTGGGATCGTGGTGCGCGACCTGGACGCGACGATGCGGAAATACGTCGACGAGTACGGGATCGGTCCGTGGAAGTTCTACGAATTTAATCCCGGCAACGCGAAGGATCTGCGCGAATACGGCCAGCCGGTCAAGCGCTCCTGGCGCCTAGCAGTTGCTATGGTCGGCCAGTTGCAGTGGGAACTGATCGAGCCGCTCGACGACGAGAGCATTTACGCGCGTTTCCTTGCCGAGAAAGGCGGGGGCGTGCACCACATCGCCGTCGCTGCTCAGAGCTTCGACGAGATGCTGGCAATGGAGGCCAAACGAGGCATTGATGTGGTCCTCAGCGGCGAGTTCGAAGGCGTCAGGGTTGCATACCTCGGCACGGACCGCGATCTCGGGGTGATCCTCGAGATCTTCAGCGGCATGCCCAACCTCGAACAGAAGCCGGACGCGACTTAGGACGCGTAGATATTGGGCCCGGAGTCGCTCCGGCTTGCCAAATGCGCTGAGCATCGACCGCTGGATACCGGAAACCGCTGCAAGGTCGGATCGGTGGCCTGGGCAGGAATCGGGCGAAAAGGGTCTCTCGCCCACGGGGGCGGGCCGCCAGATACTGCTGATTTCGCGTGACCAAAACCGCGCGAAACGGTGGTCCTGAGAGCCACTGACGGCTCAGATTCCTGGGACGTCCCGAAGCGTTTACCAATTTCCCGGATTGCTCCGGGATCACGCGCCACTCGGAAACTGCTCAAAGTCCGCGCCGCGGGCCAGAGGTCCGCATCTGGGAAGCTTCAGCCTGCCGAAATGGCCCTTTTTCCCCGCCATCGTACAAGCCCGTCAGCCGTCCACCGCCATTCCTCCCGTGAAACGCCGTTCCATGAAAATGGGCTCCGGCTTGCGATGCTGGATGAATGACCGATTATCGAAGGCGCGCGACGTGCACGCCTCGTGCTTGCAGACCCGGATCAAAGGTCACTGAGCGATGAATCGGAAGGAGTCTTTCGGCGCTGGCACCCGCTGTCCACCATCCGCCCGCACGTCCCTGCGCGCGGCGGCAGAAAACCCAAGCCGGTTGGCGCCGCCGGAACCCGGGCTACGCCATCGCCTGGCGGATCGATCGCCGCGCGGCGCAGACACCATAACCGCCGGAACCATTGCGCATGCCCGCCCCGTTGAACCAACTACCCTGGGACGTCGCGAAAGACGGCTCATCTGGGATCAACTGGAGCCCCAGCCCCTTGCGGTCCTTGGGTCCCGGTTGCTCCCGTCGCGCCGTGGGCGCCGGCTTGCGCCAGCAGGCTCTGGTGGGCGGCCTTGTTAAGACATATCGGAAGGAAGAACTGGCGGCCAAGAACAGGTCGGCGAGTGGCGCCGGAGTAGCCGCCGGTGCGCCACAGTTCGCCCACGTGCGCACGTTGCGAGGCGGCTGGCAGTATCGGACCACCGCCGTGCTTGCGCCGGCAGCAGCCGTAGGCTAACGGTGCCGTGGGTTTCGAACAATGCACGGATGGACTCTTCCGAAGCCCCAAAACTGAGTTTCCAACGACCGGTCTCGCGGGCCAGGACTTTGTGCTTTGCCGCAGCACCAACTTCCGGGCGGTGCCCGCCGGCGGCGGATGCGCCGGTGCGTGATCCCGGCAAACCGGCGCGCCGCTTCCCAGATGGCGGAGTCAAACAAGGCGGGCCCCCCGCCAGTGTTTTTTGGGGTTCCCATTATTGCTATTGTGGGAAGTCGCGGAAAGGTGCGAAAAGGAGGACATTTATGAAGCGAATCGTCTTGCTGCTCGTCAGCCTGTTTGTCGTGTTCCTGTCCACGGGCTGCGGCCCCAGCGACGCAGAGAAGCGTGCCCAGCAGGTCGCCCAGGCCAA
>PKYZ01000904.1:0-5232 GCA_003132865.1 Bryobacterales bacterium
CCGCGGAAGCGGTTTAGTTCACGGAGCAATTGGCGCGCCAAATAGGGAGTAAGGATTTAGGGGCAGAAAACGGGAGCCGTGTGTCCGATTCCGGGACTGGCGGTGCGCAAGCGGACAGGGGGAGGCGAGGCCGCGCTCCGCGCGGCGGTGCTGGGTGTTGGGTGCTCATACGCTAAAGTGGAACAGTGGCGCGCGCCTGCCTGTGGTACCTCCTCGTATCCTGCTGTTTCCTATCCAACGCCCGCGCGCAGTTCGTCATCGACTCCTGGACGACGGAGAACGGCCTGCCGCAGAACTCCGTTCTGTCGATCCAACAAACGCCGGACGGGTATCTCTGGCTCACCACATTCGACGGCCTCGTGCGGTTCGACGGAGTGCGTTTTACCGTGTTCAACAAGGCCGACTCCCCTGGGCTGACTTCCAACCGTTTCGTCCAGCTCTTCGCAGAGAAAGACGGCACGCTGTGGGCCTCGACGGAGAGCGACGGCTTTGTACGCTACCTGGCCGGACGGTTTCAGACGTTCACGGTTGCCGACGGACTGCCATCCAACGCACTGAATCGCGTACAGAGGGACATTGACGGCTCCCTATTGATTGAGACGCACGCGGCGACGGCGCACTTGCGCGGCGGACGAATCGCGTCCGATCCGCCGCGGGACTACCGGGAGCGCAAGACCTACATCTCGCCCAGAGGCGCGCGATGGGATCTGGATGCCACCGGGCTCCGCAGGACGATGGGCGGGCACGAGTCGCGATTCCCATTGCCATTCAAGGTCTCGCTGGAGCGCGATGAGGGTTTCAACAGCGTGCAGATGGCGGAGACCCCCGACGGAGCGCTCTGGCTCGCGCTCACGGGTGGCCTGTACCGGCTGGAGGGCGTCGCCTATACCGCATACACGCCCAGAGACGGCTTGCCGGGGGGCTACATCAGCGCCCTCACCCATGATCGCGAGGGCGGGCTGTGGCTGGCCACGGTACAGGATGGCGCGTGCCGTTTCGCAGACCGGCGCTTCACTTGCTACACTACCGCCAGCGGATTGTCCAGCAACTTCGCGCGGAGCGTCTTTCAAGATCGGGAAGGGACCATCTGGGTCGGCACGAACGAACGCGGCCTCAACCGGCTGACCCGCCGGGTGGTCACACCGCTGTCGACCGCGGCCGGGCTGCCTGAGAAGAATGTTTACTCCGTTCTCGAAGACCGCGCGGGCGATGTGTGGGTAGGTACGATTCGGGGGTTGGCCCGGACAAGATCCGGCCGCGTGATCCGGTTCTTCAACCGGTCCGACGGGCTATTGCCCGATAACGTCCAGGGTCTGTACGAGGATCGCGCGGGGCGGCTGTGGATCGGGAGCGACGGAGGGGTCGAATTCTATGCGAACGGCCGGTTCACCAATTTCACCGGGGTCCTGAAACTGCGCCCGCGCAAGGACTCCTGCTGGTTCATCCACGAGGACTCCGCGGGCGCGCTGTGGTTCGGCACCAACGCCGGACTGCTGCGCTACCAGGGTGGCCGGGTGCGGCGTTACACCGTCGCGGATGGGCTCCCCGGTAATGACGTGAAAGTGGTGCACGAGGCGCGCAACGGAGCTCTGTGGGTGGGGACGTATGGGGGGCTGGCCCGTCGGGATGGCACGCGTTTCGCCGCGTGGACCGAGCGCGACGGGCTGGCCAGCAACCATATCCGCGCCTTATACGAAGACGATCGAGGCACGCTTTGGATCGGCACCTACGACGGCGGCCTCTCGCGCTTCCGCGATGGCGTGTTCACCAATTTCACGACCGCCAAAGGCCTCTTTAGCGACGGCGTCTTTCATATTCTCGAAGACGCACACGGGAACTTCTGGATGAGCTGCAACCAGGGCATCTACCGCGTCAGCCGCCGGCAGTTGGAGGACGCCGCCGCGCGCAGGATCCCGGCGGTCGTCTCTACGGCGTTCGGCAGGTCCGACGGAATGCTCAATGCGGAGTGCAACGGCGGCAGCCAGACGGCGGGCGCCAAGACGCGGGATGGCAAGCTCTGGTTCCCGACGCAGGACGGCGTAGCAGTGATCGACCCCGAGGCTGTGCCGTACAATCCGCTGCCTCCGTCCGTAGTGATCGAGTCGGGCGAGGTGCAGGGCCGGCCCGTGCGGTTGAACGGCGGCCTGCGACTAAGGGCGAACGAGGGCAGCCTGGACATTCGATACACCGGCCTCAGCTTGGTGAAGTCGGAGCAAGTGCGCTTCCGCTACAAGCTGGAAGGGCTGGACGAGCAGTGGGTGGAGGCGGGCACGCGGCGGTCGGCATTCTACCCGTACCTGCCGCCCGGGCGCTACGTTTTCCGTGTCATCGCGGCCAACAGCGACCTGGTGTGGAACGAGCAGGGCGCGGCGTTGTCGATCGTGGTGCTGCCGCCGTTCTACCGGACCTGGTGGTTCTTCAGCCTCGCATCGCTGATGGCGGCGGCGGCGGCATACCTGACATGGAGACGCCGCATCGCGCAACTGCAGCAAGCGCACGCCACACAACTGGCGTTTTCGCGCCAGTTGATCGAGTCGCAGGAGATCGAACGCAAGCGCATGGCGGCCGAGCTGCACGACAGCCTGGGCCAGCATCTTCTGGTGATCAAGAATCGCGCGGCAATGGGCGTGCGAGCGGCGAACGACAGCGCCCAGGCCAGGGAGCAGTTCGACGAGATCACGGCTTCCGCCTCGCAAGCCATCGACGAGGTGCGGCAGATAGCCTACAATCTGCGCCCGCTGAATCTGGAGCGGCTGGGCGCGACCTCGGTCATCGAGGAGTTGATCGAAAAGGTCGCCAGCGCGTCCGGCATCCAGTTCTCCGCGGACATTACGGCGCTGGAGGGATCGCTAACTCCGGACGGCGCCATCAACCTGTACCGGATCATTCAGGAGAGCGTCAACAACATCGTCAAGCACGGGCAGGCCACCAAGGCGAGCGTGGAGATCTGGCGGGAAGGAGGCGACATTCACGTCACGGTTTCCGACAATGGCCGCGGCTTCAGTCCGGAGGCGCCGGTGCGCCGCGGTCTCGGTCTGACCAGCATCGCGGAGCGCGTGCGGATGCTCGGCGGCACACACACGGTCGCCTCGATGCCGGGGCGCGGAACGACGCTCACGATCCGCATCCCGGCAAGAGATCTCGCGAGAGGCGCGGCGAATGGAGCCTGAGATAGGAGTGCTGATCGCGGAAGATCATCCCATCTTCCGCAAAGGGCTGCGGCAGATCATCGAGGGCGAGGCCGGCCTGAAGGTAATCGCCGAGGCCGAGAATGGAGAGCAGGCCTTGGAACTTATCCGGACGTGCCTTCCTCAGGTGGCCGTGCTGGATGTGGATATGCCGCGGAAAGACGGGCTGGCAGTCGCCCGCGAGGTGAAGTCGCTGCGGCTGGATGTGGCTCTGATCTTTCTGACCATGCACAAGAACGAACGCTTCTTCAACGCGGCGTTGGATTGCGGGGTGAAGGGTTACGTGCTGAAGGACTGCGCCAGCGCTGAGATCGTCGAAGGCATCCGTGCTGTGGCGGCGGGCCGGGCTTATGTCACTCCGCTGTTGACCGACTATCTGCTCAATCGCCGCCGCGCCAGCCAGTTGGCCGAAGAGGGCACACCGCTGGCGTCGCTGACCGCGGCGGAGCGGAGCGTGTTGCGGTTAGTGGCCGAGTATAAGACCAGCAAGGAAATCGCCGAGGACCTGTTCATCAGCGTGCGCACCGTGGATCGCCACCGCGCTAACATTGCCACCAAGCTGCAGCTCTCCGGCAGCCACGCGTTGCTGCAGTTTGCTTTGGAACATAAGGGGGCGATTTAGGCAGAAGATAGAAGTCAGGAGTCACAGATCAGGAGTCAGAATAACTGTCCCGGCGGTTGTGGCCGCCGGGACAATGCAGGGATCGGATTTGCTACTTGACCGTGAAGGTCGCGGTGGCGGTCTCGGTTAGCGAGCCGGAAACACCGGTGAATGTGATGGTGTAGATGCCAGGTGTCGAGTTCTTTGGGAACAGGATTCCAGACACCGCGTAAGCTGTCCCGTTCACCTTCACGGTTTGCGGCAGATCCAAGCATTGGGATCCCGGAGGCCCGCCCGCGCAGCTCAGCGTCACGTTCCCGTTGAAGTGGTTTACGGATTGGAGCTGTAGGATGAACCCTGCGAGAACGCCGCGGTAGACCGTTTCCGCTGCTGGAATGGGCTTAATGGTGAAGCTGGCGGAGGTCGATACCGTGAAGCTTTGCGAGACCGGCGGGGCCGCTGCGTACGTGGCATTGCCGGGCTGCGAGGCCTGGATGGTGCAGGTTCCGGCGCCCGCCATGGTGGCCGTTGCGCCTGAGACCGTGCAGACACTGGGGGTAAGCGAAGCGAAGCTGACCGGCAGGCCGGAGCTGGCCGATGCGCCAAGTGCGACCGGCGCTCCCACGACCTGCGAGGGGATCGTGTTGAAAGCGATGGTCTGCGATTCTCTCTTAACAGTCAGGGTATTGTTGGCTGAAATACCGGCCACCGGCGGCGCCGTCGATGTCAGAGTGGCTAGGATGGTGTGCGCTCCGGCGGACAGACCTATCACGTAAGCGGAAGAGTAAGTGCCGGCGTGGTTGACCGCAACCGGGGAGCCTGCGTTGACCCCATCCACCTGGAATTGCACCGAGCCAGAGAAGACCGCGCCGGCCGGGCCTACAGCGGCGTGTAAGTTGACTGACTGGCCGATCTGGCCCTGCACCTGAGGGACGGCGATGGTGGCGGTCACTTGGAAGTTCGCCGTATAGGTGGCGACGGCGGAAGACGCCGTGACGGTGCGCGAAGCTGTGGTGACGCCATCCATCCAGCCGGTGAACGCATACTGCGATGCGCCAAGGTCCTGGGGTGTGGCAAAGGCCACCGTGCATGAGATTCCCGTCCGCCAGTTCAGCGTCGTGGGAGTGGTGTAACTGCCAGGCGCACATCCCGTACCCGTCACCGTGAAGCTCAAGCCGGAGTACGTTGCATCGATGGTCACCGGGACATCCGCCGTGAGCGCCAGGCTGAACAAACCCCCGGCGGCGACAGCAACCACGTCTTTCACGTTGGCCGGCACGTTCGTCTGACCGTAGTCATTCCATCCCCAGGCGACCACCGTGCCGTCGCTCCGCAGCGCCAGACTGTGAGCGTTTTCGGCGGAGATAGCGATCACGTTGGTCAGCCCCGCTGGCACGTCCGTTTCCCCGTTGCTGTCGTCTCCCCAGGCAACCACCGTGCCGT
>PKYZ01000904.1:5255-9783 GCA_003132865.1 Bryobacterales bacterium
GCCGTCGCTCTTCAACGCCAGACTGGTTTGGAACCCGGCGGCGATGGCTGTCACGCCCGTCAGGCCTCCCGGCACATTCGATTCTCCCTGGTCGTTACTTCCCCAGGCGACCACCGTGCCATCGCTCTGCAGCGCCAGGCTGTGATAGAAGCCTGCTGAGATGGCGACGACGCCAGTGAGACCGGCCGGCACATCCACTTGACCGTGGGAGTCATCCCCCCACGCGACCACCGTGCCGTCGCTCTGCAGCGCCAGACTGTGGAGATACCCGGCGGCGATGGCGGTCACCCCCGCCAGGCCGGCCGGCGGGTTTCCTTGGCCGCTGGCGTTATTCCCCCATTGGACCACCGTGCCATCGTTCTTCAATCCCAGAACGTGAATGTACCCCCCGGCGAGGGCCTTGTAGGAGCCTGCGGGAAACGATGTTTCGCCAAAAGTGTCATCTCCCCATCCGGCGCCCGGAGTCTGGCTCTGCAGCGCCAAGCTGAAGTTACCCCCGGCGGCGATAGCGGCCACGCCTGTCAGGTTGGCCGGCACATTCGTCTCACCGATGTCGTTCAGCCCCCAGGCGACCACGGTTCCGTCGCTCTTCAGTGCCACGCTGTGATAGCTGCCGGCGGCGATGGCGATCACGTTTGTGAGGCCCGCCGGCACAGTCGTCTCCCCGTCAAGGTTACTCCCCCAGGCGACCACCGTACCGTCGCTCAGCAGCGCCAGGTTGTGGTAGTTACCGGCGGCGATGGCGACCACGCCCGTCAGGCCGGACGGCACAGTCGTCTCCCCGTAGAGGTTAGTCCCCCAGGCGGCAACCGTGCTATCGCCAAGCAGCGCCAGGCTGTGGGTATGCCCGCCGGCGATGGCGACCACATTCGTCAGGCCCGACGGCACAGTCGTTTGGCCTCCGCTGTTATCTCCCCAGGCGGCCACTGTGCCGTTGTTCTGCAGCGCCAGGCTGTGGTTGTCGCCGGCGGCGATGGCGATCACGCCGCTGAGGCCCGCTGGTATCGTGGTTTGACCGGACTGATTGTTCCCCCAGGCAATCACGGCGCCGCTGGAATTCAACGCCAAGCTGTGGCCGTACCCGGCGGCCACGGCGGTCACGCCGGTCAGACCCGTTGGTACAGTCGCTTGACCATACTGGTTGCTCCCCCACGCGGTTACCGTGCCGTCGCTATTCACACCAAGCGCGTGGAGAGACCCGGCGGTGACGGCCCTGTAAGCGCCCGCAGGCACGGCTGTTTCACCGTCGCCGTTGTCTCCCCAACCGACTACAGTTTGGGCCGGCGCCAGCGCCGCCCCGAAAAGAAGACCGGCGGCCATTGCCGTCTGCCCGTATATCTGTGTTCTCGTCATTGTAGATTCTCCTTTCAGCACCCTTTTGCATCCCTGGGTTCCCGGTCTTCGGCTGTGGGCTCGAGGAACCGGCGTACATCGATCAGGCTTTGTTTGAGGACGATTGCCCATACGCCCGCTCTGGCTGCGACGCTCCGCAGTCTGGCATCGTCATCCTCGCTGAGCAGCAGGACTCGCGAGCGCGGATGGACCGTTGCGATCCGCCGCGTGGCGGCCAACGCGTCCATGCCGGCGAGATTGAGGTCGATCAGGACCCAGTCGGGTTGCACCTCGGCGCACACCGCCAGGGCCTGTGCCCCGTCGTGACACTCGCTGACCGCGACGGGCAACCCCTCGATTAAAGCGCGCACCAGGCGGCACATCGCTCCGTTCTCCTCCACGATCAGCAGCTTCACAATGCGATTCTGCGGCTTCACGGAGGTGGAGCGCGTCGGCAGGACTATGCAATTAGGGATGGGTAGGGATGCGTATTTTTATGGGTAGGATTACCCATGCGGGCGGACAGGCCGGGAGGCCTGTCCCACTAGACGGCGCACTCGCCGCGGCCAAGCTGCAGCGAGAAGGCGGAGTCGTCGCCCCAGTCCTGATAGATCTCCGGGTGCAACGCCGCCGGCTTGGCGAGATCGTTGGTGAGGCTGCGGAAAGTCTCGACCTTGTGGCGCATCACGTATTGGCGGAAGGTCTCGCCGGGCGCGCGCTTCGCGAGGTAATGATCCAGCACGCGCGAAACGGCCTCGGGCGCCAGGCGCGCCGGCACGCTCTGCACGGCCAGTCCGAAGCGCATGATGCCTTCGTGGTCGAAGCCGCCGCCCAGGAGCATCTGGTAATAGGGAACCTCGCGGCCATCGATCTTGCGGGCGTTGCCGTAGAAGCCGAAATCGGCGGTCCAGTGGTGGCCGCAGGAGTTCGGGCAGCCGCTTACCTTGATGGATAGCTTGCGCGCCAGCGGATCGTCGTAGTGGCGCACGACCTCTTGCAGCGCGGCGCCCAGGTTCATGGACTTGGTGAGCGCCAGGTTGCAGGAGTAAGCTCCGGGGCAAGTGATGACATCGCCAATCTCGCGCGCGCCCGCCTCGCCGAGGCCCAGCCCGCCCAGCGCCGCATGCAGGCCGCGCAGCCTGCCGAGCGGAATGAATCCCAGGAGGATGTTCTGGTCGATGCCGATGCGCAGCAGGCCGTCGGCCGCATCCTCCGCGAGGCGGGCGAGGCCACGCATTTGCGCGCTGGTCAGGTTACCCTGATCCACGCGCACGACGACTGTGGCGTAGCCGCTCTGCTTCTGCTCGATGAGGTTGGTTTCGAGCCACCGATCGTATTGCGGATCGCCCGTGCCGTTGGTGTGTATGACCGGCAGCAGCGCGCCTTGGCCTAGCGGCTGCGGGTGCGATTCGTATCCGCCGAATCCTTTCGGCACCAGTTCGGGCCAGACGATGCCGCCGTTTTCCAGAATATCGGCGTACTCGCGCTCGATCTGCTCGCGCAGCCAGTCGATGCCGCGCTCGCGCAACACGAACTTCAGGCGCGCCTTGTTGCGGTTCTGGCGGTTGCCATACTTATTGAACACGCGCACGACGGCCTCGCAACGGTTGAGCAGGCGCTCTTCGGGAAGGAACTCGTCGAGCAGTTGGGCTTCGGTAGGCAGGGGTCCGAGGCCGCCGCCGATCACCACGCGGAAGCCGCGGCGGCCATCGCGCACGACGGCGCGCAGGCCGATATCGTTGATGGCGCCCGCGATGCAATCGTTCGCGCGGCAGCCATCGAAGGCGATCTTGAACTTGCGCGGCAGATTGCTGGTGAGGTCCTTGCGCAGAAATGCGTAGGCGATTCGCTGGGCGTAGGGCCGCACGTCGAAGACCTCGTCGCGGCTGAGGCCCGCCAGCGGGCAGGTGGTGACGTTGCGCACAGTGTTGTAGCAGGCTTCGCGATTGGTGAGTCCGGCGTCGGCCAGCAGGTGCATGACGTCGGGCACTTGCGCCAGCGGCACGAAGTGATACTGCATGTTCTGGCGGGTGGTGATGTGGCCCTTGCCGCCGGCGAAGGTCTCGCTGATGCGTGCCAGTTGTTCCATTTGGGCGGCGGTCATCAGTCCACCGGGAACCTTGCAGCGCACCATCTGGACGCCGGGCTGGCGTTGCCCGTAGATGCCGTGCTTAAGGCGGAACGGCCGGAATTCGTCTTCCGGGATTTCGCCAGCGAGGAAGGCGTTGGCTTTGCGGCGGAAGGTTTCGATTTCTTCGCGGACCAGCCGGTCGTGCTGGAGTTCGAAGTCGTCGCGGACGATGAGGGTATCTTCAATGAGGGCGGCCATAGAGAATCTCCCTATTGCCTATAGAGATTAACATGAATACGCGTAGGATGCAAGAGTGTTGGTAACGGGGCAGGCACGGATGGATTAGCGCTCGGGTTGGAGGGAGTGGCGGGTTACGCCGCGGGTGGCCGCAACATCAGCTTCTGCTCGACTTCTACCAGGCGGATTCCAGTTGGCCAGCCGTTCGTTCATGGCCGCGTCGTCGGTATGTAACGTGAGAAGACCGCTTTGCAAACGTCTGAGCCGCGCCTCGCTGGTCTTGGCATAAGCTTCGAAGCCGCGCAGGATCTCGGTTTGAGAATCCCGGATCATCTCCTGTGTACGTTCCAGGAGGTCTTGCTTGGCCTCCGCGAGGTATTTGTTTGGTGATCGTCCATCTTGGATATTAGTCTAGCTAGTTTCTGTCGCAAAACCCATAACACATTGATACCACGGCAGTTATGCAGAGCGTCTGGCGTTGGGATGCCGACTCTGCCGTCACCCGCGAGGCCCCCGCTCTTTCGCCAACTGCGCTTTCCGGAGATCGCGACGGCGGTGATCTCGGCGCACGGTGTCGTCCAGGCACCCCTGGTGTCGCCGCCGGTTCAATCTCGCCCGCTCGCAGTTCCTGCGCCCAAAACAGAGCGATCAAGCACGGCTTGTTGTCGATTTCATCTTTATGAAGGAAATTTAATGCCTCCCCGCCCCCGGGGGGGCTTGACAGGAATAGCCTCCGTGTGTTTCATTCGTAAGAGTGAAACACATAGCCATCCCCGCAGCCCGCACCAAACTCGCCGCCGCCCTGCCCGCCACCACCCAGATCCTGCGCGGCTCCTTGCTTCATCGCCGCATCCGCCATCGCACCGGCTGTGCCGTCTGCGCCCGCGG
>PKYZ01000454.1 GCA_003132865.1 Bryobacterales bacterium
GTCCATCAGTTGCGCCAGGCGCTCCTCGTTGGCGCGGAACGTCATGTCGTCGGCATGGAACATCCCTTCGTCTGCACGGAACCGCTCCTCGTTGGCACGGAACATCTCCCAGTATTCCTTGCTGGCGGCCTTGTGCATGTGCGACCACAACTCCAGCGATTGCTTCAAAGCCTCCAGCCGCTCATCGATGGTCATGCCAACAGTATATGTAGTTTCTGCACGCCGCGGATGCAAGCCGACAAGCGGACCGGAACTCCGTTTTATCTGTGTGCATCTGCGTGCATCTGTGGCTGAAGTTCTTCCGCGAGCTTCTGTGGCTTAGAATCGTCTTGTGGCGCGCAAAGTCTCGTCTCTCGAAGAGCAGCTCGACCGCCTGGCGGAACTGCGCCGCCAATCGCCCTCGCCGGAGGGGCGCGCCGAAGCCGCCAAGTATCTCAACAGCAAAATGAATCTGGTGGCGGCCAAAGCCGCGCGCATCGCCGGGGAGTGGCAGGCCGCGGAGTCGACGCCGGAACTGGTCGCGGCATTCGACCGATTCATGGTGAAGCCGGAGACCACCGATAAACGCTGCGCGGCCAAGATTGAAATCCTCAAGGCCCTCTGCAAACTGGAGTATTCTTCTCCGTCTGTTTTTCGCCGCGGCCTGCAGCATATCCAAATGGAACCCACCTGGGGCGGCTCGGTGGACACCGCCGCCGAGGTGCGCGCGCTGGGCGCGATGGGACTGGCGCAGACGGACTATCCGGAGGCGCTGGAGGAGATTCTGCCGCTGCTGCTCGACCCCGAACGCGACGCGCGCATCGGCGCCCTGCGGGCCATTGCGGCCTCGGGCCTTCCGGGCGGCGTGCTGCTGTTGCGGCTCAAAGCCCTGAGCGGCGACGAGCCGGAGGTTCTGGGGGAATGCTTCGCAGGCCTGTTGCGCGCGGTGCCCACGCAATCGCCGGAGTTCGTGGCGAAGTTCCTCGACCATCGCGAGGAGGCCGTCGTGGAAGCCGCCGCGCTGGCGCTGGGCGACTCGCGGCTGGAGAGCGCCTTTGCGGTCCTGCGCGACGCCTTTGAGCGCACGCGCGCGCTACCGCTCCGCCGCCGCACGTTGATGTTGGCCATCGCCCTCCTGCGCCGCGAGAACGCCATCGATTATCTGTTGGACCTGGTGCAGAACGGCGAAGTCCAGACCTCGGCCGATGCGGTGGCCGCACTCGCTATGTACGAGAAGGATCCGAGCCTGCAGGAAAGGCTCGACCGGGCGCGCAAGACACGTACTTCCTAATCCACTTGAAGCGCCCTTAAGCTCAAAAGTGTGATTGATGTTACGCTGGGCTACGCTCCCGGTGCTGTCTGGCGACGTCCGCCTTCGCCCAGGGTATCACGGCGTCGTCTGCCGCCCCGGACGCAAATCCCGGAGCTGGTCGATGGGAGAACAAATTGGCACGAACCCGCGCGCTGTGTCGGGGTCCGGTCGAGAAATTCATCTGCCCCCGTCTGCTCCCGATCTGCTTGAATCAATGCGTGCGATCGGGTATTCCTTTGAGGCTGCGTTAGCAGATCTGATTGATAACTCGATCGCTGCTGATGCTCGCACCATTAACGTACGTTTCTCCGTGTCGGGCGAGCCGTATGTCGCGATTATTGACGACGGCATTGGCATGTCCCCGGCGGACTTGACCAGCGCGATGCGCCATGGAAGCCGGAATCCCGACCACCCGCGGGACGCGCTCGACCTTGGGAGATTCGGCCTAGGGCTGAAGACCGCCTCGCTTTCCCAATGCCGGACGCTCACGGTCATTTCACTGCGCGACGGCACTCTCAGCGCGAGACGGTGGGACTTGGACTACATCGCCAAACGCCGGGACTGGATGCTCCTCGACATTCCCGCACACGAAGCCAGCCTCCTCCCACACGTTGCCGACCTCAACGGCCACGGAACGATCGTGCTCTGGCAGCAGTTCGACAAAATCGCGGCGGGAGGGGCATTAACACAGGACGCCCTCGGCGAACACATGGATCTCGCACGCGAGCACCTCAGCCTCGTCTTCCACCGCTTCATTGGATCACGCCAACGGCCGCTCGCGATCGCGCTGAACCTGAACCCGTTGGGTGCCTTGGACCCCTACCTCACGTCCCACAGAGCAACCCAGTCTCTCCCGGAGGAAGAGTTCACCGTCGACGGAGAAACCGTCCGGGTGGCGCCATTTATTCTCCCGCACCTCTCGAAGCTCTCCGCTGCTGATCTCCAGATCGCCGGGGGAGAGGAAGGCCTGCGCCGAAACCAGGGATTCTACGTGTACCGCAACCAACGGCTCATCGCGTGGGGATCGTGGTTTCGCCTCATTCGCCAAGAAGAACTCACGAAGCTCGCACGCGTCCGCGTCGACATCACGAATCGTCTCGATCATCTCTGGCGCCTTGATATCAAGAAATCAACAGCGTATCCACCAGACGTACTGCGCAATGGCTTTCGCCAGATCATCACGCGCATCACCGACAGCAGCCGTCGCGTGTACACCTTCCGCGGGCGGCGCGCTGGCAATGACCGGATCATCCATGCTTGGGACCGGAACGTCGTCCGCGGGGGCGTGACGTACCGCATCAACCGGCAACACCCGCTCGTTGAGGCCATCGAACGCTTGCTGCCCGAGCACGACACGCCGTTCTTTGATCAGCTCCTGCAAGTCCTCGAAGGAACGTTCCCCTTCGATGCGCTCTACGCGGACATGGCAGCAGAACGCCGACCCGACGTCGCCGCGACCGCGCAGGAAGACGAACAGCAACTCCTTGACCTCGCACAACGCATCATCAACGCGATGGGCGACGACACGAACGCCGTCGCCCGCTTCATCGCGGAGATCCCATCCACGGAACCCTATGCCCAACTACCCAACGTTACCGCTCGCATCACGCAGAAACTCGCGCCATGAACACTAACCAACAAAACATCGAGCGCTCCGTCATCGTTTCTCTCCCCAACGACCGCCTCCCCACGGAGCAAGAAGTCAACTACCTCGCCAACCGGTTACGGCTCGCATTTCCGGTCTCCGACGAAGAATTCGCTACGGTCCTGCGCCGGATCACGGCAAAGGTTCCGATCTGGGTGGACATCGGGACCGCCCTTGATGGGGTACGAGCACGTCCCGTGGCTGAACGCGAAAAAACCAGGAATTGACCCGTTTTACTGGGATCGCTTTAAGCAACTCATCAACAAGCAGGAGCGGCCCCCAAAGTCATAACCACCCTCGACCGAGTCACAGACGGCATCCTCGACCTCCTCGGCAACCCCACACAGCCCCGTCTCTCGAGAAAGCGACGACTCGTCGTGGGCGACGTCAGTTCACCTCGCCTGCGACAATGAACCAGATCGATGAAGGTAGGGGCGGCGCCGCACTGGGAGTTTCAGGCCTCTAATCTAATCGAACCCGAATCGTTTGCGATGGTAAGCCACGAACGCGGAATCGGGCGCGAACCGATCCGGGCAGAGGAGGGGCTGCCCCGCTCTTCGCACGAACTCCGTCTCAAGGGCGTCGTTTGGGAGATAGTCTCTCAGCCGCCGGCTCAGGATCAGCCTGAGATTATCGTCGAAGCTGATCAACCCTCGATCAAAAGCTCGATCAAAATGGGCCGCGAGACAGAGCCCGTTTTTTGGATTCAACCGCTCCTTTGGGAATTCGCTCCACGGCAGTATGTGGC
>PKYZ01000074.1 GCA_003132865.1 Bryobacterales bacterium
CGGGTGACCGGACCGCATTTCTTGAGCCACCCGGAGTGAGAGTCTGGGCGGGTTGTTGATCTCAGTTCAGGTTGTGGTTGCTGGTGAGGACGAGAGCAAGCTCCAGGCGGAGGGAAGGCCCGGCTTGGCGGGCCTGACCGGAGCCTGGAGCTTGGTTCAAGAGTTCGGCGCGGTATTCGCTGGGCGTGCTGTAATCGATCGTGCTGTGAGGACGGATCTCGTTGTATTCATGGCGGAAGGTGTCCGCCACGCTTTGCGCCTCAAGCAGGTTGGCGAGGAGCTCGCGGTTGAGGCATTCATCGCGAAAGCGTCCGTTGAAGCTTTCGTTGATGCCGTTCTGCCATGGGCTGCCGGGCTCGATGAACCGGGTCTCGATGCCCGCCAGGATCAGCCATTGCTGGAGGAACCCGGCGATAAACTCCGCCCCGTTGTCGCACCGCAGGTGCGCAGGCGCTCCGTGGAGCTCGATCAGCCTGGAGAGCGCGTCTACGACCTCGCGGGCGCCCATCCGACGGCTGGCGACAATCCCGAGGCAGTAGTGGCTGTACTCGTCGATGATCGTCAAGAACTTCACCGTGTTGCCGCCCTGGGTCGTGTCGAAGACCACATCGACGCACCAGACGTCGTTGACCGCGGTCGCTTTCACCTTCGCATCGGGGCGTACAGGTAGTTTGGGGCGCCGTGCCGGCCCGGTAATGCCCAGCCCCTGTTCACGGCGCATCCGCTGCACGGTGCGTAGGTTGCAGTAGAGTCCCTTCCGGCGAAGCATCTCATGAACTCGGCGGTAGCCGTACCGCGGATGGCGTACCGCCAGCGCGGCGATCGCCTCGCCGATTTGCACGGTCTTCGGCTTCGGCGGCCGCGACACATAGGCCCAACTGGAGCGTGCCAGCCCAAGATAACGGCACGCCTGACGCTGCGAACACATGCCCGCCGCTACCACGCCCTGGGCGGCGTAGCGCTTCTGCGACGAGCTTACCATTTTTTTGAGTTCACCTCTTTCAGCACCTGGATGTTCAAGACCTGGTCGGCAACGATCCGCTTCAAGCGGGCGTTCTCGTCCCTCAGGGCCTTCAACTCCTTCAGCTCATCGATCTCCATCGCACCGTACTGCTGCTTCCAGCGGTGGAGCGTCGCTTCGCTGATGTTCACTTCGCGGGACACGGCCTGGGCCGACTCTCCGCCGTCGATCCGGCGCAGGATCGCTACGATCTGCTCCGGAGTATGCTTCTTTCCTTTTGGCATCTGGGTTCCTTTCTTGGAGCCCAGACTCTCATTCGCAATGGCTCAGTTCTGGTACGTCAGGTCACGGGTCGGCGCGGTTGGGCTTGCCTCGATAAAGTGGACACCAATTCAGGCGGCTTTGATGTCGTTTAGTTTTTGTTGGTTTTCGAAGGCCACAGGAGAGATCTGACCGAGCGAGCTGTGGCGCCTCGTCGTGTTGTAGAACGTCTCGATGTAATCGAAGACGGCAAGCTCTGCATGATGGCGGCTGGCAGGAATCGACTTATCGAGCTCTGTGTCGCTCTTGAGCGAGCTCCAGAACGACTCCATTGCCGCGTTGTCGTAGCAATTGCCGGCGCGGCTCATGCTGCGTTCGATGCCAGCGGCCTCCAGAGCCGTGATGTAATCCTCGTCGACGTACTGACTGCCGCGATCGGAGTGATGCAGGAGCCCCTTGGGCGGGTTCCTGCGCTTTAGGGCATCGTGGAGGGCCGCCAGGACCAGGCTGGCATGCAGGGTCGCCCCACAGCTCCAGCCGACGATCCTGCGGCTCCATAGATCGAGGATGGCCGCCAGGTATAGCCATCCTTCGGCCGTCTGGATGTAGGTGATGTCGGTCAGCCAGCATTGATTGGGGCCGGTCGGATCCGGACGCAGAGCAATGATGTTTTCGGCGACGGGCTTCGCGTGACGGCTATCCGTTGTGCGGGGCTTGCGGCGGTGCTTCTTACGGCCTTGCAGGCCCTGCTCGCGCATCAGGCGAGCACAGCGGCGTTTGCTCGTGCGCGTTCCGCCTTCCTGCAGGTCCACGAGGATTCGCGGCGCTCCATAGGTGCCACGGCTGGCTCGGTGTGCCGCCACGACTTTCGCCGCGATGTCCGCGTCCTCGCGCTGCCGGGTGCTCGGCCGCTGCTGGCACCAGCGGTAATAGCCGCTGTGCGATACGTTCAGCAGTTCACACAACATGCGGATCGGGTGCTCGCCCTTCATCGCCTTAACCTGGGCATACCTCTCTCGGGCGGTTCTGAGAGGATGCCCAGTGATTTTTTTAGCGCCTCCTCCCGTTCTCGCATTCGGATAAGCTCAGAGCGCAGTCGCTCGTTTTCCTTCACCGCCTCCTCGAGCGTCTGCGGCGTCGGCCCTCCGCCACCAGGTCTCGGCGCGTACAGCTTGCGCCAATCGTACAGCTGCCACGCCGGGATCCCCAGCTCCTTGGCCACGGTCTTCACCGTGCGGTCCCCGTGCAACGTCAGTTCCACGGCGTGGCGTTTGTAGGTTTCGTCGTACTTCTTCCGGGGCGATGCCCCGGATCCATTCCGGTCTATCGGGTTCATTATGTCCTTTCTGTCGCCCAAACCGGCGGACTCCGCGTCCAGCGCTGTTTGGTCGTTTCCTGCGGCAAGCCTTATGGCTCCTGTCCTCGGAAAGCGACCAAACAGCTGGCTCTCTACGCGTATGTCCGGTGTCCACTAAATCGAGGCACCCTCAGACAATGGATGTGGACGCAATTCTTCCGGCAGTTGAAATGGGGAAGATCGAGACTGACGTGCAATTCTGGAAAGCTATCGAGCAAACAAACAAGAGATTACTGCCCGAGGGTCTGTATGTGTCTCATCTATTTACAGACGAGCAAGTCGCCCTAACTCCAAACTGGCTCAACAACATCGTGCCAATCGAGGTCGGCAACCTTCGGCACCTACGGCTGTTTCGACCATCAGCTATCGATCTAATACTTACAAAAATGATGCGAAACGATCGACAAGATGTTGGTGACATACGCTTCATTCTCTCTCAGGAGAAGGTGGATGCGGCTGACCTAGATGGAGCGNNGGTGCGAGAAATGGCGGTTCAATCAAGGGGCCTTGGGAATGCTCCCCAAAGCATTAATCACAAACTGGACCCCGATTGGTGGTCAAAATTGACGCAGCAATCTATACCTGAGCAGTCGAAGGAAAAGGACCGTAGCTTGGAGCTCTAACAACCTACCGGAATGCCGAACCGGGTACCCGAAC
>PKYZ01000343.1 GCA_003132865.1 Bryobacterales bacterium
TTTTTGGGCCTAGGAACTTCGGCCTAGAGATTAGCCAGGCTTGTTGGGCGACGGCGAGCATACGCCGGGTGCCCTGGACGTTGATGCGGTCCCAGGCGTTCGGAGGCCCGCACTGCTCGACGAAAGCGGCGCAGTGAATCACGATCTCGGCACCGCGGAGATCGGCCGCGGTCACCAGTTCAAGGTCGCACCGGACCGGCTCGGCACCGATAGCGCGGATCTTCTGGTCGCTGGGCGATGACCGCGACATGGCGCGGACTCGATGCCCAGCGGCAGCCAGCCGCCGGGCCGCCGCACCGCCCGCCAAAGCCCGAGGCGCCGGTGATGAAGATATTCAAAGCCTTCACCGCATTCAAATATACGACTGAAGTATCCGGCTTAACGCTGGATTGGGCCGACCGCGAAAAGTGCTGACCGCGCTCCTTCGCTGGCCGAGATCGTGGACCCTAGCAGAACCCGTCGGGGCCAGTCTTGGGGTGATTGGGGAGTACCGCGTTCCTCACAAACGGCGGTAAGCTCGAAGTGGCACAATAGATGGCCCGCGCACGAGCCCGCGAGGCTCGGCCAGGCGATGAGGTGGATCGGATTAAGCCAGCTACAATTCAACGCATCGGCGCGCCCCGCGAGTTTAGTGCGTCGCAATGCTCAGGTTATTTTTACCGTCGAGGAAGAGACTTATGTCTGAAGAGAAGCGCGAACTTTTGGAGAAATTGAAATTCGAATTGGCCTTCGTCGAGGACGGCGGATACGGTCGCTCGGTTCGTACGCCACATAAACCCACATCTCCTTTCCAAGACTCGCTGACCTGCCTGAATTTCGGCGATCCGTCACGGCCTCATCCGTGCGCTGAATGCGTTCTCATGCAGTACGTCCCCGAGTCTCGCAAAGGCGAAGATGTCCCTTGTCACCATATTCCGCTCGATCAGGAGAGCAGAACCATCGCCACTCTGGATGCCACCGAGGCCGAAGAGGTCCTCAAGCGGTGGCTTCGCCACGAAATCAATAGGCTTGAGGGAGAACTCGCTGTTTAGAAACCGATGCTGCTCAAGACCCCTGTGATGGTACTCAAGGGTGAATCCAGCGCGGAGGGTGTTGTCCAGCTCAACCTTTTTTCAACGCCCGCACGCCGCAGAACTCCGCCAGCTTCGTCTCGGTCGCCTGCACCCGGGCCGTCAGCACCCTGGTGCCGCACGATGCGGCGGGGGATCGCCGGCACCGACCGACTCGACTGGCCATCGCGGGAATGTGCAGGTAGATGGCGTCTCCCCTTTTGCCAGGTCCACTTTTTCAGAAAGCAGAAAAGCCCGCCGCGGCCGGAACCGGGCGGGCTGGGAGGTTTAAGTCGAAGCGCCTAAACGAGCGGGCACGCGCCTGGCGCTACTTGTTGATCCGGTAGCTGCGTTCGCCGCCCTCTGGCTTGAAGGACTCGACCGCGTACCCGGCCTTCTTCATCGCGCCGGCCATGAACCCGCGCACTGTGTGCCGCTGCCAGCCCATGGTCTTCATGATCTCGGAGATGGTGGCGCCCTTGGCCCGTTGCAGCATGACGACCACCTGGGCCGTCTTGCTGCCCTCGCGCGGCGCGACGGCTCCCCGCGCCTTCCCGGCCGTCTTGCCCTTGGGCGCGGCTTTGGCGGCGGTGGCCTTCTTGGCCGCCTTGGCGTTGCTGGGCGCGCCCTTGGCGGACTGTGCGCCACGTTTGGCCGCCTGTGCGCCGCCCTTGGCCTTCCGTTCCGTCTTCGGCCGCGCGAGTTGAACCGCCTTCGGCTCGGGCTTGCTGGCGGGCGCGGCAGCGGGCATGGCGGCGGGCGCGCCGACGGTCGTGTCGGCCTTCGGGGGCACCGGCTCTCCCAATCCCTGGATGCGCGCCCAGATCCGGCTGATAGCCGTCTTCCGGTCCGTGAACTTCTTGACCGGCGTGACACCCGGCAGGCTGTTCCAGACGGCCAGGAGCCTCTCGGCGCGCCACTGGGCGACCAGATCCGCCAACTCCTGCTGGCTGGCGAAGCTGTCGAACGGGGTTGTGGTTTTGGCGGCGGCCTCCTCTTGGGTGGCGAACACGCTGATGTTGTTCTCGTTGTCGATGGTGAACGTTTTCATTTCGGTCCTTTCTTGGCACGGGGTTGCCGTGACGCTCACATTCATCACTCTTGTGGGCCAGACAGGCAAGGGAAATCTGACCGAAGTTAGGAATGGCGAAGGGCAGGCGATGAGCGGGTAATTGCATCGCCACCAAGACAGGCGACTGGGCGGGCGATAACAAAACTTCCAGACTTCAGCGGAAAACCCGGCCTGATAGCGCTACAGGGTATGCTCAAACGAGGAGTAAGCAAATGGAAGTGGATGGGGACCCAGAACGGACGGGGAAGCCAACGCACTCCGCCGCCAAGCTTAGCCGCAACTCTCGCGAGGTAGTGCAGGACGTTAAGGGCAAACAGAAGAAGTGCGTAAGCCTTGAAGGTTGCTCAGAGGCCTGTGCCTTTCGTGACGAACTCCGTGCCGCCAGGGAAGCGTGTCAAAGGGACGCTGAAGCGTTCGATGAGGTCCTTTTTGTCGTAGAGCGGTTGGGGTCGCGCCTGTCAGGTTTCATTGGCAGCCTCGGCCAGTACGAGCCGTGCCTAAAGAAACTTGCCGAGCGATCACGGTTGGCTGCCGATTTCTCTGGAGTGTTCAAAGTAGTGCGGGAAGCGCGGAACGATGCCCTCCATCAAGGCGCAGTCGCGCGGCATCTTGCCGCACGCGCGGTTGAGTTGGCATTAATCTTGGAGGATGCATTGGCAACACAGCTCGGTACCATCGAGTATCTGATGGTCCAGCAGCCGGTTGTCGTGTACCATTGGCAAACCATAGGTGCGATCAGGCGAATCATGCTGGTGAACGCATTCTCCTATTTGCCATTCAATTGGGACGGCAAGTGGTTTTTCCTCGCAGATCACCTGATCGCGGCGTTCCTTCAGGATCGGCGTGGGCCAGATCGCGGGGAAACGCTCGCAACGCCGATCAGTGTCGTCCTGAGAGGTGACCGTGCATCGAACGTAACAGTTCAGGTGGTCA
>PKYZ01000325.1 GCA_003132865.1 Bryobacterales bacterium
ATCTTGCATGAGACAAGACTCCTCCTTTACGCCGAAACAAGAATAGTGCATAATGTTTTTATGCCGCAAAAAGGCGAAGGAGCATCTGCATGAAGTATCATCCCATCGGCGAAATGAAGTGCCCGTTCTGTGGACAACTGAATTTGATCTACAAACGCCCCGGGCTAAGCGGCGACGTGTACCGCTGCGCCGCGGAGCTGGGCGGCTGCGAGCGCACCATCGTCCACCGCAGGCGCAAGGGAGACACGCGGTGCGGTGTCGTCGCCGTACTGAATTTTGGACACGTCGGCCAGTGGAATCCGTGCATGCACGCCGGCCAGCCGGCTCAGCCGTCCGCCGGAAAGCGCTAGTGCCACTCGGGGTTTGCTAAAATTGAACTGAAATGACCCCGCTTGACGAGTTAGAGCGCCAGTACACCCCCCTCCGCGAACAGGCCTTGGCTGTGCGGAGGTATCTTTGACGCCTCCGCGCTGAAATCCAAACTCCAGGAAACTGAAGAGCAGACCGCCGCGCCCGGCTTCTGGAGCCAGCCCGGGAAAAGCCAGAAGATCATGCAGCAGCGTAAGCGCCTAGAAGAGGGTCTCGCGAACGAGCAGCGCATCGCCGCGCTCACCTCCGATCTCGACACCCTCTTCGAACTGGCCCGCGAGGGCGAGAACGTCAACGGCGATATCGAGCGCGATCTCCAGACCTTCGCGCAGTTCATCGAGCGCGTGGAAACCGCCATGCTCCTCTCCGGCGAGAACGACCAGCGCAGCGCCATCATGACCATCCATCCCGGCGCCGGCGGCACCGAAAGCCAGGACTGGGCCGAGATGCTCCTGCGCATGTATCTGCGCTGGGCCGAGCGCGACGGCTTCTCCACCGTCATCACCGACCGGCTGGAGGGCGAGGGCGCCGGCATCAAGTCCGTCACTTTCGAAATCAACGGCGAGAACGCGTACGGGATGCTGCAGTCCGAGATCGGCGTGCACCGCCTGGTGCGCATCTCGCCCTTCGACGCCAACGCCCGCCGCCACACGTCGTTTGCGTCCGTCTTCGTCTACCCGCAAGTGGACGACGAGATCAAGATCGACATCAAGCCGGACGATCTGCGCATCGATACATTCCGCTCCGGCGGTGCCGGCGGCCAGCACGTCAACATGACCGATTCCGCGGTGCGCATCGTGCACCTCCCCACCAACATTGTCGTGCAGTGCCAGAACGAGCGGTCGCAGCACAAGAACCGCGACAGCGCCATGAAGCAGCTTCGCGCGCGCCTGTATGAGTTCGAGTTGGAGAAGAAACGAGTGGAGGCCGCCAAAACCGAGGCCTCCAAGCTGGATATCAACTTCGGCAGCCAGATCCGCAGCTACGTGCTGGCGCCTTACCGCATGATCAAGGACCACCGCACCAAGCTGGCCATCGGCGACGTGGACCGCGTGCTGGAAGGCGATGTCGAACCCCTGATCCACGCCTACCTGGTCTTCCGCAAGACGGGCAAGACGGCGGGCGACGGTAAGGACGAGCTGCCGGAGTGATGGCGAGCGAGGGGGCGAGGGGGCGAGCGGGCGAGCGGGCGAACGCCGATCTGCGGCGTGCGGCGGAGTTGATTCGCTGCGGCGGGATCGTCGCGTTCCCTACCGAAACAGTCTACGGTCTGGGCGCCAATGCCTTCGATGCCGCTGCCGTGGCGCGCATCTTCACGGTGAAAGGGCGGCCGCGCCAAAGCCCGCTCATCGTGCACGTGGATTCCATCGATGTGGCGCGCGCCCTTGTGCTCGAGTGGCCCGATGCAGCCGATCGCCTGGCGCGCCACTACTGGCCTGGACCCCTGACGTTGGTCCTGCGCAAACAGCCGTCGATTCCCGATATTGTGACCGCCGGCCTCGCCACCGTAGGGCTGCGCGTGCCGTCCCATCCGCTGGCGCTCGCGCTGATTCGCGCGGCTGGCGTGCCCATCGCCGCGCCCAGCGCCAATCCGTTCACGCGGCTTTCGCCCACCACCGCCAAACACGTCCGCCAATCGCTGGGCGATGCGGTTGACCTGGTTCTCGATGGCGGCCCGGCCACCGTCGGCATCGAGTCGACCGTGCTGTCGCTGGCCTCCGCGGAGCCTGTGCTGCTGCGGCCGGGCGTGATTCCGCTGCCGGAAGTCGAGTTGCTGATCGGCCCCGTGCGGGTTGCAGAAGGCGCGGCGGCAGGAGCGCACTCATCACCGGGGATGCACCCGCAACATTACCGCCCGCGCACACCCCTCGTGCTGCTGGCCGCCTGCGATGCTCCGCCCGCCGGCCGCGGAGATTGGTTGCGCCTCGGCCGCGAGATGCCCGCGGAACCCGCCGCCTACGCCGCCATGCTGTACGCCGCGTTGCACCGGCTGGACGCGCGGGGTCTGGACTGGATCGCCGTCGAGCGTCCTCCAGACACCCCCGAATGGGCGGGTGTGCTGGACCGGCTAACGCGGGCGGCGAATCGCTGAAACTGGGTATCTCCTTTCACTCAGCCGGTGGCGCTAACTCCGGCTTGGTGGGGCGGTCCCCCTGGATCGCTAAATAGGCGTTAAAATAAGCTA
>PKYZ01000883.1 GCA_003132865.1 Bryobacterales bacterium
CAGATGTGGGCCGCGCAATTGATCCGCTTCAACGCTCCGCGCTTGTGGATCAATTCCGGCGGACTGGGCGCCATGGGCTTCGGCCTTCCGTCGGCGATCGGCGCGCAGTTCGCCCGTCCGGATAAGCTGGTCTTCGCGCTGGTGGGCGATGGCGGATTCCAGATGTCCATACCCGAGCTCTCCACGATAATGGGGCATGGCCTGCCCATCAAAATTGTAGTGATGAATAACGGCTACCTCGGCATGGTGCNNAACAACGGCTATCTCGGCATGGTTCGCCAATGGCAGGAGTTGTTCTATAACAACCGCTTGAGCGCGGTGGAACTCGATTGTTTCCCGGATGCGGAAAAGCTGGCGGGCGCTTACGGCTTCAAGGGCCGCACCATCGACAAGCCCTGGGAACTCGCCTCGGCCCTGGAAGAAGCGGTCCGCGAACCCGGCCCGTATCTGCTCAATGTTAAGGTGTCACCGTACGAAAATGTTTATCCGATGGTGCCGGCCGGCGCCGCCATCAACGAGATGGTGCTCGCGCCGCCCCAACCGGTAGCCGTTCCCAAGTAGGATCTCCTATGTTGCAGATCATTTCCTTGTTAGTCGAAAACAAGCCGGGCGCTCTCATGCGCATCACCGGCTTACTGAGCCAGCGGGGCTATAACATCGAGAGTCTGACGGTTGCCCGCACGCTCGATCCCGAACTCTCCCGCATGACCATCGTGGTGGATGTGGATGCCACGCTTCGCCAGCAGGTGATTAAGCAAATGAACAAACTGGTGAACGTGCTGCAGGCCGTGGACCTCACCGAGTCGCCCGCGGTGCGGCGCGAAATGGTGTTGGTGCGCGTGCGCACCGTGCAGGAAACGCGGACCGCCGTACTCAAAGAAGCGGAAATCTTCGGCGCGCGCGTGGTGGATTCCTCCACCGAAGGCTTCGCGTTGGAGGCCACCGGCGATCCGGAAAAGCTGGACGAATTCATCGATGTGATGCACAGTTATGGTGAGATCGAAACTACCCGCTCGGGGGTGATGGCTGTTTCGCTCGATGCTAAGAAGCTGAAGTTACAGCCGCCCGTACAGCAGGTGGGACAGGCCTCCTGGCCTGTCCTCCCCTAAAAGGACTTATCCATGGCAAAACGTTATTACGAGAAAGACTACAAACCAGCCCTCCTCCAGGGCCGCACAGTTGCAATCATAGGCTATGGCAGCCAGGGTCACGCGCATGCCCTGAACTTGCGCGATTCCGGCGTGGACGTGGTGGTCGGACTGTATCCCGGCAGTAAGTCGCGTTCCAAGGCCGAAGCCGCCGGGCTCAAGGTATTGGATACCGCCTATGCCGCCAAGGCCGCCGATATGATCATGATCCTGGTCTCCGATCATATTCAGGGCGACCTGTACAACCAGGACATCGCGCCGCAGCTTACCGCCGGCAAGACGCTGATGTTCGCGCACGGCTTCAATATCCACTTCGGCCAGATCAAGCCGCCCGCGAATGTCGACGTTTCCATGGTCGCGCCCAAGGCTCCCGGTCACCGCGTGCGCGAGCTGTTCACCGAAGGCGTGGGCGTGCCGTCGCTGGTGGCCGTGCATCAGGATGCCTCCGGGCACGCGCTCGAAACGGCGCTGGCATACGCGGGCGCGCTGGGTAGCCTGAAGGCCGGCGTGATCGGGACCACGTTCAAAGAGGAAACCGAAAGCGATCTGTTCGGCGAGCAGGCCGTGTTGTGCGGCGGCGCGTCGGAACTCATCCGCGCGGGTTTTGAAACGCTGGTGGAAGCGGGATATGCGCCCGAGATCGCCTATTTCGAGTGCCTGCACGAGCTCAAGCTGATCGTCGATCTCATTCAGGAAGGCGGCCTGGGGTACATGCGCTACTCGGTTTCGGACACCGCCGAATATGGCGACTACACCCGCGGCCCACGCATCGTCGATGCGCACGTGCGCGCGGCGATGAAGAAGATCCTGTCGGAAGTGCAATCCGGCGAGTTCGCGCGCCAGTGGATCGATGAGAACAAGACCGGCCGCCACAAATTCCTCGCCATGCGCGAAGCGGCCCGCAATCAGCCCATCGAGAAGGTCGGCCGCGAGCTGCGCGAAATGATGACCTTCCTCAAAAAGAAAAAGGAATCCGGCGTACCGGAAGAGCAAAGTGGGGCAGGCTCCCAGCCTGCGACGGCCTCCCAGGCCGCCCCCATAACCTTATGAAGATCTTCACTTTCGACACCACTCTCCGCGACGGCACGCAAGGTGAGTCGGTCTCTTTCTCCGTCGACGACAAGTTACTCATCGCACAGAAGCTCGACGAACTGGGCATCGACTATATCGAAGGCGGCTGGCCCGGATCCAACCCGAAGGATAAAGATTTCTTCGCCCGCGCGCAAACGGAACTGCACCTCAAGCACGCCAAGCTCACCGCGTTCGGAGCCACGCGCTTCGCACGCCATACGGTCGAAGAGGACCGCAGCGTGCAATCGCTAGTTGCCGCCGGCACGCCCGTGGTCTCCATTTTCGGCAAGAGCTGGGACCTGCACACCGCGCGCGCGCTGGGCATCACCGAAGAAGAAAACCTGAAGCTGATCGGTGAGACCGTCGCATATCTGAAGGAGCATGGCAAAGAAGTGGTGTATGACGCCGAACACTTCTTCGACGGCTACAACTCGAATCCCGCCTTCGCGATGCGCACGCTGGACGCCGCGCAGAAGGCCGGCGCCAGCGTGCTCTGCCTGTGCGACACCAACGGCGGCACGCTCACCGGCCGGCTGGTCGAGATCTTCGCCGAAGTTCGCAAGCGTTTCGACGGCATCCTGGGCATCCACACGCACAACGATTCCGACGTGGCGGTGGCCAACACGCTGGCCGCCGTGGAGGCCGGCGCCACGCACGTGCAAGGCTGCATCAACGGATACGGCGAGCGCTGCGGTAACGCCAATCTCTGTTCCGTGATCGCCAATCTGGAGTTAAAGTTCGGTCACACCGCCATCGGCCAGGACAAGCTCATCAGTCTGTCGAACGTGGCGCGCTTCGTTGCGGAGCTGGCCAATCTGCCACTGCCCAATAACCAGGCCTTCGTGGGCCACAGCGCTTTCGCGCACAAGGGCGGCGTGCATGTGTCCGCCGTCTTGAAGGAATCCACCACTTACGAACACGTGGTGCCCGAGGCCGTGGGCAATCGCCAGCGCGTCCTGATCAGCGATCTGTCGGGCCGCGGCAACATCTTATATAAGCTGAAACAGCACGGACTAGCTGGCCGGCTCGACGAAGACGCGCGTCGCGAGTTGCTGGAGCGCATCAAGCAGATGGAATACGAGGGCTGCGAACTGGAAGCCGCGGAGGGCACCTTCGAGCTGCTCGTCCGCGAAGCCCTGAATCCCGGCATGCATTTCTTCGAAGTGGAAGGCTACGAGGTCTCCACCAAAGCGACCGCCACGGGTGACTCCCGCTCGACGGCCGACATCACCGTGCGCACCCAGGATGGCGTGCACTCCGCCACCGCCGCCGGCAATGGTCCGTTCCATGCGCTGCATGTGTGCCTGCGCAAGTGCCTGTCAACGGTCTATCCGCAAATGGCCGACGTGCGCCTGACCGACTACAAGGTGCGCGTGCTGGAGCCGCGGAAGGGCACGGCCGCCAAGGTGCGCGTGCTTATCGAATGGTCGGATCACCGCAAGAGTTGGTCCACAGTGGGCGTTTCCGACAACGTGATCGTCGCGAGCTGGAACGCCCTGGTGGACGCTATCCGCCTCGAGTTGATGCGCCTCACTGAGCAGGACGATTCCATCGAGAAAGCCGTCGAAGACTATTGCTGGGGCGTGTGACTTTCCTACTACCATCACAGCAAATCCCGCAAGAGCCTGCCCATTGGCCGCCCGAAGAGGATCTTCAACCGGGAGCGAATAATCGAGATGCGCCGGGACGGGGCCAGCATCCGGGCGATTGCCAAACAGCTTGGGGTGGGAGTGGGGACGGTCACGCGGACACTGGCCGCCCGGCGCGACCGACCAGCTTCAATGCTTCTGTTGGGGGGCGGGAAGTGCGGCAAAGACGCCGTAGACCTCCGGGAGTAGTTCCTCCTGGAATCGAGTGGCCTTCGACCAGATTGCCTCTCGTATCTGATCGTAATTGACGTAACGGGGATGCGACGTTATGCCGAATGACCGATCGGTTCGATCTACAACGGCGGAGGACACACCGTACTTGTTGGCCAGCGCCGGAAGCTCATCGGCATAGGTCTTCTCTTGTATCTGAAGCTGCCAAACCGTCGCGCTGTCCTTGTACATCTCCAATAGCGCACCGTATTTGTCGAGAATTCTTGCGGACAACGGATCGGAGGCGCCGGAAAACTTAACGCGATCTCGTGCCAGAACCAACTCCTTCGACATCTCCCGCACGAGCGTGCCGAATTCGCCGTAGCTGATTCCAACGAGGAGAGCACCCTCAATTGCCCTAGCCGACCGGTAGACCGGCCTCACTTCAACGCTCGGCTCGTGCTTGTTCGTTGTGCAGCCGCACAAGAAAATGCAGCCCGCCAGCAGTCCTGATAGGTTTCTGTATTTCATTTTTGGGCCCAACAAGATACACTTAATCGATTCCCAGGTTCATCGCAATGCCACCAGTCTGCAATGGAACACGCAATTGCGGATAATATGTCGAGAGGCATCTGCATGAAGGAGATCGACGTACATGATTGGGAGGCTTTTCAGCGACACCTCAAGGAACTGCGCGAGGGGCTTGGCCAAGACTCCTCGCCGCTACTGTTCCGAGGGCAGAGTAATTCGGCGTGGCAGCTTAAGAGCACGCTGGAGCGAGCCGGGGTAGACCGGATGAAGTTTAGCGCGTACTACGAGCTGACTTCCCGAATCAGACCCACCGTCGAGAGCTTCACCGAGTCGACTTGGGACTTCCCAGACTACGGCGATGAGGTTCACAAATCATTCCAGGATTATGGCGCCTTTAGTCACTTCCCCTCGGTCCCTGTCTACGCATACATGGTCTATTTGCGGCATTATGGGTTCCCGTCGCCGCTCCTCGACTGGTCTCACTCGGCCTCCGTTGCTGCCTTCTTCGCATTTCGTGAGCCACATCTGGACGTTGAAAACAGATCGATCTTTGTATTCTGCGAGACGCCGGCGGGCTTCAAAGGATGGACGAGCACGAAACCACGAATTCGTCGCATCGGCCCATACATCCGGAGCGACCGAAGGCATTTCCGTCAGAAATCGGACTATACGATCTGCGCGAATTTTGAGAAGACGTGGCGTTACTGGGAGTATGAGAGCGTATTCGAGGCCCCCGTCTCCACCCACTTTCAGCAAGACGTTCTGTGGAAATTCAACCTTCCCTCTACTCAAAGGCCTAGCATCCTCAACTTACTTGATGAATACAATCTGAATGCGTTTTCGCTATTCGATTCGGAGGAGGCCCTTATGGAAACGATGTGGCTTCGCGAGCACGAATTCCGATGTGATAGGAGCAAAACTCTCAAGTCGCAGACTCCACAAGGGTCGCGAAGACCAACGGTCCGTCCCAATTCTTGAAGACTGTGGAACGGGCCGGCTCGCGGTAGTTGAGACTCGATTTTCAGTCCCAATGGGCACGCCGGGCGCGAGCCAGTTTTAGGAACAGCCTCGGAGTGGAACGCGTCAGCCCGCCAAGCCCGTGAGCCTGTGGAGCAATCCAGATGCCAGCAAACTCCCCGTGCATCCTTCCAGAATATTCGTGATGGACGCCATCAACTGTTCGACGACCATTCTGTTCGGACGCGGCGACGCCAGTTGGCTGCCAACGGCGTCCGCGTCCGCCGTCAGTTGTGCACCCTCCGCCGGGTCCAATAATAGGGCGGGAATCTGATTCTTCAGGTTGGCAATAAACTCCCCAAGCGCCTTGAAATCGGTTTGCGCGACGGACATTGACTGCGTGGAGCCGTGGCTACCCTGTTGGACCTGAGAGGTGCCCACCGGTGCGTTGTAGTTGATTGTGTAGTGCCCGTGGGACGCGGCTTCCTTCTCTTCTGACGTAAATGTCAATCCCTCGCCCATAATGCCGTCCTTTTCGAGTTTCAGCGTCCATTCGAGGAGCATGTTGCGGACAGCATCCAGGATTCCGCGTATAGATGCACGGTCCAGAATCCGTGTTGGCGGCAACGGAAGGCTCATTCCTTCCATCAGCCGATTCAGATCTGTTGGATCAAAGGGAAACTGCAGGGCGCCGCTACCCCTCTTTATTAGATCTTCCAGCTCTCCGATGGGTTGACCTGAGAAACACTTGGAAGAGCGTTCGGCCTCCACCGGATCTTCAAATATCACGGGCTGCCATCCATGGTATGGGTTTCGGACCCGTACCTGACCCGTCAAAAGACGGTGGGTAGGCGGCGCGTCGCTACGATGGTAGCCGTTGAGTTCCTTCTCAATCCAAGCTTGTGCGTCCGCCAGCGACAGCTTACGGGCTACCACCAGTGCTTTTCGCAGAATGTCAAGTATCGGAACGCGAGAGTCCAGGCATTCCCGCTGCAGTTGTAGCACCACGGATTCCATGTTTGTTCCCTGAATCGGAGTCTAGCAGTGGCGTGCTCACGCGGCAAGCGGGCCAGCCTTTCGCCCTCTTGCAGGCTCCCATACCTTGAACGATGACACCTGCATTCGCGGAGCAGGGGAGCTTGGCTGGACCGCTGGTTGTGGGTGCCCGGTCATCACTCAGGTGACGTTCCTTCGCGCACCTTCGCAACCTGCCGAGTTCGCCTGCCCCACGGAGCCATGTTCCGAAAATGCCTGTTCTGGTTACCGCGATGTGGCGTTCAATAGAAATGACCGGTGACTCATAAAAAGCTTCGATGCGCGAGCTGTTCCGAATCTCTGAAGCATTGGAACAGCGGCAATTATCGCCGGGGGCAAGGGAAGGGTGACCGCCGATCCACGGTCACAGGCTTGGAAGAATAGAGCCGCCCTCCGCATTCCGCACCAACCAAGGCACTTACTGCTCCCACCGCCTCTTGGACACCCAGCTTTCCCACCACCAGTGGACTATACTGGAATCGGGCGCGGGCGTGTCTGGGGCGCAAAGCAGAATGGGGGGTACCGCTCTCAGAGCCGGCGTCTGCATGCTTGACCAATGGGGCAAACTCCGTGCAGCAAATGTTACGCGATGCAGCACAAAACCGAGAAATCCGTACCCTGTAACAGGCGCTCAGGTCATCGCTGCGCCGAACCGCCCCGGCCACCGGCACGAGCCCGCTTCACTCAGATGTTACGCGATGCAACACGAAATCAAGAAATCCGTGCCTTGTAACAGGCGCTCATCCTGTTGCCAAACCGGCAAAGCCCACTACAAAGCGAACCCAAATCGCGGTCCCCGGGGAGTGCAGCGCATGCACAAAAACGCCCAATCCTGCCCAATCTTGCACAAGCCCAACTCGCCCAATCCCGCATCAATATCTCTTAAAATCAATGGTTTGGGCTTTGATTGTCCAAAAGCGGCCGCCCCGCCCCCGAGCTGCCCAGGGACAATATCTGCAAACTGAACGACTCACCCAGATACACCCGCTTCACCTCCGGATCACGCGCCAGCGCCCCCGGACTGCCCGCGCGGAAAAT
>PKYZ01000024.1 GCA_003132865.1 Bryobacterales bacterium
CAGGTGGGACGGGAAAAGCACCGAAGGAAGCGACCATTGCCCCATCCTCGATCTGGTTGAGGTGTCGGCATGATGAAGAAGACTCCAAAACAAGAGCGGATTGAGGCACAAGCGCAACAGCCGGCGGTCCCCGCAACATTTTGCCAGAACCGCATGAAGCTTACCAAGGCACAGAGACGAGCCTTGATATGGGCTAGGCGCAAGTATGAGGACGGTCGTGTTCCTCCGTACATGTTCAGGGATTACCGCACGCTTAGCAAGTTGCTGGAGGCTGGATTTATTGAACCGTGGGTCGGGTACGGAGCACCGATGTATAAGTTAACGCATCACGGTTTGGATGCGCTGGAGAGTAAATCGTGACGAGAAAGACACTGACGAAAAGCATGGACCTCACCGGACAGGAAGAGACCATCACGGCGATGGATTTCAGGCGGACTCCAGGAGACGTACTTCTTCAGGCTCAGATGGGCAAGCGCTTTAACATCACAAAGAATGGCGTAGTTATTGCTGTACTTAGCGCCCCGGAGCCTAACGCCTTGGAATTGGCTGCCGAGGTTCGCAGAATGCGGATGGTGGGCGCATGATCGGGAAAGTGTGGGTGAAACGCGCGGGGGGGTATGACCCAAGGCGTGTTCCCAGCGAGTTAGACACGATAACTGATGTCGTACTTGCGTATCGGCCCAAGCCAAAGTCAAAAGCGTCGAAACGGCGCGCGAGAAAGAAGCGGCAAGCCGATGCAAAGAAAGGCTAGCGGGAGTCATGTATATAAATCCCCAATGAATCTGGAGAAGAGGTCGGCCCGATGAGCGTGAACAGCGACAACATCGCGGCCATTATTCCGCTTGAACGGAGCGGCATTGCCTTCTCCGTTTTACGGACAACGGATTGCAGAGTGCTCTGGACGATGGAAACGCTGGAGCAAATCGAGGCGAAGATGAAGCAGGCGCGAACATGAACGGATGGATAGGAGTAGACCTTGACGGCACGCTTGCCGAATATAACGGCTGGGTGAGCGAGGAGCATATTGGCGCCCCGATAGGCCCGATGTTAACGCGCGTGCGCCAGTGGATCGCGGAAGGCAAAGACGTGAGAATCTTCACTGCTAGGGTGGATGGCGGGGAAGTCGCCATCGCTATGGGTAATCAAGCCGGAGAGCGGTATAGAGACGTCCAGCGTATTCGCGGTTTTATTGAGAACTGGTGCATTGCTCACGTTGGGTGTGTGCTGCCTATCACCAACAAAAAAGATTACGGGATGATCGAATTATGGGACGACAGGTGCGTTCAGGTTGTCCCAAATACCGGCCTTACTTTGATGGAGGCGCTAGTCAAGCAGGCGCGAGAGGCGGGAACGCCGTGAGTAAATCATTCAAGATTGCGGGGGTTTTCGGATGGCTGGCGGTGGGTTTAATGGTGACAGCGGCGGGGATGGAACCTAACTCAGTCCGGAGAGCAACAGAATGGACTGAGGCCGGTCTTTACGTGGTGGCCCTTGGAGCATTTATCTACAGCCAGCGAGGAAAATCGTGACCTACGAAGTGCGGGCGACATTCACACTGGACGCCGACAGCAAGCAAGAGGCTTTGCAAATGGTCTCGGCTTGTATCGAATGCTGGGACGAACAAAGCGGCATCGCCAATCTGCAAGGCGTTGGCGGCGCGCAGGGTTATGTCACGATCAAGGCGGAAACGCCGTGAGCACTCAACCAAAGCCCGAATATAGTTTCAAATTCGACAAGGCGAAAAACACCTGGGTGTGCTGCGTCCATGGCGAGGTGGACTTCACTGGCTGGATTCCCTGCTGGGCTGGCTGTGATGGAGGCTTCTTCGATGATTACGAGGAAGATCCGCTTATGTATGATCCCGGAGACATGTCGCCATGCCGAGAGTGCCGCGGCAAAGGAGGCTGGAGAGTCTGCGGAGAATGCGTGGCTGACAATCCTGATGTCGAATGGTAGCCACAACCGACCGGGTGACCCTCCCCGTGCAGATCCGTCACCATCCGCGACCGACCGGATCCTCCCGCTCAGCACGCGAGAGCGCCGCGAGATGGCCCGCGCGATCGCGCTAGAGACGCTGATGCGCAGCATGGAACCGCGAGAGGCGCGTGTGGTTGGGAGACATCCCGATGTTCTAGACAGCGAGGAGGCGTGAATGCCAAAGAGAATACAACGCAAGCGAACGCGCGGCTACAAGCTACCCCCAAATACAGTCTGCGTGACCAGGCCGAGTAAGTGGGGTAATCCGTTCAGAGTCGGAGATACCTGCGGCGCCGTCGTAATAACGAATGCTCAGATGGCTGTGGATCTGCATCGCGACATGGTGCTCGATATTTTCTGCGCCTATGATTTTCGCCTGCGGCTTCGCAAAGAACTGCGCGGTAAGAATTTGGCCTGCTGGTGTAAAGTCGGGACTCCCTGTCATGCAGATATCCTTCTCCGAATTGCAAACTCGTGACTAGGGCAGTTTTTATATATGAAAATCACCGAAGAATCACTCGAATGTTCCGAATGCTCATGGCGCGGCTACGAGAGGGACGCTATCCCGCGTCGATACGGGGAGGATGACGCTTGGTACGAGTGCCCAGCCTGCCACGCCGGGTGCGCGCACTTCCCGCTGGATGAGCTAGACGCCTGATGTACAGCGAAAGCCATTGGCGAAATAGCGCGGCCCCCATCATCGCCAAGGTGCTGGAGGAGACGCGCGACGAACCAGAGAAGATCATCAAAGCGCGGCTACGCGATGCCTACCCGTTCGGGCAAAGGAAATACCATCCGTATCAAATCTGGTGCTCTGAGGTTGCAATCCAGCGTGGCAAGAAGCCAAAGCTCGGCACGTTCGGGGCTAAAACCAAAGCAGTCAAGGAAGCACTGATTGTGGCCGGCCAACAGGATTTGTTCTAGCGCGGCGCGGGAACGCCGAGGACGCAAGATTTCGCTTGACAAACCGATTTTAAATCGTTTAATCTCATTTTAGATGAAACCAGAAGACACGATTAGCACGGTGCTTGTCAGGGTCCCCACCAAGCTACACTTAGGGGCGAAGCGGATCGCCGGCGGTAGGGGCGTTAAACTTGCCGTGGTATATGCTGAGGCGCTGGCGCTGTTGCTGAAAGAGCGGCGCGCGCTGGAAGGCGGGAGGCAATGAAGGATTGGGACTGGGAAGACACGTGGCAATTGCTGTGCGTTATAGCCCTAGCGGCGCTGATGGCATTCCTGGTTACCCTGGTTATCAGCCCGAAAGCGGTGGACGATTACTACCTTTCTCGGGGTGGTTCCAGCAACTTGGACGTTGGAACCTGCGTGTATGCGCATTGGACGTGGCACACGGACGAGAAAGCGTACTGTACCAACGACGCCGCGCAAGCCGTGGACCTGCTTGCAAAACTAAAAGCTACGCTCAACACGAAAGGCGCAAAATGAGTGGGTTAAACACACGCGAGAAACAACCGGCCACCAAAGCGCAGCTCCGCGAGGAGATACGGCAACTGCGCGTAGTCGGAGCGCAAATGGCGAATCTTTGCTACAACTGGGGCCAGCGCGGTTTCGTGGAGATTCGAGAAAGCGATTGCGAGATGCTGAAGGAACTACAGACGGAGTGGGACGCGATCAAGAGAGCGGAGAAAGCAGCATGAGCGAAACCCACAAAGAGCAGATCGCCCGCGTGGAGATGGCGGCCAGTGATCGCGACACTTGGGATCTCAGCGACAATGACGTGCTGGCGCTGAAGGCGGTGCTGGAAGATCGCGCAGCGCTGCTGGCCGCGTGCGCTTCGGCTAGCCAGTGTGAGGGACTCCAGAATTGGGGCGGCGGGCGTTCACTAGCGCTTGAAGAAGTACGTGAGGCTATCGACAGAGCGGAGGGACGAAAATGAGTATCGAACTGACCGAGTTGGACATCGTGGTGCTGGCAGAGCGCGTCCCACATTCCTGTACCGAGAATTTGGAATGGCGGGAAGCAACCAGCGTCGAACCTCACGGCGAGCACTTCGATGATGCGGGATGGGCCTGCGCTATCTGTGGCGAGGTGTACAGCTTGGAAGAACTGGCGGCGGTGGCTGAGAGAATGGAGGGCGGTCATGAAGATTGAGGTTGTGAATATTCCCGACAAGCGCACCGTTTCCTGGGCGGAATTGGCGAAGAGCATTGCCGGTCTCGCTCCAGGAAAGGCGGCAAAGATTCTAATCAAGGACTTGTCGCAAGCCAAAACAAAGCAATCCGCTCAATCTGTCATTTACTCTTGTCTGCAACGGTACGGGTTATCGATCGACACGCACACTGAAGGCGAATACATCTACATTTCGAACAGGAGGAGTGATGCTCAGAAATAGAACGGAGATCCCGCTGCTAGATGAGCTTTATCCGCTTCGTCAGCGCGACGGTGACGAAGCGCGCGAGGACGAAGAGGCGATCGAGGAACGGGAGAGCTTCGAAGACGATCTGGACGACGACTACGTGCCTGGATTTGATGATGAGGAGACCGATGACCCTGACAAGGAATGCCTAATGTGCAAGAAGATCAGAGACGAACACAGTGGTTTCGGGCCGTCGCACAACGGCTCACGCTTCTGTGAGTCTGGTTCTATCGCATCAGGCGGAAAGAGATCGCACTGCACGTGCGATATGTGCTTCTAATGAGCAGACCAAAGACTAATCCCGACGAAACGATACTTATCTATTTCATGGACGCGCCGCTGCTCGAAGCCGAGCGCCTGATGCGGCTGATACGCGCGGTGCTCCACAAGCGCTCCGGCAGCGGCGCTGCCGCGCCCCGAAAGCGCCGCAAGGACCAGGGGGCGCCACAGGCGGAGGGCGAGACGAAGTGAGCGCGCAAGAACTGGGCGTCAGTCAGTCCGACGTGAACGAACTACGCCTCCAGGCCGGGCGGATGAAGAAGGCCACGGCGGTGGCCAACGTTGTGCTCAATCACGCCGTCAACCAAGCGCTTTGCGTGCTCGAAACGCTCACCGATGAAGAGTGGTACAGCCTCTGCGTAGAAGCCAAACATACTAACCGTGAAAAGAAGCCTCCATCCGCAGAGTCACGGGCGATGGTAATCAAGATTTTGAGGAGCGCAAAGTGCCAGACACCGAACCAATGCGCCAGCAGATGAGCGCCGCGGAGTACTTCGCTACGCCGGGACTCAGCAATAGCGCGATGAAGGACCTGGAGATTTCACCGTTACGATATTGGTATCGGCACCTCAACCCTGACCGACCTCCGGATGAAGAAACTCCCGAGATGCGCATCGGATCGGCTCTCCACTGCGCTGTCCTGGAGCCGAAAGAGTTAGACAAGCGCTACGCCTGCGAGATTTCGCCCGAAGATGTTCCCGGAGTTCTGGTCACGATTAACGAGATACGCGCGTGGCTTCTTGAGCGCGGGATTAAAGCAAAAGGTACTCTGAAGGCCGAAGTTATTGCCCAAGCGCAGGCTTACGATGCTGAAGCTCCAATCCTCGACGTCCTGATAGCCCAGCATCTCGAGAAGCACGCCGGTAAGACCATCCTTACGAAAGATGAGTACTTGCGCGTGACGCGGGCCGCTGGAGCATTGCTGGAGGAGCCGAAGTTGCAGCAGTTGCTTTCCGTCGGAGATCCGGAAGTTGAGGTGTTTGCGAAAGATCCCGAGACGGGAGTTCAGCTCAAAGCTCGCATGGATTGGGTGGCGCCGAATTTGATTTTGGATCTTAAAACCTTCTCCCAGCGTGAAGGCAAGACAATCGACAAGTCGATCTCCGATGCGATCTACTTTCAGAAGTACTATAGGACCGCATATTTCTATAGCCTGATGCGTGGTTGGCCGAAGTGGGACGGACAGTTCATTATTCCGTTCGTTGAATCCACCGAACCTTACGAGGTCCGCATCCGTGCCTTGCGTCCAAAGTTTGGCGGTGACGTAAACATCTGGTGGGAACGTGCAAGGCTCGAATGCCGAGCCCTGATCCGAACCTACGCCGATTACATGGAACGCTTCGGCGATAAGCCCTGGTGGGAGCCGCAGCAGATAACCGAATTGGAAGATAGGGAGATGCCGGGGATGGCATTCGACAGATAATGGAATTCATAAAAGCTATTCGTAAATCCGTGCCGATGCTGATGAGCGTTTCGGGAGTTTCTGGATCGGGCAAAACTTTTTCGGCTTTGTTGCTGGCTGCTGGAATCGCCGGCTCTGACGGTGAAGTTGGATTCATTGACACCGAGAATGGCCGCGGCGAAATGTACGTTGATTCACCCGGCATCGTGAAGGCGCTCCCGAAAGGCTTTCGCTATGGGCGCCTTGATCCGCCGTTCACCCCCAAGCGCTACATCGAAGCTATCACCGCTGCTGAGAAGGCCGGCATAACGGTCTGCGTGGTGGATAGCACGACTCACGAGTGGGAAGGCATCGGAGGCTGCTGTGAGATGGCGGAAGAACATAAGCTCCGCGGTATGCCAAATTGGGCTCTTGCCAAGCGAGAACACAAGCGTTTCGTGAATCACTGCCTCAGCACTAACATGCATTTGATCTTCTGCCTTCGCGCTCGCGATAAGGTTAAAATCCTTGAAGTTGGAGGAAAGACCGAGGTTGTGCCTATCGGAATACAGCCAATCTGCGAGAAGAACTTCGTTTTTGAAATGCTGGTCTCTCTGCTATTGGACGAAAAAAGCCACGCCGCCCAACCGCTGAAGGTTCCCGAGCCGTTGCTGGCGTTGTTCCCCGAGGCCCACCTGATAACCAAGCAGGACGGCGAGCGCATCCGCCAGTGGAACTCCACGGGCGGAACGCTGGACCCGCATGAGCAGTTAAAGAAGCGCGCTCGTGCTGCCGCAGAGGATGGCGCTGATGCGTACGTGGCCTTCTACAAAGTGTTGCCGAATGCCCAGAAGAAAGTCCTGGCCGACTCGATCCACGGAGAACTGAAGGGCATCGCTGAAGCGGCAGACAGGGAACGTTCAAGCCAGAAGGAGGACGGCTTCTCGCTGACGCCGCCGGCCGACATCAGGACATGGGAAGAACTCCCGCGACCGCCCAGCATTGCGGGCTACAAACCTGGCGAGCGGGCCTGCTCCAACGGGAACGTCTATCGCGTCACGGATTCGGAAGGCTGGGAGATGGTCACGCAATGAACGAGAACCGGCAGGAAGGCTTCTGATGGCAATGACTATCGTTTGCGGTGAGTGCGGAATCGAGTTCTCGGGAGAAGGCGGATGAAGACTCCCGTGGTGAACGCGGTCAATTGCTCGCTTGTGGTGATTATGTGCCTGCTAACCGAACGCTCTGGGAGGACATGCGGGAACTAGCGTTCCCATCGCTCACCACCGCCAGCAATTGCTTCACGGAGCTATCGCCGGCAGCCAAGGCGTTCGTACTTGACCGCTGGCGGAAGTGGAAGGGGCTGCCATGAGCCTGCTCAGTGTTAGCGAGTTCAAGGCGCTGGCGCAGCCGAGGCGCAGCAAGTATGGCGTGGCGCCAGCTAGTGAGCGGGCGTATGGCGGGAAAACGTATATGTCGAAGCTCGAATGTGGCTATGCGCAACTGCTGGACACGTGGAAGCTGGCCGGCGCGGTGAAGGAGTGGACCGGCCAGGTTGCGTTTGTTCTGCACGCGCCTGGACTTCTGTTCTCAAGAAAGAAGCCGCCGGTACTCGGTAGGTACATCTGCGATTTCAAGATTGTGTGGGAGACTGGGCGAGTTGAGTACGTCGAGACGAAGGGCTTTATGACGCCGCTGGGCAAATGGAAACTAGCGCACTGTCAAGCCGAATACAATCTCAAGATCACGCTGGTACGCAAACTTCCTACTTAACTCACAATTGTCTTGACAAATCGCGGCGAAGTGCGCTAAAAATAGAAGTGTCGATGAAACGGAAAGTTGGAAGACCCGCGAAGAAAACATACTGCGGTAAGTGCGGCAAGTTACAACCCAGCGCACGGGCGGCTTGGAAGCACTGCATAGGCAAGGCAGCAAAACGTAAGGCAGCTTAGCTGGCTCGACCGGCGCAACCCGAAATAGCAGTTAACAAAAAGGAGAAACAAGCAATGGCAAATTTGAATTTCACGAATCTACAGGCACCGCGGCAAAGCCTGAACATCAGCTTGGACCAGACCTCGGGATTCCTCGCGAAGCTGGCAGCTAACAACACTCCCGGCATCCTGGTCTGCGAGAACTTTGAAGGCATGGGAACTGGGACGTTCTTGATTCCCGTAACCGCAACCGAAGTCACGAGCGGTGTGCCGTGGCTCGATGCAACCCAGAATCTTGCAGACCTCGGTGTCCCGACCGCATTGCCGATCTACCTCCAGGTGTGGATCGCGAAGAAGCAAAGCTTCTATGACGTTGCGGGCGTCATTGCGGATCTGAACCGCGGCGAGTCAGTCAACGAGGCGCTGGAGTAACCATGGACCCTACTCAATCCACTCGCCGCGATTTCGGCCGCACCTTGGCCATCTCATCCCTGGGAGCGGCGTCACTGCCGCTCATCGGATGCATAAAGGGTGGCGTTAACGCGCCCACCACAGGGCAGTCGATAATCACGACAACTTTGGAGTTAATCATTCCGGCGGCTGAAACGATACTCCCGTTCATCCCTGGGTTGAATGGCGCGGAAGCCGCTATAATCACCGCTGCCCTGAATGGGCTCGCCACCGCAGTCCCTTTTGCTGTTACCGAGTTAGCATCCACGGATACGCCGCTGGAGAGGTTCACTAAGATTTCGTTAGAGTTTGGAACGGTCGCGCTCAGTTCGCTCAACGGAAAGTTGGGCGGCGCTCCGGCAAAGGTTCTGACGATCATCACCGCCATCGCTACCGATGTGTCGAACTTCCTCGCATCGATCAACCCGCCGGCCGCTGCCGCACGAGGAGCCGCTGTGCAATTCCAGCTCACGCCTGGGGACTTGAAGGCTTTGCCTAAGATCGCCAAGCGGGCCGCTGCATTGAAGGCAAAGCTCGGTCACTAAGGAGGGCTAGATGCCGATACAACGAAAATACGGGTGTAGATTCGGGCTGCCGGGGGATAATCGATTCCCTCGGCTGGCTGTCGATCCGGCTTATCCGCCATTGTCACCGGATAAGAGCCTGCTCGAAACCGGATTTATGCCGCCGGTGTTTGACCAAATTACCACATCAGGTTGTACGGGCCACGGCTACGCTGGTGTGTTGATGTATGCTCGCGCCAAGCAGGGGCTGCCGTTTATCGATCTATCGCGCCTTTTCCCGTACTGGAATGCACGCTCGATGGAAGGCACTTCATCTTCCGACTCAGGCGCGGTAATCGCTGATGTCATCACGGCTTCACAGCAATACGGTGACTGCCCCTACATTGACCTGCCGACCGAACAATCGCTCGTCACGGTCGCGCCACCTCCGCAGGCGTTTACCGACGCCATTCTCCACAAGACGCTGGCAGCAACGCGCGTTTGGGGGAAGGACGCGTACGGGCTACAGTACCATGCCAAGCATGTGATCGACGTGCTCGGGCTTCCTGTGCTCTACGGGGTTACCGTATACGCGTCCTTCGAGTCCCAGCAGATCGCTGATACTGGCATCGTTCCAATGCCGGGGCCAAATGAGAAACTAGCAGGCGGCCATTGCATTTGGATTTATTCCTACGACGATGCGACACGGAAGGTAAGGTGCCGAAATTCTTGGTCGAAGTCGTGGGGACAGCAAGGAGATTTTGAGGCTGATTACGACTACATCTTCAACCCCGCGTACAGCTCGGATTTTCACGCGGTTACACTGGGAGCGTAGGAGCGTAGAATGTTTGACCACGATCGCGACAAAGACTTAAATGAGCTGATCATCGCGAAGCTCGACAAGCTCAAGGACCAGACGGATCGTATCGAACTTTCGCAGGCTCGGATCATCAGATTGCTGATGAGAACACCTGTGGCGGCAACAATGCAGTTAACCATCAACAAGGAGAAATAAGATGTTAGAAAAAGTAGTCAAAGCAACTCTTGATTTGCCGCTACCGGATAGTGGTACCGGAACGGCCACCCTTTCATTCGTGGACGCCGCGGGGCTGGCCGGCGCGGTCCTTCCACCCGGAAGCGCTACAGTGTGGACTTCCAGCGACCCGACAGTTATCAGTGTAACCGGGAATGCGGACAACGTGACGGCTGCGTTTGGGCCGGCCACGCCAGTGAAGCTCGGTGTCGGTATCGTTATCAGCTCAGCGACCACACTTCCGGCTGTTGGTGCGGCTGCGCCAGTAGTCATAAGCGCATCAGGTCAGCCGATTGACGTGATAGCTGGCGGCCCGGCTGGCGCCCAGATGGTAGAGTCGGTTAACTAGCGGTTTTGCTGGGTAGGGCGAGCCTAAAAACGAGCTTCGATCCCAGCAACGGGTGGTCTGCGACTGGCGCAGACCGTTCGTTAGAGGCTTCGGTTCGGGCGGGCAATCCGGGGGAAGGGTACGCCTGGATTGGAGCTTCTAACGAACGGATAAGCTGGCGGGAGAGAACTGCGCCCGCGAGGGTTGGAGGGGATGATGAAACGCAAAAAGAAGCCCGTGGTAGAGCCACCCGATGACATGCGCTCTCTATACGAGCCATTGAAGAGCGTGGAAGGTGAAATCGTTGGGAATTATATACTTGACTTCCCAGGGGAACTCATCTACAATTGAGTCATGGCAGACACAATGTATCTCGTTGGTTCCGAAGATGTTTCGCGGGCTGGTAACTCGATGCGAAACGCCGCTGAAGAAATGAGCAGGGCGGCGGCGAACATCGAAGGCGTGATGGAACGGCACCAGCGGTTCATGGACGATTGGCTCGAACGCTTCACGCAGGTACTGGAAAACGACTTCCAGAGAAAGGCGCGAAGCTGAATGAGCAAGAGCACAATCAGCACCTTCAAGTTGTTCGAACTTTTCCCTAACGAGGAAGCGGCTCGGACGTACCTCGAAGATCGTCTCTGGCCCAACGGCCCGATCTGCCCAGAGTGCAAATCTGGTGAGTCCGTGGTTTCCCGACCTAAAGGTTTTTACCGCTGCAACGCATGCGAGAAATTCACCTTCACCGTTCGGACGGGTACCATCTTCGGTCGGAGTCACATCCCGCTGCATAAGTGGCTGTATGCCATGTACCTCCTGGTGACTTCGCGCAAAGGCATTTCGTCCATGCAACTCGCCAAGGAAATCGGCGTTACCCAGAAGTCGGCTTGGTTCATGCTCTCTCGGCTGAGATCCAAGATGCAATTGAGGATTCGCTTCACGGCGAACAGGAGAAGCCATGAAAACGCCTCCTGAACTTGACCGAATCGTGGATAAGGTTCTCGCCTATCACCCCAAGGAGAAACGAACCAAGACCACGCGCAAGCGGCGAAAGAAGGCCAAGCGTGCCTGAGCCATACCATGAGCAAAATGGCGTCCAGATATTCCTTGGGGATTGCCGTGAGGTTCTGCCAGCGCTGAATATTCAGTTCGACTCGAGGGAATTAGCGGCTGCCGTGCTGTAGGTGGCGCTACGTGTAGTGGAGAGGTTGGAGAAGTAGGCTGACCGGCGCGGGAGGGGACGATGAAATTGGATATGTGGTTAGTGCTGATCGCTTCCGTAATTGCTGTGATCGCGCTATACAAGAATGACCCTAAACCTGTCGGAGCGTGCTTCTTTTTCGCGATGCTGGCGTGGTTGATGAAAGGTCGCGCATGACCGCCGCTCTCATTCTCGCCGCGATCTGCGCCGTCTGCCTGTGGCTGAAGATGCGGCACTCATGTAAGCATCAGGACCCGTTATGCACGCGCCACCGGCCATGCGTGGCGTGCTGGCGTGCTGGCGTGCTGAAGGCGCAAGAGGGATTAGCAGCGCCAAAGGTGACGATGCCTCGTGTGAAGGTTAAGGTGCCAAAGCCGGTCGTTATACGGAGACAAGCATGAAGCCCGCGACCAAGGCAGCGCTACGCGAGGCGCGTGAGGAAATTGAGCAAGCCATTGCGGAAGACATCGCCATCAATGGCCCGATTCTGTTATGGAGCGGAAACGGTAAAATGCCGGCTAACTTCCGTGGGCTCGTGCCGAGCACGATTGAGGGATATCTGACGCATGTGCGGGAATGGCACCAGGAGAAGCAAAAGCGTGCGGGCTGAACCGGGAGGAGAGCATGAAAGTTTGGGCGGTTGTGATGAAAACCAGCGGTAAAATATGGATCGATACCTTGTGGATAGTTGAACAATCAGCTTGTGATCGGTCGAAGCAATTGGAGGTGAGATTGACCGACGCTGGTCTGCGGGAAACGAAAACCGTAGCGTGCTGGGTCGCTGACTTGAACATTGAGGACGCTAAGATGGAGCCGAATCCATGAGAGCCGCACTCATCCTACTGGCCTTGGGGCTGGCGGGATGTGGCAAGAAAATGTCCAACGATCAGATAATTAACGAGGCTAAGAAATGCATGGCCGCTGGTATGCGGGCCGTAGAAGACAACTTCTTTGGAGAGACTGAAGAAATTCGCTGTCAGTCATGGAGTAAGCCATGAAACTCCTTGCCCTGCTCGCCCTGCTCTGCGCCGTACTACTGGTGCAATCCGAAGTGGGAGCGAAAGCCGTGAAGTCAGCAGATTGGGTGCTGCTTGTACTCATAATCAGCTACGGGCTCGGCTGTTATTTTCTGGGCTACGCGCGAGGAAGGAGAACTGGCTGATGCCGGCGGATAAGATTCTGACCGACGCCGAGCTGGAGGCGATTCATCGTCACAACGAACCGCAAGAAGATAGTGTTGTTGGCCGCTTGCTCGACTCCCACGCCGCCGTCTCGCTAGCGCTGTGGAAGCGAGAATCCGAGCGGGATGCTGCTGAAGATGCCGTTGCCGCCTTACGCGAGAATGTTGGATCGCTCTACGCGCAGCTCGGCGGGGGCGAGGGAAACCTGACCGATGCCTACTTGTACTTCGCGTGTACGGAGATGGTGACAGAGATGAAAGCGCGCATTGAGCAACTGGAGACGGCAGCGAATAGCCTTGTCGAAGCTGGCTGGCACTCCTACGATTGTCAATGTAAGCGCAATCTATCAGGAGATGGAATCTGTAGCTGTGGACTAACGAAGGCCAGGAACCAAATGCGGCAGGCTCTCGCCCAGCCAGCAACGCCACGCTGTTTGGTGACAGGCAATCCAGTTGGAACCGATACCCGGATGGTAGGTAGTCCGTGTCAATGCGTGGCCTGCAAGCCAGTAGCGCCCGAGGCCAAGCCGCGACCATGGGATGACCCATCTTGGTCACCATCACCGCCCGAGGCCAAGGAGGAACCGAAGTGAGGATGGCACAACTAACGACAGGAATATCGGACTGGATACCGTGGTTTAGTGGATTCTGCTGCGGGGTCGGTGTCTGCCTGTTCATCCAGGAGATGCATACATGGCTGACAAGACGATGAGCCGGTACGAGCAGGCAATTCGAGATTACTTTGAAGCTGGTGGACTAATGCTAATTCCACGTAGCGGAAGCGGCCTATCGCCTTGGCAGTTGCAACTGATTGCAAATCTATCAGAGGCGCTAGTCTACGCCTTCGGTTGAGTCATAGCTTGCATACGCCGATTTATTTCAGTCTCGATAACCATACTTGATAGCTGGTCCCCTTGCTTGCCGAGCACGGCCTGCATCGCAACGGCGGTTTCTTTCAGGAGCACAACAGACTGATTCATTAACCCCATCGCTGCTTCCTGATGCGCCGCCAGCAATTCAAGAGCCTGATCCTGTTTTTGTTGAGCGCTCGTGAGCTTGCTGATGATGCCATAAAATGTGCCCAAGCCGCCGAGAACCACCACGCTGATAGTGATGATATTTCCCATTGTCCACGTCGGATCAAAGGCCAAGATGGCTATAAAGCCAGCTGCGAAGCCTGCCAGCGTACCTGAAGGAAGCCAGGGAATGTGCCAGTGTGATATGTCAATGGTCATGCGGTTTTCAGCCCGTCTCCTTACCTCATCAGTCCTGTGAACATCTCAACAATCAATGCCAGTACGAACGCCGCCACAAACAATAT
>PKYZ01000861.1 GCA_003132865.1 Bryobacterales bacterium
GAAGGCCTTGGACGGGTAATGGAGACGAAATCCAATATAGCTTTGCTTCAAAGTAGTAGGTCGGAACGATAAACGAAATAAGGAAACAGAGTACCGCAAGACCCTCGACATTCCCCTCCGGCTCGCTCCGGCTAATGATACTCATCCCCACAAGAACTGCCGGTAGGCAGTACGCCAGACTGCGGGTTCGGTCCGCGACACAAAGCGCTGCCCCTATGATGGGGACCAGGGCGCCGCAGAAGGCGGCGGCCATCCAATNNCCAGCAAGACGACCAAGCCAAGCACCACCATCAACCAGCTTCCTCCCAGGGACGTGAGTATGGCGAGCGGATCGGAGAACGGGAATGCCGTCAGCAAGGCGGTCCCGACCCCCCCGGAACTTACAAGGAGCGATCGCGTAGTAGTCAGATACATTCTGGAGGCGCAATACGCCACCATCCAGAGGAGGATCGCCGTCCCCTTGCCCAGGAGGATACGGCGGACCGTCACACGACTAGTGGAGGCGACGATTGAGAAGACCAAGATCATGGGAAGGGTGACGAGCGCTCTTTCGTCGGTCCAGGCTGCCGCAAACGCATAGATGCCGACGAGCGTTGCGGATGATGCATTCAATGCCAGAATTAACAGGCAAAGCGCCACGGAATCATAAAATCCGCCTCGCAACTCGTGGAAANNAAGAGCCGTTCTTCTGCTACCCGTGGTTCTGTACGCGACCGTCAGGACGCCATGCAAAAGGAGGATGTTGGCGAGGGCAAAAACGATCATTAAGCCCGTCCGGCGCAAATGGAGGGCACGGGCTAATATTGGCACCGTCAAACGGAAAGTTAACTTGCTCACATGCGAGTCAGCAGGGAAACGTCTGGCCATATCCGCGAGCGGATCATCGACCTTGATTAGCGCGGCGCGCCAGAAATTCTGTACGCCGGGATCCCGGACCGCCTGATAACACGGAAAAGCCCGCAAGAGAGAAATCGCCAATANNCTGCAAGCCAGAGTGTGCTGGCTTCCGGAGCGGCGTCCGACTTGTACATCCTCACCTCTCAGTGGATCGCTTAGCGGATTTGTTGCCGAGTCATGCGACGGCGACCCCCGCGGATGTCTCGACAGTCCTGCGCGATCCCCAACTTCTTGCCGCGCGCCTTATTCGCGCCGCCGACTTCCCAGGAGGTACTTTGACGTATTAGTCTACTCGTTGTCCGGCAGCTTGTCCACCTTGCCTGTGGCTCATGGTAGCTCATCCTCCCGGGCCGCCGGGCGCTCCGGGTCGCAGCAGGCAACCGGGACGAAATATAGTCGAAGACGGGGGGGAGCCCGATCGCGGTCAGCGCGCTCCTCAATATGGCACCAAATCCCCTCCGGGTCGCCTACTGCGATACCAAAGACTCAAAATCAGGCCGATGGCGGTAAGGGAGCTCAGAACCGCACCGGCAATCTCCGGCATCCCGTCCGCCAGCCGCAAANNGCGGGAACCTGTACCTCCATCAAGCCCTCCAGAGAGGAAGGGCGCAGCGGGAGAGGGCGTCCTTGCCCCAGGTCGGCGGTCCAGCCGGGAAAATAGAACTGCCTGACAGTCACCCAGGTCTCGGACGGGCTGTCGGTGTGGAACTCGATAAACCTCGGGTCCCAACGCCGCGCGACGGCTGTGCCGCTCGCGGGGACTACCCGGGGCGAGCCGGGATCGACCGGAATACCGCGAACCGACACGAGTTTGGGATCCGTCCACTGGGCCCAGGCGGTAATCAGGTAATCCAGGTTCATCGGCGCGATTTGTTGAACCTGCACATGCTGGTAGCCAAAGGTGACGATCAGGGGCGGGATCCAGCCGGCGGCCAGCAACAGGGCGAGCCCCACGAGGACGGCTTTAGTCCACCGCCAGTGCTGGCCCAGGCTTTCCATTCCGGCAACCGCCAGCGCGGCGGTGGCGACGGTCAAGAGCGTGTTCAATCTGGACGGGAACTGAATGGCGCCGAGGAGCGGAAGGTGGGTCCAGAACCACGCGCTGACCGGGAGCATCAACAGCAGGCTGGAGACTGCCACGATGGCCCAACACCAAGCTTCGCGGCGCAGGCGGCCGGACTTGGCCATAAGCGCGGCGGCCGCAAAGAGCGCAGCCACGGCCGCTGTCCAGGCGGTAAACCGGGAAAGCGATTTCAGGTACGGCGTGGGAGCGACACCGGAGAACAAGAAGTTCCGTTCGAACCTGTAATCCGGACGGGTTTCAATCAGCTTGTAAGCGGAGATATATTTTTGGTAAGACAGGGCGGGCAACAAATAGAATGCGGCGAGCGCGAATCCCAGCAGCATTCCGGCGAGCACCGCCAGCAGGGAAGCGGCACGCTGGCGGGGTCGCGCTTGCCAGGCGGCATAGAACAACGGCAGCGGCGCGAAAAGCATGGCCGTGAACAGGTGGGTGGTGAACAGCAGCCCCCAACAGACGGCCAAACCGGCCTGGACCGCAAGCGTGCGGCGCTCGAGCAGGACGTGCCCCTGTCGACGCTGGCACTCGAGCACACCGCGCACGCCAGCGACGGGACCGTCAAGGCGCTGCTGCGCACGACGCGAGGCGCCCCGGTCGAGGCGGTGCTGATGCGCTACCGGGACGGTCGGCGGTCGCTGTGCCTGTCATCGCAGTCG
>PKYZ01000218.1:0-1851 GCA_003132865.1 Bryobacterales bacterium
GATCCTCACGGAAGAGGACTACATCGTCTTCCTCATCGCGGTAACCGGGACGGCGGACCGCATCGGAGTGCCCAATCTGATTACCGGCCGTCTTCAGACCCGGTCGCTGCTTTTCCTCGGCTACGGGCTGGAGGACTGGGACTTCCAGGTGCTGTACAAAACTCTCGTCGAATCGTTGGAATCCCGCAAGAAGTTCAAGTCGTATGCTATCCAGAAATCTCCCAACCAGGACTGGAAGCTTTTCTGGGAGAAGAAAGGCGTCGTGATTTACGATTGCGACGTGTACGCGTTCGCCGCCGGGTTACGAGGCCAGTACCCATTCCCGCCGCCACCCGGCCCGGCGATCCCGCCGCCGCGGGCGGCTGATTCCAATGCTTGAGCGGCCCTATAAGTTTCTCGAGTTCTATACGGCCGCCGACGCTTCCATCTTTGCCGGCCGCGACAAGGAAATCGATATTCTTTTGTCGGACATCCTGGCAACGCGGCTGGTGGTGCTCTACGCCAAAACCGGCTGCGGCAAGTCGTCGCTGATTAATGCCGGCGTCCGGCCCAGGCTGGACAAGCTCGAATATCCCAGCCTGCTCATTCGGGTGGAGCNNGCGTGACCACGCCCACTTTCCTGTCGATGATCGAGGAGGCAACCGCGAAGCTGGAGATGCCGCTCGTCCTGTTCTTCGACCAGTTCGAAGAGTTCTTCGTCTACCTGCCGGCCACCCGGCAACAGAAATTTATCGCGGACCTCGCCAAGCTCTACGACGACCCCCATTCGGGCGTGCACATCGTGCTCTCCATGCGGGAGGAATTCTTCTATCAGCTCGATTCCTTCCGCGATCATATTCCCCGCATCTTCCACAAGGAATCCAATCTCCGCTTACGGTGGCTGACCATCGACGCCGCCCGGCAAGTGATCCAACAGCCGGCGGAAAAATTCGGCGTCACGTTCGAGGCGACGGTGATGGACAGCATCCTGATGGAACTGGCCGAGGACGGCTGGATCGAACCGGCCCGCCTTCAGATCGTGTGCGATACACTGTGGGACCGCCGGAAGGGTTCGGCGATCGATAGCGAACTTTACCGCCAACTGGGCGGCGCCCGGCGCATCCTCGATCGCCGCATCGTGGACGATTTCGATCAACGGCTGTCGGCGGCTGAGCTTCGGGCCTTGCAGGAGACGATCCCGGCGTTGAGCAGCACCGAAGGAACCAAGAAGATTCGCGCCGTGGAAGAACTTTGCAACCCCGATCCCGACGGCGCGATGGCATCGCTGGTGGAAAAGTTGCTGGACCTCCGGCTGCTACGGCCCTCCAACCGCGACCGTGTTCCCTATGTAGAATGGACCAGCGACTACCTGGCGGAGCGCGCCGGCCAACTGGCGGCCGCGGTGCACACCCTGTGGTNNCCGGCAGCCGAGCTGCGCGCCGTGTCGGCGGGCAAGGAGTCGATAGGCCCGGTAACGGCCGCAGCCGGCCGGCAACTGCTCCGTTCGGCCCTGGAAGAGGACGTTGACGTCGAAACCTTTTATCACATTGCAGGGCCCGCTGGTTTCGACTANNCGCATCGGCACGCCAGGCGCTCTTGAGATTCTTGCCAGCGCGCTAGACCGTGAGGATCTGGCATTCGAGGTTCTCTCCATTCTGAGCCGCATGAAAACGCCGGCCGCGAAGCAATTGCTGGGCCGCGGATTAGCCAACGCCCGGCTGGCAGGGGCCATCGATGCCGCCCCGGACGTGCCGGCTGCGCGTGCTTCCGTTGGGGAGGACCTGCCAACCGCCGGGGAGGAACGGGTCGCCATGGTCCGCGAGCGCCTGGAGTTCGGCAAACTGATGGTGGTTCTCGGGCCTGGCTCCAGCC
>PKYZ01000218.1:1901-2663 GCA_003132865.1 Bryobacterales bacterium
ACCGCCGCTCCCACCGCACTCCATCGCTATCTTGCCACCATCGAAGGCGGCCCGATGTTCGTTTCCTCGTGCTACGACCAGTTGCTAGAAACCGCATTTCGGGAAGCGGGGCGCGAATTGCAAGTAGCCGCCCGGATAAGCCCGGAGCTGTGGTCCCTCTCGGACCGCGGTGAAACCAGGGTTATGCCCGCCAACGAACTCCTTTCGGCTCCTTACGGCCGGCCGTCGCTCTTCAAGGTCCGCGGCTCCTTCGAAGCGCCGGCGGACCAGCCGGACGGCATGGTGATCACGGAAGAAGATCATTGGCAAACGGTGAGCGACACTCTTCCGACCCCGTTGAGATACCGGTTGGGGCGTGAAGGCGCCATGGTGCTGGGATGCTCCACGGTCGCCTGGCACGCGCGTCTGCTCATGAGCCTGTTGTTCCGCGCGGACAATCCGCGGCGGCGGAAGAACTTCGTGGTGGCGCCGCACGTCACCAGGTTGGAAGCGCAGTTCTGGGGCAAGTGCTACGCCGAGATACTGAACGTGCCGCTGGAGCGGATTCTGCCGGGGAGCGGCCCGGAATGACGCCACCCCCATATATCGGCCTGGCCCCCTATCGGCAAAGCGATCAGGCGTTCTTTTTTGGCCGGGGCCGTTTTATCGAAACCTTGAAGCAAAGGGTGCTGACCGAAGACGTGACCATCCTGTACGGCGCCAGCGGAGTGGGCAAGACGTCCACTCTCAATGCCGGCCTGATTACGGCGCTGGCCGACGAGC
>PKYZ01000537.1:0-1404 GCA_003132865.1 Bryobacterales bacterium
AACGCACGCAGGAAATCGGCATCCGCAAGGCCATCGGCGCGCGCCGCGCGGACATCCGCGTGCAATTCCTGCTGGAGGCGGTTACGCTCTCGGGCATTGGGGGCGCCCTCGGCATCTTGTGCGGCGCCCTCATCACATTCACCATTCGGACGCTGGTGCCCTCCATTCCGGCGACGCTGTCGCTGCTCTGGATCACACTGGGAGTGATGATCTCGGTCGGGGTGGGTCTGTTTTTCGGATTCTATCCGGCCAATCGCGCCGCCAACCTGGACCCCATCGTCTGCCTGCGCTACGAATAACGGCCCAGCCGCGCCCGGCCCCGGTGATATCATATTGTTTGTGAGCATGCTACGGCCATCACTGCAACTTAGGGTCGCGCAGAAGCAAATCCTGACCCCCGGCTTGGTCCAAATGGTGACCGTGCTCCAGTTGAACCGGCTGGAGCTGAAGCAGATGATCACCCAGGAGATCGTCGAAAACCCCGTCCTGGAAGAATCCGCCGAGGAAGTCGGCGAAGAGATTACGGCGGAAGAACTGCTCCCCCTGCTGGAGCCTGAGCGGGTCACCGATCCATCCGACCAGCAGCTTCTGGAAGCCGCCTTGGGCGACGCCGCCCACACCAACGGCATTGCCGGCGAGGCGCCCGCCGAACTGGGCGGGGGGCCCTTCCAGGAGATGATCGAGAGTGGCGCAGCCGCGACTCCGGAGGCCGCCACGGCCGACCCCGTCGAACCGCCCGCCGCCACCGACCCGTTCGACGAAATCGATTTCGGCTCCTTTTTCGACGACTACCTGGACCCCGGCTACAAGAGTCCCGCAGCGGAATCCGTCGAGAAGCCCTCCTTCGAGACATTTCTCTCCGCGCCCGTCACCCTGGCCGATCATCTGCATTCCCAACTGAGCGTCAGCGTGCTTTCGGACGACATCCGGGATGCCGCCGAATCCATCATCGGCAACCTCGATGAGGATGGCTATCTTTCCGCGTCCCTGGAAGAGATCGCCGGCATGGGCGATCACACNNGTGGCTTGGCAGATCGTCTCCGACCACCTGCGGATGCTCGAAATGCGCCAGTATCGGGAACTCGCCAAGATTCTGGCCCGCCCGATGGAGCATATCGAGATCGCCGTGAAAGCCATCCGGCGGCTGAATCCGCGGCCCGGCCTGCGCTACTCGGGCGCGGGTGCGCGCACCGTCGAGCCGGATGTTTTCTTCATCAAGGACGGCGACGACTACATCATCCAGATGAACGACGAGGACGTGCCGCAGCTCCGCTTGAACGCGCAATACCGCCGCATGCTCGACCGCGACAACGGGGCCACCAAGGAAGTGCGCGACTACGTGCGCGAGCGCTACACCTCGGCCATCCAGTTGATGAAGAATATCGAGCAGCGCAAGCAGACCAT
>PKYZ01000537.1:1479-4125 GCA_003132865.1 Bryobacterales bacterium
GCCAGCAAATACGTGCACACGCCGCAAGGAGTTTATGAGCTCCGGTATTTCTTCTCCGAAGCCGTGCAGGGGCCCTTGGGGGGCAATACGCCGCTGCTGCTGCTCAAGCGCAAGGTGAAGAAGATGATCGAGGAAGAGAACAGCGCGCACCCGCTGACCGACGAACAGATCACCACGATGCTGCAGCATGAAGGCATCAACGTGACGCGGCGCACCGTGGCCAAGTACCGCGAGGATATGAAGATTCCTTCAACACACCAAAGACGGGTTCGCCCCTGACGGACACCCAGCCGCGTTGCTGAGCCGCGACCGTCGGGGAACGGTCTTATTTTAATCGGTACGGAGGGACGCATGAAGATCACATACACAGGCAGGCAAGTGGAACTGGCTCCGGCGCAACTCAAGAAAATTGAGACGCAGTTTGCCAAGGTGGGCAAACTTCTGGATGGACGCGAGGAGAAAGAAGCGCACGTGATCTTGTCTCTGGAACGGCATCTGCACCAGGCAGAGATCACGGTGAATTACTATAACCACCAACTGGTGGGTATCGGTTCCAACGTGGACCTCATCACGGCCATTCACTCCGCAATCGAGAAGCTGGAAAAGCAGACCATCAAGGTCCGCGCCAAGTGGCGGGACACCAAGCGCACACCGCGCAAGGAGGAGGCCGCCGCGCCTTCCGAGCCGGCCGCCGCGCCGGAGGAGCCGGAAAGCGAGCGCCAGGTCTTCCGCATCAATCACCACGAGCGGCGCAAGCCCATGACCTTGGAGGAAGCTCTGCTCCAAATGGAGAAGGGCGCCGATTACCTGGTCTATCGCGACGCGGAGACCAGCCGCGTGGCCGTCCTGTTGCGGCGCCGCGACGGTAATTTCGATCTCATCGAGGCCTGACTCGGCGGAATGGCGAACAAGACCGATCCGGGCAAAATACGCCGCGCCACGGACCGGCCCGCGGAACTGGTGATCATCACCGGCCTCAGCGGCTCGGGGAAAGGTTCTGTCCTCAAGGCGCTGGAAGACCTGGGTTACTATTCCGTCGATAACCTGCCGGTCGACTTGATTCCCAAGTTCGCCGAGCTGACGCAGGATTCCGCCAGCGTTCGCGCCGCCGCCCTGGTAGTCGACGTGCGCGAAGGGGAGGGGTTGAAGCGCTTCCCCGGCATCTACACGCGCATTCGCAACCGCGTGAAGACCAGGTTGATCTTTCTGGAAGCCGACGACAACGCCATCCTGCGGCGCTTCAGCGAAACGCGACGGCCGCATCCGCTGGGCACGGACAACTCCATCGCCAAGAGCGTCAAATCCGAGCGCCGCCAACTGGCCTCCATACGCGCCATGGCGGATCTGATCGTCAACACTTCCAAGTTCACCGTTCACGAGCTGCGCGACTTCATCAAGGAGAGCTTTCGCGGCGAGCGTGACGAGTCCAAGATCATGGTCTATGTGACCAGTTTCGGTTACCGCCACGGCGTGCCCGCCGACAGCGACCTGGTCTTCGACGTGCGCTTCCTGCCGAACCCGAACTACATTCCGCGCTTTAAGAAACTGACCGGGCGGCATCCGCAGGTGGCCAAGTACATCCGGTCGTTTCCGCAGACGGTGGAGTTCATCGACCGCATCTCGGAGTTGCTGATTTACCTGATGCCGCATTACATCCGCGAAGGCAAGAGCTATCTGACTATCGCGTTCGGCTGCACCGGCGGCCACCATCGTTCGGTGATGATCGCGGATGAGATTCGCAAGCGCCTGGCGCAGGCGGGCTTTCGGGTGAAGGCGACGCATCGGGATGTCGCGAAGGCTGTGTAGAATCGTGGGGCAGGCTCTCAGCCTGCNNGCGGCCTCTCAGGCCGCCCTGCCTTGCTTTCATCTGCCAATACGCAGATCTTCAGAGGCACAAGTATAATGAAGGTTGGCGTTGGAGTTCGAGTGGGACCCACGAAAAGCCGCGGCAAGTCTGGCCAAACACGAAGTCTCGTTCGAAGAGGCGGCGACGGTATTCGGCGATCCGCTAGGTCGCATAGTAGCCGATCCGCGTCATTCGTCCGAGGAAGAGCGGTTTGTGCTGCTGGGCCTTTCGCAAGACCAGCATTTGCTTGCAGTCATGTACGTAGAACGGGGCGAAACCATTCGCATCATTAGCGCGCGACGGGCCACACGGCGTGAGCGGAGAAACAATGAAGAGATCATCCACTAAGGGCAAGGCCACCGAACAGGTTGGTGCCGACGAGATTCTTCCGGAGTATGATTTCAGCCGTGCCTCGCCCAACAAGTACGCGTCGCGGTACGCTGCCGGAAGCGCTGTAGTGGTGCTGGAACCCGATGTGGCCGCCGCGTTCCCAAGTGCGCGGGAGGCCAATGAGGCGCTACGCGCCTTGGCCGGAATCATCCAGAAACATCGCTCCCGCCGCCCGGCGTCGCGCCGCGGTTTGTAGATGGCACGCTTTCGATTCGAGTCCAGAAGGTTGCCGGAGTCCGTGCCCAATGGACATTTCTATACAAATCCGACGTTACGACCAAACACTCGTAGCCCGGTCCAACTCTCCAGATCGGGACTCAGTGTTCCTTTGGCGATCTGCTCTTCTACCGCCAGTGGTTAGCTTTGTCAGCCGCACAATCACTGGTCACACAGCATTTTCTCATCCAAGA
>PKYZ01000532.1 GCA_003132865.1 Bryobacterales bacterium
TGGCTCGGCTGTCGGACCGGGGTCCGATGCGGGCGAGGGCGCCCGCCCCACCCTTGGATTGTCACTGTATTATGCGAGCCTCAATAAAACCGCCGCGTCTGTTTAATGGCCCAGGCGCCCACGTCCCGTTAGGTGCGCCTTGCCCTGTATCGATTCACCGGGCCACTGTCCAAGAGTCTTGTATGCCGCCGCCGCGTCGGTGGGCGACAGTTGAGACATCGCCAGGACGCTGTATGTGCCAGACATGCAGTTATCGTTGCTCTGGTTCGCCGTGTAATTAAAAAATGGGAGGGTGCAGAACATCGCGAACGATTGTATCCCCGCCGCGCTGGCCCATTTAATAATAGTGGACTGCCAGGCGGTTTGCATGCCGCTCGTCTGCCAAATAACATCGTCCGCGCCTAAATAGGCGTAGGGTTGTTCTGGCAAGCCGGTAGCTGGGCACCAGATGGGATGGTCGGACTGCCCGACCCTAACCGGTTTGCCGCCAGCATTGGCACCCAGGTACTTCGATTGAAACCACTGTGTCTCATGGTAATACTGCTTACCGCTTTGGTCGCAGTTGCCACCAAAGAGATCTATGACCAGGAAGTCCAGCGCCGCGGGCGTACCGGCGCCGCTCACGTTACCAGTAGTCCAATCGGTCCAATACCCGCTATCGGCCTGGGTAGCCGCGACCCCGACAAGCGCGCCGGGTACAATCGCCTTGACCGCCGCGGACGAATTGCGGATGAAGGTCCCCACGTCCGCTATGGAGAACACCTGCACGGTTGCCATGCCGTCGAGTGGCTCCTCGAATACCTGCACCGCCGTTACGGCAGTTGTCCAGCGGCTCATCGCCGCCTTTATGAGCGGGATCAGGCAGTGCTCGTATTGCGACTCCGTAAACGTTCCCGGTACTGGCGAGAGGCCGCAAGCGGCGACCGTGTTCCCGTTCGGGAAAAAGCCTACGCGCATCGTAATCCCACTCGCCGCGGCGTGGCTGAACATCGAGTCATAATAAGTCAGAGCCATGCAGCGCGTATTAAGGCCGGTCCCCGTAGGTACGGACACACCCGTTCCCAGCGTTGCGCCGCCAGCGCAATCGCTCGGGATGGTAATGTCCCCAGCGCCGGGAGAGTATTGTGAGGCGGAGGAGAGGACGGACGGCCACATATTGACATCTTGGATCGTGACTCCAGCTTTAGTCTTCAATAGGTCCATGTACCCGTTGATGGCCGGCCCAAATATCTGCATGGTCGAACTGAGCCAAGCGCCGCTGGCCGGGAGGATTTGGGCGGTGAGGGCGATCTTCGGCTGCGGCATGGAGGCCGTAGCAGCGTCGATAGCTTGAAACGATGCTTCCACGTCCGCCAGGAACGTAGTCAAAGATGGGTTGGCACTACCAGAGTATACGCTGGCGCATGTAGACTGGTTCAACAACGTACACTGACAGTAGGCGCAGCACGATACCAGAAGCGCTATCGCTAAGAGCCTCACTACATGCATATTGGCCTTACGCGGACCCAGAGGGTGCCCCGTCTTGGGACCTGCAGACTTTTGAGCATTAAGGCGAGTGGCCTCGATTTGTTTTTCGGTTGCCATTGCGATTTTCAACGAGCAAAATCGGCATGGCCGAGGTGCGTGCCACCCATTGGGATGAAAATGGGGGCGGATGGCCGGTTGAGCGGTTCGCTCGGAGTTTTTCTGCCGATCAAAGCCAATTTCTGATAACACCTTTATTTTCATGGGGCCACGTACCGTTCCGTACAAGTGCGATCGGAGGCGCCGGGGAATTTTCGGAAGAAGCCAATTTGGATGCCTGCTCACGTTTTACCCTCCTGACCGAATCATATGGCGGGGGCGGGAGAGGATTGGCGGGCATTTCCGGCAAGTTGTTGGTTTGGCGGACAAAACAAAGTGGCGTGGCGTGTCACCGTAAGCCGGCCAGCCTGGGCTTTTCCGAAGTATCGAGCGTAAGCGATCGAAAAAAAGCCGGTTGGCTGGTTTACGGGCCACAAATCGTGTCCAATTGTTTTGGTAGCGTGGGAGCCCTGCGGAATCAATGAGTTGCCGGGCGTAGCGACTGAAAATACTGGGCCGGATTTGGTGACCGGTATAACGATCGGGGCCAAGCGGGCGGGAAGACCCGGCCGTTGGTCGTGGATGACAGCGTATTCGGACGTCGAGGTACCTCGCCCACCGGGAGCCTCGGTTTCCGGATCGCGAGCGATTCGGAGTTGAGCTTCGCTGCCAAAACAGCGCGCGGCGGTACACTTGGGCCAGAGGTGTATCATGTACTGTCCCCAATGCCGGGTTGAGTACCGTGACGGTTTCACCGATTGCTCCGACTGCCAGGTTCCCCTGTTAGCCGGAACACCTCCGCCGGAGCCACCGGACGGGTTCGACCCATCGCTCGACTTGGTAGTGGTGCTGGAGACGAACGATAGCATCCAGCTTGCCATGACAAAGGGACTGCTGGAGGATGCGGGAATTCCTTTCTTCGTTTTGGGCCAAATCACGACGCTGGTCACGGACGTGGATGGTTTTCTGCATAAGTGGGTGCGGGTGCAGGTGCCGCGCGACCGCGAGGCGGAGGCGAAGGAACTTCTGGAAACGCTGCTGCAACCGAACACCAGCCCTCCAGGCGCGGGCGAGGAGGGAGCCGACGCGGCCGGCGAGAACACCTGAATCGAGCCATGTCCCGAAGGAAGCGATCAACGGCTCCGCCGGCTCCACCAGAAGGCTGACAGCGCTATGAAAAAGATGCCGGAAAAGATGCTGTCAGCGGCTGCCATGGTACACGCCAGAAGTGCCAGACCGGCCGTCGCCGTCCACGAGATCAACACGAGCACGCCGCCCAGCACTTCCGCACCGGTGAAATACCGGAACCATTGCCCGGCCCGGATCTGCTGAAACAGCTTGACCCAGGGAGAACCAAGATCCGCACGGTTTTCGGGAGCGATCCGTGCCAGCGGCCACGTGAGGAATAGAGCAGCACCCTTTGGTTGCCAGTGTGGCAGATGCCGTTCGTAGTAGCTCACGACGCATTTGTAACACGAAGAAGGANNATTCCCACCTCTGATACAATCATCTTCCATGCGAACACCTGCTTTCATTCTGGCTATGGCCTGTGCCGCCACTCTCGCCGCCGCGCCTCTCGACAAAAAGGATGTCGAATACGCCCGGCCAGGCGGCCAGCCATTACTGCTCGACCTGCACGTGCCGGACGGGCCGGGACCGTTTGCCGCCGCCATTCTGATCCACGGCGGAGGATTCGACGAGGGAAGCAAGAGCACCAATGTCCGGCCGCTGTTCGAGCCGCTGAGCGATGCCGGCTTCGCCTGGTTCAGCATCGATTACCGGCTGGCGCCAGCGGTCCATTTCCCAGAGGCGATCGAAGACGTGAACGGCGCGATCCGGTGGGTGAAGGCGCATGCCGCGGAGTACCGCGTGGATGTCGCCCGGATCGCTATCGTCGGCGAATCGGCCGGCGGCTTCTTCGTGAATTATGCGGGGACGCACGAGACTCCGGCCACCAAAGTAGCGGCCGTAGTGGATTTCTATGGACCGTCCGACTACGGAAAGCTGGCGCTTGAGCGGCGCGAGCATCCGGAGCGCTTCAACATGG
>PKYZ01000012.1 GCA_003132865.1 Bryobacterales bacterium
CCGCCAACATGCTGCATCTAAATCCTTCAACTTCAATTACTATTGGGACAGGAACCCATTTTCTGGAGATGTTGGCCGAAGCTCGCGCACTTCGGTCAGCCGGGCAGGTATTCTCGGCTACGCTCGACCGCGATCAGACGAATCCCGCCGGCCGCGTCATATTCAAGCCACGCAACGGGTACTCCCAGGATACCGCTTTGCAGACTAAAGACGCCCTTGGCGCAGGGTTTCTTCTGCAAGTGCCAGGGTCTCTGTCTCGACGCCCTCGATCCTCGGGCGCGCATCGAGTTCCCGACTGACTCCGCTGCTAAGACGGACGCGATATCGAGAAGGTACCCTCAGCGCAAACTGATCCGGAAAGAAGAGTTGGCCAACGACTTCAGTTCGCCAGAATGGAACGATGTGAAGTACCTGCTGGAGGCCAAGCTGGATCTGGTGGAACTCTCGCTCGCCACGGGTTCGGTTCCGGGCCCAGGAAAACTGTATGAGTTCCGCTTGTCCGGCAATTGGCACAGCACTGATTTGCCGTTCGTCACGAGCGCTCTGGGAGCTGCGAACGCGGATTCCACAGCGGCGATCTGGGTCCAGCAAGCCGTGGCCGGGGGGGCCCAAACAATCAAGAGTTTCTCCCTGAAGGGAACGGTAGTCGAGTCGAGGGTGGACGACCAGGGACTTCCGATCCTGATCGTCTACGACAAGGACGGGATTCTGGCTGGACTGCTGCCGGCTATCAAACCGCCCGCTCCCAAGCCCGGTGATCCTCCGGTTCCCGCGGTTCCGCAAAAGTTCTACTCGGTCGACTTTGCGTGCGGCGCAAATCCCTACTGGACAGCGGGCAACAGTTTGTTCAACAGGCTGTTCTACAGCGGTGACAGCGCTCGGAATGTACCCCTGCTTGTCTTGGCTGCCCATTTTCAGCATCAGGTCACTTTGTGCGCGGATCGGCTACTGGAGCGCTTCCCGCTCAAACTCAACCCGCTGCCGCCGCGGAGCGCTCCGCGAACGAAGGATGGAGCCCCGGGGCAACCGCTGTTGAGCCATTTCGCTAATTTCAACAAGCTTCGTTTGCTTCTACTGCCTGGCCCGGAAGCCGGGTTGCCCGCAAACCAGCAGCATGCCTTTTGGCTGACTTATCCTTCGTCCCTCACGCCCCTCCGCTCTCCCGAGCCTGGTGTCGCGGACAACCCCGCCGTCAATACGATTCCAAACCCTCTGCCAAGCCAGTACTTCAGCTATTGGACACAGCATCAGTTCTCGGAAGAAGCCCGTGTGCCGGTGGACGACCCTATGAAGGGTGCGCAGAAGCCGGAGGACAGCCGCTACCTGATGTACCGGTCAGCCGGGCAGTCGTGGCTTATGCTAGGGATGGTGGAGCACCAGTATTCTGTCCGAATACCGGCTCGCTACTCCACCCCCCTGCTCTTTCCCTGCGACGGCGACGTTACCAACCTTGCATCGTTGACTCTCCCGGCTCCGAACAACGCCGAGCAATCCGGTCTCCGGGCGCTGACCTTCGGGTTGGCGGAGAACCCCGACCAACTCCAGGTTCGGTTGAATCAGGCCTATTTTCAAAAGGCAGTAGATGACTATACAAGAGCTCAAGCTGCGAAGAGCCCTAACGGCCCGGCGATGCTCCGCGCGATCTACGAAGCGCTTGCCGAACTGGAAGGAGCATCCGCAGGCCCCGACCCGGCCAGGGCTAGTCTTCGTCTGGAGCGCTGGAACTTCGACAATACAAAGGTTCCGGTGCAGCCCGGTGCCATCGCCGATCCACGGACCGCAGTTGAGTTTCCTGGAGTCACCGACAATCTAACGATGGATCAGGCACTCGAGTTTCAGATGAAAGCTGCCGACATCGCTCACTGGCTGAATTTCCTCGGTCCGCATTTTGACGATTTCGCAACGAATCTGGTGAACGCAGTGGGCATGCCATCGGGGTCGGGCCCGTGGAAACCAGTCGTCTTCCCAACCGGTCCAATTGCCGCAACTACGAGCGTGCTTCGTTGCGGGCTCAAGGTCGTGCGCCCGCTCGCAAGGGCAATTCCAGCATCCTTTGTGGCAGATCCGCTGCCCAACGAAAAGAAATTCGTACCTTTGGCCATCTCGGATCAGGAGATGGTGAACGGCCGACAAATTAAGCCGGAAGAGCGTAATGCCCTGATGGACCCGCTCGCGGCGCCCCGGGCGCAGGCCGATTTGAAGAAGTACGTTGCACCCTCAGCGAATGACGGTCCATCGCCTCTGCACGCGACGTTCTCCTGGATCGATGCGGAATCCGCGCCGGTATCGTCTACCGGGGATTCGGACAGGCCGGGCAAGCTGTTTGGTGAACTGACTCCGTTCCTGAGTTTCCCGTCAGGGGCTCAGGCAGGTTCCGGGACTGTGCTGGACATCTATTACGTCCCGCATGCGTTCCTGCCTCTGCGGGCGCACCCGAAACTGCTCGATCCGGATACCACGCTCGAGTTTGCCGAGTACTTGATGCAGATTCTCGCCGCCGTCCAAAAAGGATTGCCAGATGCACTGAACGAGTTGATCTCGGTCGCACCCGCTGATGCGGCGAGCGCGTGGAAGGCACGCCGGGACGCCGCGGCGCTGAGCCGCAACGTCGCGGCGCAAGTCGTGCAACTGCTGAAAAGGGTAGACCCCAAGGAACCCCCAGTGAACCCGGTGCAACCCGGTGCCTAGTCTACCGGATGTCGCGCTCTTGAATCGCGTGAACGGGTACGTTACCGCGATCGGGTCCGAACAGACTAAGGTCATGACGGAACTGCTCGCCTCCGATCCCGGCATGTACGTTTGGTCCAAGGGTGTGGCAATCGGGATTCTCGATCCGGCCACATACAATCCCAGGCTATACGCGCTCCAGATTTCAAAGAGGATAAGGCCGGCGGTTTCCCTCAATGCGCCTGATCGGGATGTCGACCGGTTCAGCTTTGCCCGATTGTTCGCCAGCGCGGATAGGACCCTGCGATTCCTTGTGGATGTTCTTAGTGACGACAACTACGAGAATGATTTTGAAATCGTGGAAAATGCATATGCCCCCCCCCCCAAGTCGTCGGCCAACCTGTGATTCTGGGGCCCGGCCTGACGATCAAGCGGGGCGACTGCCAGGCGCGCTCTGCCGAAGACCTTGTGAATCCGGCGATACGTAACCTGTTTGAAGAAGATCCCCCGGATCATTTCCGCTCGATCGAGGCAAACGTCGTTCACTACAATCCAGAGTGGCGATTCAGGGATGAGAAGAACGTAGAGCATCGAAAGTACCTGCTTCCCTCGCGGAAGTTTCCACGAATACCCAAATCGGTGTTGCCTGCCAATCCGGCAGATCGAATTACAGAGAACTTCGTGCCGGACGTTACTGCTGGAGTCACAGTTGACCTGAAGGCGCAGCTTCGTGGCAAACTAACTGCAATCATGAAGACCGGGATCGCGCTCAGTCCGAGTCCGGGTAGCCAGCCTGTCACGGTCACGTCCATTCTGCCGCCGGGCACGGGACCCATTATTGACGTCGACAATGCCCAGGGATGGCACTACCTTGACAGCTACCTCTCCCATTACTTCTTTGTTGTGGAAGCGGACGAAGAACATGAAATTACGAACGACACGTTCGAATTTGAAGTTCAGCGCCTCTACACGAGAATGTTTACCACGGGCAA
>PKYZ01000779.1 GCA_003132865.1 Bryobacterales bacterium
TACACTTTTCGGATAGGAGCCAAAAAACCATTGAGGGAGGCGAACGGTATCCGCGACCGCAGGATCACGACCTAGGATCAAATGCTCCCGCACGATACGCCGATTCGGCGCATTGCTGCGCGTAACACATGTTTGCAAACGACTCAATCGTGCCGAATCTCGCCAGATCACTGTAGAGCTGTTCGGGCGTCTCCACTGTCAGAGAGTCGTCGAGTACTTCCTGGCGGCCCGCATCGATCTGCCGTTTGATCGCCTCTCTGCGCTTGGGACCGAGTTCATGCGCTTCCGCTCTTGCGAGCGCAACGAAAAACAGTTGGGGCTTGCCGCCGCGCAGAAACTCTCGGCACAATGCCACTGGAACAATCCAGTGGAGATCCTCTCGGCTTAATCCAACCTCTTCATAGAGTTCCTTGCAGATGTCCGCCGTGAACATCTGGTCGAACGTAGTGGCGTTTGGCTTCCATTCCGCCTCGCCAGAGGCAGTGCAGTGAAACCCGCCCCCAAAGACCGCCAATCTCTTGACGCTGCCGCCCACCTTCTCTAATGCGATGTCCAGCACGCTTGCTTCCGGCCGCTTCGGCAAGTATGGAAGGATGTCGCCATCTTCCGTCCGGTACCACACAATTACCGCCAGGCCCAGGGCGTTCGAGAGGCGTGCTTCGCCAAGCGGAGGGAGGCGTGACCCATAGTCGTGCGCAATAAGGGAGCGAAGCGAAAATGGCTGTCCCCCGATCTCCAGCCGGCCGCGCCAGTCCATTGCATAGTTAGACCGCAACCCATCGGAGTACTTGCACGGGCGAACGTCGAACATACGCTTGGGAACACTGTACTTGTCGAGGCGGACAACCTTGGAATCGAACTTGTCAATGCGGTTCTCTTTGATGAATGCGTCGTAGACATAGGTTTGAAGGCGTGCGAGATCGTCGGGCGGGCCGGAAGCCAGTCGAAATTGGTCTGTCTTCTTTGCTACCTGCAGGTCGGCTGCCTCGGACCACGGCTCGTCAAGGAAAGAGGCGATCTCAGTGTAGGGAAGTTCATTCAACGCGCGCGTTTCATCGCTGTACCAGTTCAAGAGGGACGGCATGTCATACGTCAGAAACGCAGTTCGGCGCGAGTTTTCCTTAACGAAGTGGAACGTCTTCTCAATGGTCGTGTGAAGCGCGGCGTGCAGCAACACCTCAAAGAAAGCCACGGCACGTACCCCCAAATCGCTATGTTACTCAACTACCCCCTCGCGTCCATCAACCCGATAACACTCGAGGCACCCGGACGTTAGGATCGATTCGAACCTTAGTTTAGAATGGAGCTAGGTGACACTTGGTCGTTCTCATTCCTCTCATTCCTATTGCCTGCCCCACAGACTTGGGATCGGCCAGGCCGCAGGGCACGGCCCACAAGGCTAATGCGGATGCGGCCCGAAATATGGCGGCGCCTCCGGCACGGCCGCGCCATCCTTGCGCGGCGAGGACGCGCCGTAGTTCACCCCCGTATCCGAATCGTGCAGGACCGCCTGGCCGCCACCCATCCAGCCCGAGAAATCCGCCAGCACCTCCAGATGGTGCCCGCGCGCCGTTAGCGCATCGCGCACGCCCGCCGGCACGCGGTTCTCGATCATCACGTCGCACCCGCCAAAAGTAAGCTTGGTGAAGCGGGGAGCCTCCAGCGCCGCCTGGATATTCATGTTGTGGTCCACCAGGTTCGAAACGAATTGCGCGTGCGCCTGCGCCTGGTTGTAGCCGCCCATAATCCCGAAACCAATGTGGATATTGTCCTTTTCCATGAAGGCCGGGATGATAGTGTGCAACGGCCGTTTGCGGGGCGCGAGCGCGTTGGGGTGTTCGGAGTCGAGCTCAAATAGCGCGCCGCGATTCTGCAGGTGGAACCCGTATTCGTCCACCACCACGCCCGACCCGAAGCTCAAGTAGACGCTCTGGATCAGCGACGCGATGTTGCCGTCGCGATCCACCACCGACAGATAAACGGTGTCGCCCGCGGTTAACGGCGGCTTGCCCGGCGCCGGCGCGCAGTCGGCCTCGTCGCGATGGATCAACGCGGCGCGCTCGCGCGCGTAGCTTTTCGAATTCAGCCCGGCGGTGGGCAGCTTCGCGAAGCGCGGATCGGCCACGTAGCGCCGCAGATCCTCGTATGCCAGCTTCTGCGCTTCGATCTTCCAGTGCAGGTCTTCCAGGCTGGCTGGGGCGTAGTTGAACAGCGGAAACGTTTCCAGGATGTTGAGCATCTCCAGTGCTGCGATGCCTTGGCTGTTCGGCGGCAGCTCATATACCTTCCATCCGCGATAGCCGGTCGAGACCGGCTCGACCCNNGACCCATTCGGATTGAAACTCCGCCAGGTCCCCGGCTGACATCTTCCCGCCCAGCCGCGCGGAGGTCTTCAGGATGGCACGCGCGATGTCGCCCTTATAGAACGTCGCGGCGCCCTGCGCGGCAATCAGCTTGTAAGCCGCGGCCAAACGCCGGTTGCGAAAGATCTGCCCCACCGCGGGAGGCTTGTCTTCCGGCAGGAAGATCTGGCGCGCGGCGTCATCGCCCCACAGCTTGGCCGTCGCCGACTTCCAGGTGTCTTGAACGATCTCGGTGACCGGGAAGCCCTCTTCCGCATAGTAGATGGCGGGCTGGAACAACTCGCGCCAGCTCAGCCGGCCGAAGCGCTTGTGAAGCTTCTCCCAGCCATCCACGCAGCCCGGCACGGTCACGGACTGAATGCCCTCCTGCGGCATCGCGTAGCGGCCCTGCGATTTCAGAAACTCGATGGTCAGGCCGCGGGGCGCCCATCCGCTGGCGTTGAGGCCGGTGAGCTTGCCGGTCTTGGCGTCCCAGTAGATGACAAAGAGGTCGCCGCCGATGCCGCAGCTCATGGGCTCCACTAGGCCCAGCATGGCGTTGGCGGCGATGGCGGCATCCATGGCCGATCCGCCGCGCTCGAGCACCTGGGCGGCGGCCTCGGAGGCGAGCGTCTGGCTGGTGGCGGCGATTCCGTGCTTGGAAATCACCATGGATCGCGCCTGGGTACGTTCCTGGCAATGGGAGGGCATGGCAATCGACAGCGCGGCGCTACAGAATGCCGCAATTCGGGTTACAAACCGCATGCAGAGAATTCGATGATAACAGGACGCTGCCCGCTCGAAACGCAGACAGCGCCGGAATTGCTAATCTGTAACAAAGTGTGCCATATCACCTAAGACCTGGCGAGCGGGTCCCTGCGGGAGTCAAGCGCATCGCCCGCGAAGAGATCGAATCGGCGGTCCGCCATTTGAGCGGCAAAGGAGAAGCCGATCGCGACGAAGCCATCCATGAAGCGCGCAAGAACGTGAAGAAGGTCCGCGGCGTGCTGCGTCTGATGCGGCCGGAGCTGGGCGAAATCTATGGGCGGGAGAACCCGTTCTTCCGCGACGTGGGCCTGCGGCTATCGCAATTCCGGGATGGCGGCGCCATGATCGAGGCCTTCGACGGGCTGCGGGAGAAATACCGCGGCGAGCTGGGCCGAGGCAGGCTGGCTTCGATCCGCCGCGGGTTGAGGGCGCGCAAAGAGCAGGCCGAGAAGCAGGGAGGCATCGAAGAAGTGCTGCACGGGACGGCCGCCGTGCTGCGCGAGCGGGCGAAGCGCGTCGCGCAGTGGCCGCTCGCCGCCG
>PKYZ01000928.1 GCA_003132865.1 Bryobacterales bacterium
ACACTTTTCGGATAGGAGCCGTTTTGGGTGTTCACCGAGGGAAAAGCCGGAGTTGTGCTAGCCTCGTAGGTCGAGCATCTTCGCTAAACATGAGGAGGGCGCCCTCGATGTTTTCGAGACGGGACTTCGGAAGAGTGGCTTTGTTGCCTGTTTCCACAATGCTGGCCAAAAGAATCGATTCCGCCTTCCACGGCGTGCAGTTCGGGCTCCAGAGTTACATATTCAGCGGCATCGGCTTGCCGCATGATGGCATCCTCGACCTTGTGATCCAGTCCATGGTCGAATGCGGTCTGGGCGAATGCGACCTGTTCGCGCCGCTGGTCGAGCCCGCTCCCTTGTGGGAACGCATACGGGCCGGCGCTCCTGCGCGACCCGGAGAGCAAGTTCCGGCGCAAGCCGCTGCCGCGAGAGCCCAGGCGCGCGAAGAACTCGCCAAATGGCGTATGACCGTGTCGCTCGACCATTTCCGGGCAGTCCGGGACAAGTTCGACGCCGCCGGAATTGCTGTCCACGGTCTTAGCGCATTCCCCGGCTCCACGGTAGAGGAACTCACTCGGACCTTCGAGATCGCCGAGGTCTTGGGCACCCGCATTGTTACCCTTGGCGTCACATTCCCGGCGGCGATGCGGGTGGCGCCCTTGGCCGAAAAGCGGGACTTCATCGTGGGCATTCAGGGCCAACCCGATCTGAGCATTACCGATCCGGAAGTCATCTCCAACCCAGGCCAGTATGACAAAGCGCTGTCACTTTGCAGAAGTTATCGGATCAGTTTCGATATCGGTGACGCCACCGGCGGCGGCTATGACTCGCTCGCGTTCGTCAAGGATCGCCTTGATCGCATCGCCGTGATCTATCTCAAGGACCGGCGGAAAGACCGGGTGAGCGTCCCGTGGGGCGAGGGTGACACCCCCATCAAAGAGATTCTCCGGCTCGTTAAAGACAGCAAGTACCCGATCCGATGCTACATTGATTGCGATTACAAAACCACCGACCGGCCGGCTGATGTGAAGCGGTCCTTTGGCTACGCGAAGGCGGCGCTGGCCTAATATAGCCAACCTCGTTCGCTCTGTGGAAGGGCGGGCAGCGTTTCTCCACCGCGCCCGGAGCTGGCACCCAAAAGCAAGAAAGCCCGCCGCGGCTGGAACCGGGCGGGCGGGGCAGGAGGGCGAGCGCTGCTACTTGCCGATGCGATAGGTCCTTTCGCCGCCTTCCGGCTTGAAGGACTCGACCGCGTACCCGGCCTTCTTCATCGCGCCGGCCATGAACCCGCGGACGGTGTGCCGCTGCCAGCCCATGGTCTTCATGATCTCGGAGATGGTGGCGCCGCCCTTCCGTTGCAGCATGGCGACGACCTGGGCGGTCTTACTGCCCTCGCGCGGCCCGGCGGCTCCCGACACCTTGGCGGCCGTCTTGCCCTTAGGCGCGTTCTTGGCGGCGGTGGCCTTCTTGGCCGTCTTCCCCTTGGGGGGCGCGCCGTTGGCGGCCCGTGCGCCACGTTTGGCCGCCCGTGCGTCGTCCTTGGCCTTGCGTTCCGCCACCGGCTTGGCGGGCTGGTCCGCCTCCGGCTCGGGCTTGCTGGCCGGCATCCCGGCCTTCGGGGCCGCCGGCTCGCCGAGTCCCTGGATGCGCGCCCATACCCGGCTGATGGCCGTCTTGCGGTCCTGGAACTTCTTGACCGGCGTGACGCCCGGCAGGCTGTTCCAAACCGCCAGGAGCCTTTCGGCGGGCCACTGGGCGGCCAGATCCGCCAGTTCCTGCTGGCTGGCGAAGGAATCGAACGGGGTTGCGGTTGCAGCGGCGGCCTCCTCTGGGGTGGCGAACGCGCTGATGTTGTTGTCGTTGTCAATCGTAAAAGTCGTCATAATCGTTCTCCTTGGTGCCGCGCTCTGCGCGGTCATCACATGGATCACTCGGAAGTGCTTGAAAGGCAAGGGATTCTGCGAGAATATTTTCGCTGGCGAAGGGCTGGCGATGATGGCCCGAAAGGGCGCGATTAAGGGCTAGAACGGCGTGGCCCCTCACACGTCGCCACACGACTTCATCTGCCGGCTCCGCGGTCGGCAATAAGCTTCAAACGTCGGCTTATGACTTCACCGGTCGCGAAAATACTTCACACGTCGGGAGATTTCCGGCCGCATGGGAAGGGGTGCACAGGCCGACGCCAAGCCTCATTGATCCTCGCGATTACGAAACGAGGCCAGCGCACACAAGCTGCCGCCGAAAGGTTTCCTCACCATAACCGGAACTGGCTGACGACGACTGCGACTCCATTGCCGCCAGAACATCCAACAATTGGTCGCAGGAAATATCACGGAGAGCAACTCTTCGAACTGTAGCGACCGACTGTGAAGACGGCACTACAATCCCGAACCAGGGCGGCGAATCACAGCGTGCGAGAACGAAGAGTAGCCCAGACCAGCCGTCGAAGTGGTGTTCTTCGCCTTGTGGTCCGCCCGAATGGCCACCTAAGATAATTCCAAACAACGCTGGAGCCCAGTACGGATCGGACCTCAAGGTGGTACTCTCGATAGTCGCGCGAACAAGTTGCAGCGTGTCTTGTACGTCCTTGAGGTCGAGCCGCTCATACAGGTGTTCAACACGGTTTCTTCTGTCAGCGGCCCGCCCGAGAGCGTCCGCAGCGAGCGAGTCAAATACTCCACTTCTTACCAGCAAAGCAGACTTATCATTGGATGAACGCGGCGCATCCTTGCAGAGATTGAAGCCGTCTCGCAGAAGGTACTGGTCGATGAGGCATGACAAACTGCGCCGCGCATTCATCAGGGCACTAACTGCGAAGTGGGTCTCCTTGTCGGGGTCTGTACTGTTCTTGGCGCTCTCAACATCTTGCGTCGCCCACCTTAGAAAGGTTTCGAATCCGAGACCGAGTTGCGATAGCCGAACCGAGGTTCTGGGAAGACGCTTCGTATTTGTCTGGACAGCCGAAAGAAGGTCCATAGGATCGATGCTCTCAAAGGAGCAGATGGGCTTCAGCACAGACGGCATGCGCTCAGTATATCGATTTCGCCGGGGTAATTATATTCCTCCGCGCATCGATCAGAGGCCCGTCGTTCGCGTGTGACTGCGGCGATGCATTGCGCGAACCTCGATACGGGCCGTCGTTCGGCAGGTCGTCGATAATCCCGTGGCATGTAGGGTGTAGCAGCCTACCGTCCCGCACTGAACAGGCATCATAGCCGCTCCAGCAGCCCCTTCAGAAAACTCCGAAACGGTTCCACCGAAGATATCTTCAGCCGCTCGCTGGGGGCTATGCACATCCACAATATGCGGCCCAAACGAGATCATTTGCATGCCCGGATGCTTTTCGCCGGTCTCCAGCCGGCACGGGCGGCAATTATGCCGCACTCGCGCGTAGAATTCTATTCATTTCCCCCGGCTCTGGGACCGAACCCCAGCTACCCACCCGCGAGACCATCGTATGCAGTCTCCGCCTGAATGCCAATCCACCGGAACGGCTCGTTCGGAATATATGGGGGATTTCGATTGACGAATGGAAATTCCCGCCACACCTGGTGGCGGCCGGCCTCCAGGTCCGCTATGATCCTGCCGAAGAGAAAGGTCAGGTTCACGCCGTGACCGCAATATCCCAGCCCATAGAAGATGTTCTGTTGTTTCCCCGTCACCCCAACCAACGGCGCCCAATCCAGCGTCATATCGACCATCCCGTTCCACGCTGTCTCCAATTCGACTCCGCGCAACGCTGGATACAACCTGGACAGTTCGTTGCGCAGTAGCTTGACAGCCTTCTCATCCGGCCTCCCCGCGACGCCGTCATTCCAGGCGTACGCCGCCGACCCGCCACCGATGTGAATCCGGTTATCCGGCGTCAGTCCGAGATAATAGACCAGGGTACGCGAGTCGTTGAAAGGCATTCTGGTTCGCCACCCGATCAAGCCCAGTTCCCCATCGCTAAGCGGGCGCGTGGCAGCGACATAGTTATAAACCGGCGCGATAGCATTGCGGAAGTAGCCCAATTCGGAAGTGAAGGCGTTCGTCGCAAGCACTAGCGATCTGGCCTTGACAGTTTGTCCTCCCGCCATTTGGAGACGGGTCACCGGCCCCTCTTCCACGGTTAGAACGGGGCTGTCTTCGTAAATCTTGACGCCGGCGGCCTCCGCCGCAAGCTTTAGGACATGGACCAGTTTGATCGGGTGGACGTGGCCAGCGTTCGGGTCATATACCGATGCCGTGTACGCCCGTGTACCAATGGCCTCCGCTGTTCGCTCACGATCCAGGTATCTCACGGGTATACCCAGCCTCCAAACGATTTCCGTATACGCTCGCCCGCGTTCCGCCTCTTGCCGGGTCTCGAATGTCTGCAAGGCACCGACTGGTTCCACCGCTCCCTCGATTGCGGATGCCGCCGCGAGCGCTACCAGACTCTTCATGCTCTGCACCGTTAGATCGTAGATCCGTTTGTGTACGTCAGGAGGAGAGACCAGATGCAGGTACTCGTTGGCCACATTCGGCAGCANNCATTCCGGCCGGATGCCCCGTTCCCCACGCCACGTGCCTCCAAAACCGCAACGCGCTTGCCGGGGGCCGCCTTCCTAATGTGATAAGCGGCCGAGAGGCCCGTGTAACCGCCCCCGATCACCGCCACGTCCACGTCGAGATCGGTGGTCAGAGGCGGGTTGTGCGGCGGTTGAAGCCGCATCCACAGGCTCCGATTGATGTCCCACACGGGCCGCTCCGGAAACAAGGCTGGAGAGACCCTATTGAGGCCCCAGCCACCAATCGCGGCCCCAACGCCGGTAACGATTCCCCTCCGTAGCAAAGTCCGTCGATCCAAGCGGCCTCCCGAGTACGCCTATTGTAATGCCGACTGCGAAGCGAGCTGTCAT
>PKYZ01000677.1 GCA_003132865.1 Bryobacterales bacterium
GCCATGGTGGTCATCATGATGGGACGGAAGCGCAGCAGGCACGCCTGGTAAATCGCATCCACCGGCGGCATGCCTTCCTTGCGCTCGGCGTCCAGGGCGAAATCGATCATCATGATTCCGTTCTTCTTCACGATGCCGATGAGCAGGACGATGCCGATCAGCGAGATGACGCTGAAATCCTGGTGGAACAGCGATAGAGAAAGCAGCGCGCCGACACCCGCCGAAGGCAGCGTCGAAAGAATCGTGATCGGATGGATGTAGCTCTCATACAGGACACCCAGCACAATGTAGACGGTCACCAGCGCCGCCAGGATCAAAACCGGCTCGTTCGCCAGCGATGCCTGAAAGGCTTCCGCCGTGCCCTGAAAGGCGGCCTGTACGCTGGGCGGCATGCCGATCTCGGTTTTCACTTTGTTCACGGCGTCGACGGCATCGCCCAGTGAGGCGTCCGGCGCCAGGTTGAACGAGAGCGTGACCACCGGGAATTGGCCCTGGTGGTTCACCGTGATCGGAGCGCTGGACGTCTCCACGTGCGTGAAGGCGCTGAGCGGTACCTGCCCTCCATTCGGAAACGCCGTGGAAGAAGAAATCCCACTGCCGAATACGGTGCTCGAAGCGATCGTGGGACTGTTGGCCGAAGCCGACGTGGAGGCGCTGGCCACCGCCGCCCCCGCTCCGCTTTGTGGACCGAACGTCTGGGTGGCCGAAGAACCGCCGGAGACTACGCCGGCGCCTCCGGTGGACGACCCCATGCCCGTCCGGATATACAGATCGCGCAGGTCCAGCGGATTTCTGCCAAAGCCGGGCGCCACTTCCAGCACCACGTGGTATTGGTTCAACTGCGTAAATATTGTGGAGACCTGCCGCTGGCCGTACGCGTCGTACAGAGTCTGATCGATCGCGGAGGGCGTGATGCCCAGGCGATAAGCCGTCCCGCGGTCGTAGATCAGCGTCGCGCGCAAGCCGCCCACCTGCTGGTCGCTGGCCACGTCGCGCAACTCCGGCAGATCCTTCAGCTTGTCCAGCATTTTGGGAGCGAACTCGTTCAACTCGTCGGCGCTGGCGTCCTCCAGCGTGTACTGGAATTGCGTACGGCTTACCCGGTCGTCTACCGACAGGTCCTGCACCGGTTGCATGAACAGGGTAATGCCCGCCACCGAGGCCAATTCCGGCTGCAAGCGGCGAATCACGTCGGTCGCGCTGATTTTGCGTTCATCGAGCGACTTCAGGTTGATCTGAATGCGCCCGCTGTTCAGGGTGGTGTTGGTGCCGTCGATGCCGATGAACGAAGAAAGACTATCCACCGCCGGATCCTTAACAATGATCTTTGCCAGCGCTTGCTGCTCGCGGGACATCTCCGGGAAGGACACCGTCTGCGCGGCTTCGGAAACGCCCTGAATCACGCCGGTGTCCTGGATGGGGAAGAAGCCCTTCGGAATCCGCCAGAACAGAATAATGGTCACGGCCAGCGTCGCCGCCGCAACCAGCAGCGTGATGGTCTGGAAACGCAGCACGAACCGCAGTGTCTTGCCGTAGAACGCGATGATCGAGTTGAAGGCATGCTCGGAAACGCGGTAGAGACGCCCATGGCCGGCTTCGGGAGTGTGCTTCAGTAGCTTGGAAGCCATCATGGGCGTCAACGTCAGCGAGACCACGGCGGAGACCAGGATGGTGACGCTCAACGTGACCGCGAACTCCCGGAAGAGGCGGCCCACGATGTCCCCCATGAACAACAGCGGTATCAGCACGGCGATCAGCGAGATGGTCAGCGATATGATGGTGAATCCGATTTGCTCGGAGCCGCGCAACGCCGCCTTCATCGGAGCCTCGCCTTCCTCGATATACCGCGCAATGTTCTCGATCATCACGATGGNNGTCAGGTTGTTCAAGCTGTAGCCCAGCAGATACATCACGCCCAGAGTGCCGATCAGCGAGACGGGCACCGCGATGCTGGGAATGATGGTGGCCGCCACGTTGCGCAGGAACAGGAACATCACCAGCACAACCAGCACAACGGTCAACCCCAACTCGAACTGCACATCCGACACGGACGCCCGAATGGTGTTGGTCCTGTCGGTCAGAATGCCGACTTGAACCGATTTCGGCAGCGTCGCGGTCAACTGCGGTAAGAGCAGCTTGATGCGATCGACAACCGAAATGATGTTCGCGCCCGGCTGCCGCTGAATGTTGACGATGACCGCCGGCACTTCGTTCATCCAAGCGGCCTGCCGCACGTTTTCCGTATCGTCGGTGACGGCGGCGACATCCGTCAGCTTGACCGGCGCCCCATTCCGGTACGCGACGATCATCGGCTTATAGTCGGCGCTGGAAAGCAGTTGGTCGTTGGCGCCGATCTGATACGCCTGGTGCGGACCATCGAAGTTGCCCTTGGCCTGGTTGACGTTGGCGGCCACCAGCGCAGTGCGGACATCTTCCAGGTTCAGGCCGTAGGATGCCAGCGCCGTAGGATTGGCGCGAATCCGGACGGCCGGCTTTTGGCCTCCGCTGATACTCACCAGACCGACGCCCGGTAATTGCGAGATCTTGGGCGCCAGGCGCGTGTCGGCCAGGTCTTCGACCTGCGAAAGGGGCAGATCGGCGGAAGTCAGCGCCAGCGTTATGATCGGCGTATCCGCCGGATTGCTCTTGCTGTAAATGGGCGGGTTCGGAAGGTCGGCCGGCAGGTACGTTCCGGCGGCATTGATAGACTGCTGCACTTCCTGCTCCGCGACGTCGATGTTCAGGCTGAGACTGAATTGCAGGGTGATCACCGAAGAACCATCGGAGCTGGTGGAGGTCATCTGCTGCAGACCGGGCACCTGGCCGAATTGCCGCTCCAGCGGCGCCGTGACCGAGGAAGCCATCACGTCCGGATTGGCACCCGGATAAAACGTGATGATCTGGATGGTCGGATAGTCCACTTCCGGCAGAGCGGAGATGGGCAACTGCTTGTAGGCCACAATGCCGGTAAGGGTGATCGCCACCATGAGCAAAGACGTGGCGATGGGGCGGAGAATGAATGTCCGGGAGGGGCTCATCTACCTTCCCTTGTGCGCGGGGGTGGTGGCTTGCCGCAGCGCGGCCGGCGCAGCAGCGCCGGCCGGAAGTGGACCGCTCACCGGCCGGCCCGGCGTGTGCCCCGTGTCACCGGTCAGGTGCGCGGTCACTAGCGTGCCTTCCTGCAGCTTGTCGACGCCGGTCATCACGATTACATCGCCGGGCACAAGACCCGCCGTAACCTCGGAATCGTCGCCTTCAGTCGTGCCGAGCGTGATGGGACGCACCGTCGCCTTGTTGTTCGGCTGCACTAGAAAGACATAGGTGGTTTGAGAATTGCGTTGCACCGTCGCGGTGGGGATCAGCGTGACGTTCTGCTTCAGTTGCACCAGCAATTTCACGTTCACGAATTGGTTGGGGAACAGCTTGTTATTCTTGTTGTCGAAGTTGGCCCTGAGCCTCAGCGAGCCGGTGGTCGGATCGATCTGATTGTCCAGCGTGGCCAGCACTCCCGTGGCCAGTTTCGTGTTCGACGTGCGGTCCCACGCCTCAACGTTCAAGTGCTGCCCGGCCGAAAACCTCTGGACCACCACGGGAAGCTGATCCTCGGGAATGGTGAAGATCACGCTGATCGGGTCGATTTGCGTAATCACCAGCAGGGCGTTGGTGTCGCTGGCATGCACGATGTTTCCGGGATCCACCAGGCGCAGACCGAGGCGGCCCGTGATCGGCGCCAGGATATGGCTGTAGGTGATGTTGAGCTTCGCGCTGTCGATGGCCCCCTGGTCGGTTTTCACGATTCCTTGTTCCTGCGCCACCAGGGACTGCTGCGTAACCACCTGTTGTTCGGGAACCGCGTTCTGCGCCAGCAACGTTTTGTAGCGCGCCAGATCGACGCGCGCGTTTTCGAGCAGCGCCTGGTCGCGGATCAGTTGTCCTTCCGCCTGCGTCAATTGAACCTGGTAAGGCCGCGGGTCGATTTCTACCAGCGCGTCGCCTTTATGAACGAGCTCCCCCTCTTTGAAGTTGATCTGCATCAATTCACCGTCCACGCGGCTTCTCACTTCCACCGTGTAGATCGGGGTCACCGCGCCGAGACCGGTGAAGTAGACCGGGATATTCCCCTTACGGGCTTTCGCCGCGACCACCGGTATGGCGGCAGGGCCTTTCTTCTGCGCTTGCGCGGCTGCTCCGGAAGCGCCGCCGGCGGGATTATTTTTCGACCAGAAATAATACGCGATCGCCGCCGCCAGGACCAGAACCGCCAGCCAGACCCAGACCCTCCTGGAACGCCGTGGCGCACCGTGCGCCTGCTTGGGCGCCTGGTAGGGCGCTGGCTTCGTCAGAGTATCGGGCGGCGCCGCCGGGTCGACGGCGGACGGGGAATCCTGCTTCATATCTTCTCAGTATAAGATGCTGCAAAGCAATGCGAATGTTACAGGTGTGGGGCAGACCTCCAGG
>PKYZ01000908.1 GCA_003132865.1 Bryobacterales bacterium
CAGGAGGGCTCGAACCCCGGTCCCCGCGCCCTGGCACGGTTAGACCGATTTTGGTGGGCCAATCGGTTCGCGTATCGTTAGGATCTGGTTACAGCGAACGTCACGCAGTACCTGCGTGGCACCCCGAGGCCAGCGGATTTTCAGACTAGCCGACGTGGCACTGCCCAGCCCGAAGTGAAGCCGTGGGTCGTTGCAGGAGAAGAAACTGGATTGAGCCATGACCTCCTGAACCTGCTGGCGTGACCCGTAAGAGCAGACAACCCGTGCGCCAATCGCGCTGCGGTTTGAAACCGTACCGATCAGCTTCACCTTGATCCAGTGGTTGTTTCCGCTGATGTCGTTGCGAAGAAGCGAAGGTGGTTCGTTAAGGTTCACAACCAGGATGTCGATATCGCCATCATTATCAAAATCGCCGAACGCGCACCCTCGGCTGGAATGAACTGCTGAAATTGCTGGACCAGCGTCTTCGATGAGCTCCTCGAGGCGGCCATTGCCCAGGTTTCTGAATATTACGCGCGGCGTCTTGTAAGGGTAGTTCGGCAGCCTGGAGTCGAGATTCGGAAAGATGTTGCCGGTTACATAGAAGATATCCGGCAAACCGTCATTGTCCAGATCCACGATGCCCGCCCCCCAACTAACGAAGCGTGTTTCGACCGCAAGTCCCGACTCTAGTGTCCTATCCTCGAACATCCCCGCGCCATCATTGATGTACAGAATATTCGTGTCATCGGCAAAATGAGTCTTGAAAATATCAAGATTGCCATCGAGATTGATATCGCCGACGCCGATTCCCATGCCTGCCTGCTCCTGGCCATCTTCGTTAATCGCCACACCGCTCCTCAGGCCGATCTCTTCGAATGTGCCGTTATGCCGGTTGCGGAAAAGAAGACTGGCCGTCGAATCGCAGGCGACGTAAATGTCCGGCCAGCCGTCATTATCAAAGTCAGCAGCCACTACTGTCAGGCCGTAACCCGGACGAACTTTGGCGATACCCGCTTCTGAACTGACCTCACGAAACGTGCCGTCTCCGTTGTTGTGGTAGAGAGAGTGCCGGGAAAGCGGAAGGCCACGCGGCCCACAGGGAATGGAAATGCCCTTCCAGTTACAGGTGGCTTCACTCCCAGGAGTTCCGGCTTTCGGCACGGTCGCTAAGTCAAATCGGCAATAATTTGATACAAACAAGTCCAGATGACCGTCACGGTCATAATCAACGAAGCAACAACCGGAGCCCCACCGCACCTCGGAGTCAAGCAGACCGGCCTTCCGCGTCACATCGGTGAAGGTGCCATCGCCGTTGTTGTGATACAGCGTGTTGCGTCCGTACGCCGTAATAAAGAGATCATCAAAGCCGTCGTTATCGTAATCGCCGACAGTGATTGCAGAGGCCCATTCTGCGCCGAACAAACCGGCATCTTTCGTCACATCGAGGAACGTTCCATCGCGGTTGTTCTTGTAGAGGCGGCTACTTGTGCCTTCCGGAGGCCCGTGCAGCCGCGTGCCGCTGAGTACGAGCAGATCCATCCAGCCATCGTTATCGTAGTCAAGAAATGCGCACCCGCACCCATTCTCTTCCAGAAGGTAATCCTTATGGTCTGCCGGCCCATAGACCGTGGGAAATCGCAAGCCGGCTTGTGCAGCCACGTCGACGAAATGCGCGACAAACGGGATTCTAGACGGCCGGCTCCTTTTCTGCGCCGTGATGTTGCGGGTTGCCATCTGGCCGAGCAACCTAGGCGCCGCAAGAAGCGCCGCAAACTCGCGTCGGGAGATTTTCATGAACCTACTGACAGCCCAAATTGCGAATCGCTCTGGGTGTTCCCTTGCTAATGATACACGATTGCGGCTGGCGAATCGCGGGCTCGTGTCGGGGCGAGCCCGCAGCGGAAACGTTCTGTCAAAACTGGAGCCGGGCGCCAAGCTGAACCGATCGCGGACCAACAGAATCCGTTGATCGGCCGAAAAGTGGATCGCTTAGATCATTGTGAACGGCATCCAGGTTTGCGCGGTTCAGCACGTTAAAGATGTCGGCGCTAAACTGAAGGGCCGCGCCTTCATGCGTCAACCACGGCACGTGGAATTGCCGCATAACCCTCAGGTTCACATTTATGAGACCAGGCTCGGGGAATGTGTTTCTGCCGAGATCGCCGTCGTGACCTGGGACCGGGACGGGAAACTGGCTGGCCGTGAAAATGCCCGCCAGGTACTGATTCCGGCTCAAGCCGGAAAGGGAGTTGCCGAATTTAGGGGAGTTCGGCAGGTCATAATTGTACCCGTCCGCGTTATAGTCTCCAATTGGATACGGCGCCGTTGTATAGACCGTAAACGGAAGTCCGCTCTGGAATATGCCCAATGTGCCCAGCCGCCAATTGTTCAGCAGGGGGGCGTACCATCCGCCGCTGAGTTTAGGCGGAGCCCACGTCGCATCGTAGGTGAAACGATTGCGGATATCGAAGTCCGCGCGTCCGCGCTGCAACCCGAGGTTTTGGGCGTCAAATACCGGCGTGGTTGCAATGTTCGATATCGGTAGGCCGGTCGTGCTGAAGTCGTCGAGGGTCTTGCCGTACGTGTAAACCGCACGCAAGGACAACCCCTTGCTAAATTGCCTCTGGACCATGCCCGAGAGCAAGTTCGAGAACGAGTTTCCCACAGTCTCGTCGTACACGATCTGCCCGAAGTTCGGGTTCGGGCGCAGCAGCGTGCCAGTGAGCAGATCACCGGCGTAGCGGTTGATATCCGTCTGTACCGGAAGATGATGATCCGCAGAGCCAGTATAGTTGATTTCAAGCATGAGGTCAGACCGCAACCGCTTCTGAATCGCCAGCATCCAGTTCTGGATTTCCGGTGACTTAATATTCGGGTCGATGCCCATGATGTCCGATGGAAGTCCTGCTACACCTCCGGCCGCGTTGAGCGTGTAAGAGACGTTCGGTTTAGGCCAGCCTCCACCGGCCTCTGCGCCAAGCCCATAAGTCAAAGTGGCTCCCTGATATGTGGTGAGACTCGGTGTGACGATGAGCGGCGGACCAACCAGATTCAGGGTCGAGAACCAGTTTTGTGGAATCCGGTCACGGAACATCCCATAGCCGCCCCTCACGGACATGGATCCGTTGTGGAACACATCCCAGGCGAAGCCAAATCTTGGGTCGAGATTCCACAGCCTATGGTCAATTACCGTTTTTACACACTTGGCGGTTCCGTTCGCAATGTTCTGGAGGAAGGTGCCACCGGTCGCCGGAAATACGTAGCAGCCCGGGTCCGAGTCGCCAGTGTAGGTGATACCGTGCCCGTAATCATCATCGCGCACCCCGAGGTTGAGCGTAAACCACGGCTTCAACTTCCAATCGTCCTGGATAAACGCTCCGGTAAAAAGAGTGTGGTATCTCAGATAGGCCCCCTCAACCTGACCTGTGGCGACGTTGATGGTCGGACCTGACTGAGAATATGGCATGTCCTGTGCGAAATCCAGGAGATTGGCGAATTCAAACGTAGGCCTCGTGAGCGTGATCTTCCACGGCACCGAGTCGTTGGGCAAGGTCTGCTCCACGCCAAATTGAATGTTATGCTTCCCCCGGTTCATGCTCGCCAACTCGTGCCACTCCCAGGTGGGCGTGTACCATCCGCCCGGCCCCCATGCTCCGAAGCCGGTTGTTCCGGTGATGCCGATTACCGGCACCTCGTTGAGAGCGTTCCCTACCACTGTGCCCGTATCGCCACTGGCTCTGGACCACCGGAACGAAGCCGAGTTCACGAACGTTGGCGAGAAAATGTGAGTCCATTCTTCTTTACTCCAGAGGTTCTGGTGCAGTCCCGGCTGCGAGTAACCTGGCCGGATTGCATTCACACTCTCCGCGTTGGCCGTTTCATAATAAAAATAGCCAAACAGCCGATCTTTGTCTGAGAAATTGTGGTCGACGCGAACCTGGTATTGCTGCCCGACATCAGGTGAGATCGCTGAGACCGTAGCGGTACCTTCCGCCGGCAACGAGTTCGGAATAGTCGACGTCGCGTCGAACAGGCCCGGCGTTTGCACCTTGAGTTGCCCGACGGTAATAATGTTCGCAGTCGGAACGACAGTCGTCGACATGGAGAAGATCTGCGCAGCGATCGATTTCGGGAAATTGCTCTTCACGTATTGCTCGAACTGCGGCGTTTCAACGGTGCCGACGCTCGTGAATGCGGTCCCGGCGTGGATAATGTCAAAAGCGCCAAAGATGAATGTCTTGTTCTTTTTGATTGGGCCTCCGACAGTGACCCATCCATCATGCTGTGAAAAGGACGGAATCGAAGCTTCAGCGATAGTTCTGGCCGTGAGGGTGTTGCCAGAGAACACGTAGCCAACTGTGCCGTGCCAGTCGTTCGAGCCGGATTTGGACACCAGTTCAAGAAACGCCCCGCCCTGCCGCCCTTTCACCGCGGAGAAATTCGCAGCCTCGACACGAAACTCCTGAATGGAATCAGGAATGGGGCTGACCATGAACGACCCTGACCGGGACGGCACTTCGGCATAACTTCCGTTGAACATGATTTCGTTGGAGTCCTGTCGCTGTCCGTCGGCATTGAGACGAATGCCCATCTCCCCGCCGTAGTTGTTCGAGAACGTGCCGTTTCCACCGCCGGTCTCGCCCGTTCCTGTGACACCAGGNNTTCTCAATTGTTTCCTGCTTAATGTAGTTGGTGACATCAGCGGTGGCTACGTTCACGGCGTTCGCTTCCGCTGTCACTTTAACCTCGCTGGTTACGGCGCCAACCTCTAGCACCGGGAATACGCTCCTCGTCTGGCTTGTTTCCACTTTGAGGTCTCTGATCAGCCACGTCTTGAAGCCGCGCGCTTCAACGGACACTTCATAGGTCCCGGCGGCCAGTTCGCCAACATGGAAGAACCCGTCCCCGTTAGCGGTCGCGGCGCGAGTGACGCCAAGATTTTGGTCCGTGATCTTAACGGCCCCTGCGGGCAGAACGGCGCCGCTCGCGTCTGTCACTGTTCCCTCAATCGCGCTTGTATACTGCGCCAAAGCGGCTAACGGCAATAACACCAGGAAGAAGAACGACCGGCTGACATTCTGCATAAGCACCTCCAAAGTACCCAATCCCGTTTAGGAGTCTACTCGAATCGCCACAGAAGTGTCTTTCACGTTCCGCCGACCGCAAAAAATTGAACAAACGCGCGGCGCACAACTTGGCCCGGCTGCTCACAGAGCAGGCGTTGTGCGGGCCGCCAGCCCAGCGATTCCGCGTTTGATCGATTGATTTGATTGATTTGACCAACCTGTTTTACTCTCTGGGCATGACCTTCGAACGCGAGCGCCGCACCGCAACAACTTGCGCGTTTGAGTGTTTTGAGATTCAATGGTAGGTTCCGCCGTTGTAGGGGGGCTGCATCATGCCGCTCAAACTGACCATACTGCAATTTCTCGTTCCTGGACTTGTCACTCTGGTTGCCTTGGCTGCCGAATCGCCCACCCCTTCGCCACGGCTCTCGTATGGTATGGAACTGCTGCGCCAAGGCCGGGTCGATGAAGCTATTGAAGTGTTAGACGCTGAAAACAAAGCACATCCGAACAATCCTATTTTGCTAAACACGTTTGGAGCGGCGTTTTGCCTGAAGAATCGCCCCGGGGACGCGCTTCCGTTGTTTCAAGAGGCCCTCCGTCTCAATCAAGGCTTTAGGCCCGCGTTGAAGAACCTCGCTATCGCGGAGTTCAATCTCGAGCGTTACGACAGCGCAATCTCTCATTTCGAAACGCTGCTGAGATTTCCCGAAACCCGCGCGGAGGCGAACCTGTTCCTTGGAATGATTGCTTCCGCGCGCCTTCGCGATGGCGATGCTATCCGATATTTCGGAGAGGCTGGAGAACTGTCGAGCCGGGAGCCTCGCGCTCATATTTCCTTTATCCGCTCTCTTTGTCGCGCGGGCGACGCGGCGCGAGGCGGAGCCATGATCGATGCACTTCAGAAAAGAGCGGACCTGTCGGCTGGAGACGAACTGGATGCAGCCGCCGCATTCTCTGATTGCGGTCGCAATAACGAGGCACTGGACGAACTGGTCCGCGCGGAGACCCTAAACCGCGCCCTTCCGGGACTCGCATACGAAAGGGTCGACTTGCTCGCAAAAGCCGGCAGGACAGAAGAAGCGATCAGGTTCGCGCAGGAGGCAACGCTACGGTCCCCAGATGGTCAAATCCTCACTCTATTGGCTCAGATTGCGGAGAAGGCCGGGAAGCTCGATGTCGCTATCGACGCGCTGCGCAAATTGATTCAGATTGAACCTGCATCTGAAGACCATTACATCGACCTGAGCCTGCTCTGCACGAAGTTCAGGAATAACGGCCTGGCTCTTGAAATCATCGACCTTGGCCTACGTCGTATGCCGCACTCTTATCGCTTGCTGGTCCAGAGGGGGATAACACTCGAACATTCTGATAAGCACGCTGAAGCCCGGGAAAGTTTTTCTGAAGCGATTGCCCTGACTCCGGATCACCCGGTTGCTCTCGCTGCGCTTGCCGTCAGCGACATTATGTCCGACAGGATAAGCGACGCGCTTATCGAATTGCGTTCCGGCGTCGGGCAGTTCCCAAAAGACTTCTATCTGCATTACCTCTATGGATATGCACTCGACAGATCGCGTTCAGATGCCGGTGCCAACCGAAGAGCGTTGCAGATGGCCGTAGCTCAGTTCGATGTCGCCATCACATTGAATCCTCGCTTTTCAGCGGCATATTATCACCTGGGAAAGCTTTATGCGGAAACCAATCCGAAAGCCGCAATCCACAATCTGGAGATGGCTGTCAAGCTGGATCCGAGCGCGGTCGGTGCGAAATACCAGCTTGCACGGCTCTATTTGAAGTCTGGAAACAGTCAGGCGGGTGCGAAACTGATGGACGAAGTCGACAAGGCCAAGGCAGCCAGCTTAGAACTGGAGCAGAAGCCGTCGCTAGTCGTGATCGAAGGCCGATCGACTCCGTGACCTCCTGTCTCAATCCTTCCGAGCCTCCGTGCCGGCCCGGAGACGCAGACTGCGCGGTGAATACCCGAAGCGCCGCCGGAAAACAGTGGCGAAGTATTGACTTGAAGAGAAACCCAAGTTGAGCGCTGTATCCGTAATGCGACTGGCTGGCGCGGCTGCGAGAATCGTCGCGGCGCGATCGATACGACACTTGCAGAGGTACTGCATCGGTGTCAGGTTCACCAAACACTTCACGTGGTGGCTGAACTGAGAAACACCGAGTCCGCAGGACTGCGCCATCTCCTCCACGGTCCACTCCAGCGCGAGGTGTTCCGGATGTGCGCTTAGGTCGTCCAGAAAGAGTTGCACTGAGCGAGATGTGCTCGTAAGCGAATGGTCGTATTGCACCGGTCTCGACCTCAGTACGTCAAGAAGTGAAACGAACAAGTCGTTCAGCCTCGACGTGAGGCGCGAAACGCTGCTTCCGTTTTGATCTGTCTCAATGGCGTGTGCTATCCCTTTGAAGCACCGCCTGATGTCCCCATTTGCTTTCAAGACAGGCTGTTCATTCAGGCTCATCAGATTGGTAATCTCTTCCTTGTCCGCCGGCGTGAGCAACACCCAGGGCGGCCACCTCCAAGGCTGGTCGGGCCGCCTCACGCCCAGATCGATGATCAGCCAATGCAATCGGCTGGCGGTAACAACGGGGTGTCCCACCCTGTGAAGTTGCCACGGGCGTGTAATCGTCAAATCGCCAGCCCGGAGATCGTACTCACACTGATCCGCCCCAAACTCAAGATGTCCGGTCTCAAGGAATGCCAGTTCGATGCCTTCGTTTCTATGCCATTCCAATCCCCACTCCTGGTCACGTTGGGCGTCCCAAAAACCCACCATCTTGACACCCGCAAGCGCTCCGGCAGGAAGAGCGTTCCCAGGATAGTGTCCGTGTTGCAGGGCCGCAAGTCGAAGCGTTTTACCGGCTGCCGTCAGGAGCGGACGGCAACTATCTGCCCGGTATTTCTCGTCATGAGCCGTATAGATCGGAATAGGCGAAGGCATACACAACCCGTCCTCGTGGATTCGTCCGAAACGAATGTTCAAATTTTCGCAGTCCCGAAATTCTGAAAGACACGATTAACTAAAAAACTCTAAAATCCTCCTTGAAGATGCGAAACGAGCAAAGATTGTTGAAAGAATTAGCATGGTATAGCAAATCATGATCGCTGTCAAGGGCGTTGCAATCTCATGTCTCCGCAAAAGGGCAACCTGAGGAAATTTCTTCGGACGTCGGAATCCACCAACTGCCATGAAAATCGGCTGCTTCGCACTCGTAGAACCTTTCGCTCCGCTGGAACGACAGTTTCAACTCATCCGGGAGATGGGCATTTATTTTGCTGACATCACGGACAATCACAACGGCGGCATGCTCGGCGTGGAATATGGCTTCGCCGCCTCGGTCAGCCTCGACTCACGTGCCGGTAAGATTCGTGCCCTGGCAGAACACTCAGGCATCACTTTGACGTGCTTCTGCGCTCATTCCAACCTGCTCGATCCGCCGAGCCCGGATACTTACGGCACTTTCGAAATCATCAAAGCGATCCGCCTGGCTCGCGATTTGGGGATCACGCACGTGATCACTTCCGAGGGTGACCCGAAGACTTCCTTTGGGCAAAATCTCACGCCAGAGCAACGCATCTTTGCCATTTGCGAGAAGCTGTACGCGCCCATTCAGTGGGCGGAGGAGCTCGGGATCGAACTACTGATCGAGCCGCATGGCGTGGTAACCGGCTCTCCAGAACGGATGACCGAACTTCTCGATGCACTTGGACATGCGTCTTCCGTCGGCATTTGTCTTGACACCGGAAACAGCTGGCTCGCGGGCTCGGATCCACTGGACTATATATCGCGCTTCGGCAGCAGAATTAAGCACGTTCACTGGAAAGACATCGGTCCCGAATGGCTCCCCCGAAGAGGCCAGATCTTCGGTTGCGGAATGGGCACCATTCCTCTAGGGGACGGCTTGGTCGGAATACCGAAAATCGTTGGAGCGCTGCAAACCATCGGGTTTGACGGAACAACTACTCTCGAAATCGGAGGGAAAGAGAACGTCATGCTTTCCGCTGAGAGACTCCGACACTGGCGGGACGCCGCCGAATCGGTAACAGCCGGGAGCGGGCGCGCGAAAGAACTTATCACTCACACTTCAGGCGGGATGGAATAACGAACATGGACTCTGTTTCTAGAAGGCACTTTATGGCAGCATCACTTGCGGCAGCGTCGGCGATGCGCGTTATGGGCGCCAACGATCGCATTAGGATGGGCGTCGTCGGCGCGGGGGCTAGGGGTTCGTACCTCATTGATCAAGCAAATCGAGTCGGTGGCATCGAATGGGTCGCCGTATCCGACGCATGGGATCAGCGGCGAGAAGAGTCCAGAACAATAACAAATCAAAACGTCGAATTGTACGCCGACTATCGGCGTCTCCTCGATCGCAAAGATATCGATGCGGTAATTGTTGCCACCTGGGATAACTATCACACCATGGTCGCATCCGACGCTTGCCGAGCTCTCAAGGATGTCTACGTGGAAAAGCCGATGACGTCGCGACCGGAGCAGGGTCCGCCGATGGTCCGCACCGTGCGCGAGACCGGACGCATCGTTCAAGTTGGCGTCCAGCAGCGCAGCACGCAGCACTTCTGGGAAGCAAAAGAGAAATTTATTGATTCCGGACGTCTCGGGCCCGTTCACATGGTTCGGACTATCTGGAACAATAACATTTACTACCTCCTGAAACCTCCTCCAGGAATGGAGAACAAACCCGCCGGTCTCGACTGGCATGCTTGTCTTGGGACCCTCCCGAAGATTCCTTGGGATCCCAAGAAATTCTTTAACCGCTACTCTTATCTCGATCTTTGCTGCGGACAAACCGGTGGTCTGTTCGTGCACCAAGTCGATGTCGCACAGTGGTATCTTGGCCTCACCAAGCCTTCCACTGCCGTAGCCGGCGGCGGAATTTACCAGTACGACGATGGTCGGGATACTCCTGACAACATCAACTTAGTGCTCGAATATCCCGAGAAGGTCAGCGTTACATTCGAAGCCAGTCTCACAGACACAGTGCCGCGCGAAAGTGAAGACATTGTCTTTATCGGCACGGGTGGAAGGCTTCATATCTTCCGATACGGGTACCGCTTCCTGCCCGCGAACAGCAAGGCTCCGAATGACGATATTGTCGTGCAAGGCACGCGGGACGAACACATGAAGAACTTCTTGGATTGTGTTCGCAGCCGCAAGGAGCCCAACGCTACTGTGGAGCAGGGGCACTACGGCGCAATGGCTTGCCACATGGGAAATCTGGCGTATTTCCAGAAGAGACAGGTTGCTTGGCAGCCTGCCTGGGACATATGAGTTTGCTCTTGAGATTGTCGTCGCTGACTGCTTTGATCGTCCTGCTGGGGTTCACTGCGGAACCTCAGGGCGACAAGTCAATCCGTATTCAGCTCATCACCGGCGGCCACCCGCACGAGATTTCGTTCTACGACGTGTTCCAGGCTGACACTGACTTCGATATCACGGTGAACCCTCATCCTTCCGCTTATCAGGAGGATTTTCGTCACGATTGTGACGTTTTGGTGCTATACGATTTGGCCGATACGAACGATGATCGCGAACGGCAGCATCTCCGCGAGTTCCTTGAAGCCGGCAAAGGTGTAGTTGTACTCCACCACGCCCTTGCGGATAACCAGCATTGGCCGTGGTGGTACGAGGATGTTGTAGGTGGACGTTACCTCATGGCGCCTGATGGTGATTTGCCGGCATCCACATACAAGCACGACCAGGCACTGACCATCCACCGCACGATGAAACACGCGATCACCGACGGAATTGTGGACTTCGATATTGTGGACGAAGTGTACAATCACGTGTGGCTATCGCCGAAGATACAGGTGCTGCTGGAAACGAATCACCCGCTCAGCGAAAAACCTGTGGCTTGGATCTGTCCCTATCAGAAGTCGCGCGTCGTTTATATCCAGCTCGGGCATGGGAGACAAGCGCACGAGAACCCGGCCTACCGGAAAGTGGTGCGAAATGCAGTGCTCTGGGCGGCTGCAAGACGCTAG
>PKYZ01000016.1:0-140 GCA_003132865.1 Bryobacterales bacterium
GGCGACGGTCCTCAAGCGATAAAATCAGATCCTTTTTTTTAAAAGTCCAACTCCACCTTCAGTTGGCCGATCTGTTTGTAGAGCTCGTCCTTTTCGGCCTCGGCCTCCTGGCGCACTTGCTCGCGACCGTTGCCGAAGAC
>PKYZ01000016.1:222-3724 GCA_003132865.1 Bryobacterales bacterium
AAAGGCCTTTTTCGTGCCCAAATTTTGGGGTCCATTACACACCAGTCTGGGTCGCCCTTGAGCGCATAGATCATAGAAAGCTCGGCTAATAAAGAGCGGCATAACGCCTTTTGCGTCCGTCCGAAAATGCCGATGCCCAGCCGCGTCAGTGTGGTCACAAGCGCCGGGTATCGCTGCATGCCTTTTTCGTCAGCGGCAGTGAGGTCGCCGGCATCAACTGCCGATTGGAAGGCCCCGGGGTATCTTTGCTCCAGCGGCGAAGGAGGCGTCGCCATTTCCGGGGCCCTCCCGCAGCCCCGTGGGTGAGGCCCAAACCGAAGCGATTGATCGCCCAGTTCTGCGTTAATTCGCCTATCGGTAGCTACTTCGGCGAGCGTTCCTTCACGGTGCCTCCGCCTGATCGGCGGAAACGCACGCAAACCGAAAGTGCGTGCGCCCCGAAGAAAAAGTGCGCCGGCTGCGGTTAAACGAGGACTACCACATCCTTGGAGCGCTCGGACTTCAGGTAGGCGTTGGGATCGTGATAGAGAGCACCCGCGGGAAGCCACTCCATCAGCGGTCCGAGATCCTGGCGCACTATATTTTTGTAGAACTGGGGAAGCATGCTGCTCTCCTGCTCGAAATAGGGCGGGAATTGCGGGTCGGTGTCCAGGCGATGGCGAATCTCCCGGTAGTACCTGGCCCTTCCGAAGCCCTCCGTCGAAACCGCGCGCACCAGGTTCAACCAACGTGCAGTCACCCCTTGCGTCGCCAGGAAGCGGCGGAAGATAGCGCGCGTGGAGAAGGAATACCGGGTCAGGTCGATGATCTGGTCGTAGAAGGTCTGCCAGGAATAGTTTGCCGGCTTGACGTTCATGGCGCCGTTATTGTTGAGGAAGTGGAATGGGAAGGGCAGCACGCGGTTGGATCGCTGGTAATCCAGGTTGAGCGGCGCAGCCCGGCCGAATGCGGAGAGCAGCGAATAGGCCGGAAAGGCCCCCGGGGTCATGTCCAGGAATCGCTTGGTGAGTTCAAAAGGATCGGGCCCTTCGTCAGAATCGAGTCCCAGCACGAAGTTGGTTTGGATGTAGGGTATGTACCGCAGGATCAGATTGACGTGTTCGGACACCTGGCGAACTTTGGCCATCCCGAGCAACGCGCCAGTCTTCGATTTGTCGCCCAGCGCGAACCAGGATTCAATGCCGGGAAGGACGCCTTTGAATGAATTGCGTTTGAGCCGCTTGAGGTGCGGTTCGGAAAGCAGGGACAGACTGCTTTCGGCGACGAAGTCGATGCTGTCGGAAGGGACCGCGTCCTCGATCATGTCCAGGGAGTCGTCGAAGCGGACTCCAAAATTGGGATCGTGCCAGGCTACCAGGGGCCGTTTGAATTTGGTCAGCAGGAACCGCAGATCCTCGCGGAGTACCTCGAAGTCCATGGCTTGATAGGGCACCGTGGAATCGATACAAAAGGCGCAAGTGTACGGGCACCCCAGGCTGCCGAGCATGGGAACCATCTTGAGGAGGGGCGCTTTCCTGAGCGTCGGTTCGATAAACTGCCAACGTTCGCGTACCCCCGGAAGGGTTCTGGGCTGCTGGGAGGCCGCGAGGTTGACACCCGCGGGCCGGTGTTGCGAGCAGTCCCGCAAGACGTCACGGAGCGTACCCTTATCCGTGAAGCCCAGCACATAGTCGAAATAACGTGCGGCGTCTTCAGGGTAACACCGGGCGTGCGGCCCCCCGATCACGGTGATCGCCCCTCTCCCACGAAAAAGATTACTCAGGGCGTACGCCGTGTGCGCGGCTTCGGTGAACGCGCCGATGAAGACCACGTCGACGTTATCCGGCAACTCCGTCAGCAGATCTTCAAAGCCCGTGTAACAAACGAAGGCCACCTCGTGTCCCTCCTCTTTGCACCAGACTCCAATGACCTGGGGCATGATACTGGCGAGGCTGGCGTTCATTATGCGTGCGTACAAGGCCCGAGTAGGACCTTTGGAGACGATGTCGATAATCCCGATCCGCAACTTTTTCAAGAACCCTCCATGGCAGCGTACAAGCCTTCCGCTTGGTGCCTCACGACGCGTGGCCCCCAGTCGTGGCGGTTACCTGCCGCAGTGGCGTTATTGGGCAAACGCCGCTTGCCGTTGACTGCCATCGGCTGCTAGCCAGGTTTTCTGAGTTGGCTCCAGTATACACCTCGATACGGCCGGCGTCTCGGCGCGTCCTTCGCTAACCCGGCGCAGCCCCGAACCAAACAGGGAAGCCAAGATCGGCTTTTGTAGACGGCGTTATGCAGCATTATCGACCGTTATGGCGTGCGGCTCGTCTTGCTATATTATGGTGTTCCAGACCGAAGATTCATGGTAGAAGGCCGCTGTCGGAAGCAAGCCATGTGACGGGTCTCCGCTACGCAGGGTTCTCGAACGGCTTATTGGGACGTGTTTACAGTCCTCCAATCGGAGCAGAAGGCCAGCCCCGGACCTCCCGGTTGTGTTGCCAGGTTGGCCTGAACGGTCACGTTACCGAGGTCCGGAAAGGAATCTCACGTCATGGTGAACGCCCCCCTCTGATATGCGACCAGGCGAATCTCGGCCTTATCTCCGCAACTGGCGCACATGGCCTCATATGAGAACCTCGTGATGCCTACTCCCGGGGAAATGCCGAACGAGCTGTAACCGTCATTTGCCCGATTCGTGATTTCGTACTCGGTGCTGCTTCCTGCGCGCAATCCATTGACACCGGTGTGCGCGAACGGTCTTTTCCTAGTGACTTTCCAGCAGTACATATCACCATCTCGTGCGATTTGTTCGCTTTCACAAAACTTCTGCCCGACGGCCAGCGGTGTCCCAAAGAGAACCTCAGAATCCTTGACGAGGTCACCAAAATCTGAATCGCCGCGGTTGTTCAGGCGATTGAATACGGTTTCGGCACGCTGACCCTCTACCAGAAAGACCTTCCGCCCCACCTCGATAATTGCGTAGGTTGCCGGTCGGCCGCCACGCAGGTCATATGGAAATCCGCGGACGAGTGCGCCGGTGATGCCAGCTCGACGAACCACTTGGACAACCCTCATCTCTAATTTGATGGGAGCGGTATGAAAGGCGGCAGGTATCGACGTAGGATTGGTTCTGACAGTCTGGGTTCCCCGGTAAGTCCAAACGTTCCCGGTTTGCAACGGTATACCGAGCGCCAGATCATCGGAAGTGGAACACTGAAATGGGGCTGCTCCAGATGCCAGCAGGAGGACGACCGTCGCTGCAGAGTACCTAAACACCGGCCGTGCAAGGCGCATAAACATCTTCTTCGAGTATTGTAGCTTAGTCCGCATCGTCAGGCCCTCGGAAACTGGCCCGAAACAGTATTCCGGGCGACCGGGGCGTGGGCCGCGCAGAGTGCCATGTCCGAAACAAGGACGTTGTTTCGTCATATCGGCAGCTATCTTGCCGCGCCCACGCTCTCCCTCCGCCAAGCGGTCTCAGTGGCCTTTCCGCCGGATGATCGTGAGTTTTCGGTAATTAACC
>PKYZ01000862.1 GCA_003132865.1 Bryobacterales bacterium
TATCCGCTGGTAAACATTCTCCCTTAAGGCTGCCGCCAAACCAGTTCTAAGCGAGGATAATTATCGGATATTTGAGGCGCTGCTCGACATCTTTGCCCAAGACGAAAAGCATCGCAATAAGTTTGCCCACTGGCTATGGGCCTACTCCGATGCTGCACCCGAACACTTGATCCTCATCGATCCGATTGAACCGCTTCGGTGGCAGAAGACATGTGCTCACTTGGCACCCTCCACTGGGTTTGTTGTCGTTCATGGTGAGAGTGCCCATGCGGCCCAATGGCTCAAGAGGGCGTCCTGCTATTCAAAGAAGGAACTTGAGCACATCCTAGCGGATTTTTACGATACGCTCAACTCAATCGCAGCATTCGTGAGATTGGTTAGCCCGGCTGCCCGTGAGGCCGATCCAAAAGACGAAGAACGTTCCAAGCTACTGCATCAGCCTCGTCTGGCGCGAACGCTACACCTTCGCCGCCAACGGGAACAAACTCAAAGTACTCCATCAAAACCTGATGCACAGCCTGAATGATTTCGCGCCGGGTGACGGTGATGCCGCCGGCTTCTACGGAGCACGTTGAGGGCGGATTGTCAAGCGCTGGCACATTTCGTATCCTAGCAAAGACAACACTACCTATCTTACCGGCCGTCTAAATCGGTAGACAGGCCCGTCTTGCGCATGGAGCAGGAGAGTCATCGTCTTGCGATACCGCGACACGTCCGCATAGCGGTCGCGCCGGCCAACCCTGGCCAAGCCCGCATCCGCCGCGGTGGTCACGTCGATGCTGCGCCGCCGGAGGCCAGCCGCGATGTGGGCTGAGATGTGTTCGTCCGGATGAAAACGGTGGACACCGATCGGGATGCTTCTTCCAGGCGCTCCGCCCGCATCGCCTGCTGGATCTCTTCGATGTGATCGTAGTAGTAAGCGAGTGCTGCGTGGACGCCGGCAAGAGTGATAGCCGCGAATTGGGAGACGATCTGATCGAGCGTCATGCCCTGGTGTGCATGCCACACCACGGCATCGAGCCCACGGACGCTGTGGCCCGCGATGCAGGCCTTGACATCAAAAGAATATTATAGTTCCAGACCCGATATAGCTTTACTTCTTCGCGTGCAGCGGGGCCATTGTGCGAACATAAGGAGGAGCAAGGCGCGCCTCGAAATCCGTCTCGAATTATGGATGCGTTGACTATCCACCGGCTGCATTTCGCTTTCACCGTTACGTTCCACTACATCTTTCCGCAATTGACCATGGGCCTGGCGCTGCTGCTGGTAGTGCTCAAGACCATGGCGTTGCGCACGGGGGACGAGCACTACAATCGCGCGGCGCGATTCTGGGCGCGGATCTTCGCCATCAACTTCGCCATGGGCGTGGTCACCGGCATCCCGATGGAATTCCAGTTCGGCACCAATTGGGCGCGCTTTTCGAAGTCGGCCGGCGGGGTGATCGGACAGACGCTGGCCATGGAAGGCGTGTTCTCGTTCTTCATGGAATCGAGTTTCCTGGGCCTGTTTTTGTTCGGCGAGAAAAAACTGGGACCCAGGAAGCACTGGCTCGCGGGCTTTCTGGTCTTCCTGGGATCGTGGCTTTCCGGATTCTTCATCGTGGCGACCGACGCCTGGATGCAGCATCCGGTGGGCTATGCGCTGGGGCCGCGGGGTGAGATTCTGCTGTCGAGCTTTTGGGCATTGCTGCTAAACCCGTGGCTGCTGTGGCAGTATCTGCACAACATGACGGGCGCGGTGGTGACGGCCGCGTTCGCGATGGCCGCAGTGGGCGCGTTTTACTTGTTGGTGAAGCGGGAGGAGCCGTACGGGCGGACGTTTGTGCGGGTCGGCGTGATTGCAGGTCTGGCGTCGGCTTTTCTGATGGTGTTTCCCACGGGCGACGGGCAAGGCAAGAACATTGCGTTCCATCAGCCGGCTACGCTGGCCGCCATGGAGGGGCTGTTCGAAACCAAAGCAGGCGCGCCGCTCGCCCTGATCGGTCAACCGGACGTGGAGAAGCGCCGGCTGGACAACCCCCTGGAGGTGCCCCGCGCGCTGAGCTTTCTCACTTACCAGCGTTGGAAGGCGGAGGTGAAAGGTCTCGACGCCTTTCCGCCAGACCGTTGGCCGGATAACATCCCGCTGCTCTATTTCAGCTATCACATCATGGTGGGGCTGGGGACCATTTTCATCGCGGTGATGGCGCTGGCCGCGGTCGAACTGTGGCGCGGCCGGCTGTTCGCGCAACGCAAACTGCTTTGGCTGCTGATGCTGTCGGCGCCGTTTCCCTACATCGCCAACACGGCGGGTTGGATCACGGCGGAAGCCGGGCGCCAGCCGTGGCTCATCTATGGCCTGATGCGCACGCCCGAAGGTGTGTCGCCACATGTTTCCGCGGGCAACGCGCTGTTTACGTTGATCGGGTTCATGGGCATGTACGCGGTTTTGGCCATGCTGTTCCTGCTGCTGGTGTACCACGAGATCGAACACGGGCCGGAGGCGGCGTAATGCAGACGATCTGGTTCATGCTGGTGGCGGTGATGATCGCCGTGTACGTGGTGCTGGACGGATTCGACCTGGGGGCGGGCATCGTCCAGCTCCTGGTAGCGCGCACGGATCGCGAGCGGCGGCAGGTGCTGCGCTCGATCGGTCCGGTGTGGGATGGCAATGAAGTGTGGCTGCTGGCCGGCGGCGGCACGCTGTTCTTCGCGTTTCCGGCGCTGTACGCATCCAGCTTCAGCGGATTCTATCTGCCGCTGATGATGGTGTTGTGGCTGCTGATCCTGCGCGGCATTTCGATCGAGTTTCGCAATCACATCGACAGCTTGGTATGGAAGCCGTTCTGGGACGTGGTGTTCGGCGGAGCGAGCGCGCTGCTGGCCATCTTCTTCGGCGCGGCGCTGGGCAACGTGGTGCGCGGCGTGCCGCTCGACGATGCCAACGAGTTCTTCCTGCCGCTGTGGACCAATTTTGGGATTGGGCGCGAGGTGGGCATTCTGGACTGGTACACCGTGCTGATAGCGGTGGCGGCGTTTGCGACGCTCACGGTGCACGGCGCGCTGTGGGTGGCGCTGAAGACGGACGGCGAATTGGAGCAACGCGCGCGCAAGGTGGCGCAGGCGGGTTGGTGGTGCTTGCTGCCGCTTACCGTGGCGATCACGTGGTGCAGTTTCGCGATCCAGCCGCGGCTTAGCCAGAGCTTCAGCGCACGGCCCTGGGGCTACGTGTTTCCGTTGCTGGCGGTGGCCGGGCTGATCGGCACGCGCGCGATGCACCGCCGAAATGTCGCGCCGTTCTTGTGCTCGTCGCTGTTCATCGTGGGGATGCTGACCAGCGCCGCGTTCGGGCTGTATCCTTATATGCTGCCGTCGAACACGGACCCGCGGCTCGGGCTGACGGTCTACAACGCGGCCGCCGCGCCGTACGGGTTGAAGGTGGGGCTGGCGTGGTTCATTCCGGGGATGCTGCTCACTACGGGTTACTTCGTTTATACCTATCGCAGCTTTGCGGGGAAGGTGGCGCTCGAGGAGGAAGGGTACTGAGTCAGTCCGGTCTCTGCGCTGCCAGGGCTCTGCCAAGAACGATTAGATCTGCGAAGACGCTCGCCTCGAATGCTGATCTTGCGCCGGCGTTCCGCATGATCCCTGACAAGCCCCGGCGCAATCCACGATAAATTGCGGCCATTTGCCTCACCGTCGGTTGATGATCTGTTAACACGAGGGCGTTGCGTAATTCCCGAAAGACTCCGGGCGGCTTGCCATCATGAACGTACACATCCGTGCCGCTGAGGTCACTCAGCGATTTGCCCGCCCTCCAATTGCGCGATTCAAAGACGCACCAGGTATGGGACGGCTCTTTAAACCTCTGCCATCCGACGGTCAAGCCAAGTTCGAAAGGCATGTTGAATCGAGGCGTCGCGGGTCGTTTCTGATTCAGCTCGACGCGGGACAGATCGTGGAAGGAGTACCTGCAATCTCGGATCAGATCGACAATTCGATCAAGCCGGCGCTTGCCGCCCGGAATCTGGACCGTCGCCCGTGGTTCCAGCCCGAAGGCGATGAGGCCGGCGATATACGCCAAATAGAGGGGCTCGAAGCCTCGGTCATACGGAATGTTTAGAAACACACCGTATTCGTCAGCGCGAGGTGCGTTGTGCTTGTTTTGGGCCACGGGGTTTGCGGTTCGACGGCAAGGGATGCGGCGCCTTCGATCCGCTCAGTTCAGCGGCGAGCGCAATCAACTCCTTCATACGGCGCTCAGACACACCCACTCTCCTCGCAGTTTCCTCGATGGAAAGTGGTGCGTGCGAGATGTAGATTTTGGGCTTCATGGCTACGCTCTAAGTGTAGCAGTTCTGCTGGCCCTTATGAACACTCGGCCTGCCGTTCGACCCCACGGAACGCGCGCTCCGTCATCTCAGCGGCAAGAGCAACCAGTTGCTTCGTGCGGCGCCTGGGTACGCCCGCCCTCCTCGCAACCTCCTCGATGGAAGGGCCCGGACGCGGATTCTTTCCGGCTGTTGCACGATCCGGCGCGGAAGAAGCTGTTACGCTGAGCATGTGCGCGGCTGGTCTGAACTGCCCGACGACCGACTCCTGATCGACGTGTCTCTCTGGTCCGCGGACCTGGCCAACCTCGAAGCGGTCGTGCGCCGTCTCTCGCCCTGGGCCGATTCCTTCCATCTCGATGTGGCCGACGGACATTTCGTTCCGAGCCTGCTCTTCTTTCCCGACCTGATTCGCGCCATCCGCCCGCACACCACCGTTCCCTTTCATGTGCACCTGATGGCCGAGTATCCATCGCTCGTCGCCGGAGAGTTTCTGGATGCCGGCGCAGACCTGCTCACGGTGCACGTGGAGAACGGCGAGCGCGAAGCCGGTGCGGCCATCGAGCAAACGCTCCGGCGGGGATGCGGCGCGGGAGTGACATTGAAGCTCGAAACGCCCGTATCCGCCGTGCTGCCGTATCTCGATGCCGTCGAGGTCATTATCCTGTTGGGCACCGAGGTGGGCGTGAAAGGACGCGACCTTGCGCCGCAGGCGTGCGACCGTTTACGCGAGGCGCGCAGTCTGCTGCGGGAGCATGCCAAGCCCGGTGTGCGCCTGGTGGCTGACGGCGGCATCCGCACCCACACTGTGGGCGAGTTGCACGCGGCCGGTGCGGACGCGGTCGTGCCCGGCTCGCTGGTCTTCCAATCCGCGGACTTGGAGTATACGTTTCGCTGGCTCCGCAGTCACTCGGCCCCGACCGTTACATAAGGGACCCAAACCTCCATGCGGGATGGCTCGCGATTGGCCCATGCATAGTAAGGAATGAAGGTCAGCGCCACCACTTTCCCAGGACGTTCGAATTGTTCTCGAAACGCCCGGTAGAGCGGCTCGCTGCTGAACGGATGGTCCACGACGGTCCCCCGGTGTTTCAGCACCAGAACGCCGCCCAGCAAATCCGCCTGAAAGTCACTGACAAAGCCGCTTCCGTCGTCGAGCAGCGAGGCGTCAAACAGGTTGAATCCGGGTTGATCGGGCTGCTCCAGGCAATAGACCAGCGGGCCGCGCTCCAGCGCCACGCGGCCGGCGTCTTCTCGCACCAGAGGATTCGCGCGCACCAGCCGCGGTTTCATCTCGAACGCGACGTGCACCTTGTCGCCCGGCTCCCAGCGGCGATGAATCTCGAAATACTCTCCAGGCTTGGGTGATTCCCGTTGCGACCAGCCGTCGGCCGTGATGGTGGCCCCATCCGACCAAGCCGGGATGCGCACAAACAGGCTGAACTCGGCGGCGCGCGCCGGATCGACGGTGAAATCCACCGCGCCCTTCCACGGGTATTCGGTTTGCTGCGCGATGCGTATACCCGTGCCGTTCTCAAGCTGCCAATCCAGCGTGGAAGTGTGGAACAGATTGACGTACACGCCTTGTGGGCTGGTGCTATAAATGTAGCCGGGCAGTGACGCCAAGATACGTTCCAGATTCGGCGGGCAGCAAGTGGTGTCATACCACTCGTTGCGAATCTTCTCGCCAGACGATTCCAGCGGATTGCGGTAGCAATAGAGCGTACCCGAAAGCGACATGCCCGAGTTGATGCCGTTGTAAAGCGCGCGTTCCATCACGTCGGCGAAGCGCGATTCGCCCAGCGCCAGCAGCATGCGCCAGTTCCACATCATGTTGCCGATGGCGGCGCAGCTTTCGCCATACGCCTGTGCGTTGGGCAGTTCGTAGGCTTCGCCGAACGCCTCGCCGGCCTCGCGCGAGCCCACCCCGCCGGTGATGTACATCTTGCGGTTCACCAGGTCGCGCCACAGAGTTTCGAGCGTTTTCAAATAAGCGGGGTCGCCGGTTTCCATGTAGTAATCCGTGGCTCCGCAGGAAGCGTACATGGCGCGCACCGCGTGGCCTTCGAACTCCGTGCGCGCAGTGAACGGCTTGCCGCTGAACAGATACACGAGTTGGTCGTCGGTAAGATGCAGGCGCTCGCGCTCGACGCCCGAGAGCAGATAGCCGGCGAAATCCAGATAGCGGCGGTCGCCTGTGGTGCGGTATAGCTCGACGAGCGCCATTTCGAATTCCGGATGTCCGGTGAGCGCGGGACGCTTCTGCGGTCCGAAGTTCTCCACCATGTAATTGGCGAAGCGGATGCCGCCATCGAGCAGCTTGCGGTCGCCGGTGGCGCGGTAGTACGCGATAGCCGCCTGCAGCAAATGGCCCATGCAGTAGAGCTCGTGGGAGCGATACATTTCGGTGAAGCGTTTGGGCGTGCGCTCTTCGCTCCAGTAAGTGTTCAGGTAGCCGCTGGGCTCTTGCGCGGCGAGGATGATGCCGGTGAGGCGGTCGAACTCTGCACGAAGTTTCGGTTGCTCGCCTGACTGCAACACGAACGCTACGGCCTCCATCCATTTGTATAGGTCGGAATCGGTATAGAGCGGACCGCGCCGGGGAACGTCTTTCTTGCCCTCCAGGCGCAGGAAGTTATCGACCACGCCGTGCTGCTCCAGTTCCGCGAGCATCGTAGGGATGCTCTTCTCCACGTTGATCGCGCGGCGGGCGCTCCAGAAGCCGTCGCCCATTTTGACCGCGCGGATGGGCACGGCGTGCAGCTTGGCGTGGGGCGAGTGAGTGACGGACACGACGCCCTCGGATTGCCAGTCGCTATCGGCGGCGAGCAGCAGGGGCGCAATACATAAAAGCAAAAAGGTGCGCATGACTCATTCCATCTTAAGCTGATGTGCCATGTGGGGCAGGCCCTCGGCCTGCAGCGGGGCTCCCAGCCCCGCTTTTCGAGATCTTACCAAACTGCAGGAATGCCTCCAGCACCATCCCCGCCACTCGCGCCGCTGCCGACCCTTTCCCCCCCAGATCGTGCCCCGCCCCCTCGACCGCGACAATCTCGTGCGGCCCGGCGACCAATGCCAGCGCACCGCGCATCTCATCGACCGAGCCGAACGGATCGCGCGTGCCATGCACGAAGAGCGCAGGCGTCGAGAGCTTCGCAAAATGCGCGGTCCGCAGATCGGCGTTGCGGCGCGGCGGATGCAGCGGATACGAGAGCAACAGCAGGCCATCCGCGAGATCGGGCTGCTCCGCCGCCAGCATGCTGGATTGCCGCCCGCCATACGAATGGCCGCCGAGAAACACCTTGCCGGGGAGTCGCTCGCGTAGCACCCGCACCGCGAGCGCAAGGCCGGCGCGGTCCTGCGCAGCCATCGCAGGGAAAGGCGGCCCGTGCGGCCGCGCCTGGCGGAACGGCAGATCGCAGCGAAGCACGGCAATGCCCGCCGCGCAGAAGGCGTCCGCTATGGCGATGAGCAACGGCGCGCCGGCGTTCGATCCGGCGCCGTGCGTCAAGACCAGGCCGTGACCAGTTGGCTCATCGGGCGTGTGCAGGAATCCGCGCACGGCGGGCGTGTCGTGCGAATCCTCAAAAGAAGTAACGCAGGGCATCAGATATCTACAGGCCTCCTGACCTGTCCATTTTCTGCACCACTGACCATCAGTTTAATTCTTGTATTACAACAGGTCAGAAACTTCGAAGCCCACGCGGATTTCTCGTGGGGCAGGCCCTCGGCCTGCGGCGGCCTCCCAGGCCGCCCCGCCGGCTTGCGGCTATGCTGCTCTGTTGAGGCAGCCAATCTTGGCTGCAGGCCACCTTTCAAGTGGCCTCCTGGCCTGTCCACCACAGGTCTGCCAGAATATAAGGTTGCAAGCGATGGCCACCGTCTTCATCTCGTCCACATCCGAAGACCTCAAGCCCTACCGCAACGCCGCGCGCGAGGCGGCCAACCGCCCGAGACTCGTCCCCATAATGATGGAGTACTTCGTCGCCACCGGCGGGCCATCCCTGCCGGAATGCCTGCGCAAGGTATCGGAAGCGGACGTGGTTGTAGTCATCGTGGCGCACCGCTACGGCTGGGTGCCACCCGACCAGCCCGCCGGCGACTGCAAAAGCATCACGTGGCTGGAATGCGAGCACGCCGAGCGGGAGGGCAAGCTCGTGCTGGGCTTCCTCATCGACCCCGACTGCGATTGGCCCGTCCAGCTCAAAGAATCCTACCGCCTCACCGCCGCCATTGAGGACGGCACGTTCACACCCGCCCTCGCCGAACAAGTCCAGCGCAACGTTGCCAAGCTCGGGGAATTCAAGCAGTGGCTCAGCCGCAACCTTCGCGCCACCTTCCGCAACCCCGACGACCTGCGCCGCCAAATCGAGAGCGCCCTGGGCGAATGGCGCGGAGAAGCGCCGCCGGTGAAGGGCGATCCCGCAAAGTACCTCGACTCCCTCCGCAAAGAGACCGCCTTCATCGATATCCGCGGGCTGCAAGTGGGTGCGGGCAAGGCCTACCGCTTTCCCATCGAGGACCTCTACATCCCCCTGACCACTGCGGCCGATCCCGGCGCGCGCGGCGAGCATGCCGTTCGCGAGCCGGTCCGACTCGAAGACGCGCTCAAGCATCCGCGGCTCGTCATCACCGGCGATCCGGGAGCCGGCAAGACCACCTTCCTGCGGCACATCGCGTTCAAAATGTGCGAGGACGTGATGCGCGCCAGCGCGGGTCGCTTCCCCATCCTGATCCGCATCGCGGAGCTGGCGGAGCACGTACGCACGTGCCGCCACCGGCGCGAAGGGCCGACCGTGGCGGATGCGCCCGGCTGGCTGCCGCACTGGCTCGCGGCCCGCAGCGCGGAATTCGGCTGGGGGCTGGACGCACCGTTCTTCGAGCGCAAGCTGACGGACGGCGAAGCGGCCGTCCTGCTCGACGGGCTGGACGAAGCGCCCGGCAGGACTGATCGGGAAGCCATGGTCCGTCTGCTGGAGAACGCCACGCGCGCCTACGACAAATGCAGTTTCGTGGTGACCACCCGCCCGCTGTCCTATCAGGGCCAAGCCGTGCTGGCCGATTTCGAAACTGCCAACATCGCCCCGCTGGAACCCCAGACCATCGAAACGTTTCTGCAGCGCTGGTGCGCCGCCTTGTTTTCCGACCCCGCCAGCTCCGCCAGCCACCTCGCCGAGCTAAGCGGCGCCCTCCGCGCCCGCGCCGAAATCCGCCGCATGGCGCGCAACCCGGTCATGCTCACGGCCCTGGCCGTGGTGCACTGGAACGAGCGGCGGCTGCCCGAACAGCGCGCCGACCTCTATGAGTCGATCCTCATCTGGCTGGCCCGCTCCCGCGAGCACAGGCCGGATCGCCCCACCGCTGAGCGTTGCCTGATGCTGCTCCAGCAGCTCGCGCTGGCCATGCAGAACGCGCCCAAGGGCCGCGCCGTGCAAGTGGCCAAAGGTTGGGCGGCCGATGCGCTCGCGCCGCACTTCCGCGAAGTGCCCGAGCCGGAACGTTTGTCGCGCGCGCAGGATTTTCTGGAGCAGGAAGAGGTCGATAGCGGCATCATCGTCAGCCGGGCCAGCGACGTCGCTTTCCGGCATCTGACTTTCCAGGAGTACCTGGCGGCCAAGGCCATGGCGGGAATGGCGGACGCCGCGCAGCAGGATCTCCTGCTGGCTTGGGGTACCGTCTACAAACCGGAATGGCGCGAAGTGGTCCTGCTGTTGGGCGGCGTCCTGTACCGGCAGGGTCTTGAAAAGGCGGACGGCCTCATTTCAGCGGTGCTGGGAAAGCTGGGCGACCACCCGACGCTGGCGGAGCAGGCGCGCTGCGCGGGCCTGTTGGGTGCCATGGTGCGGGACCTGCGCCCGTTTAACTACCAACCCGCGGACCCGCGCTATCAGGGGACGATGGACGCGGTGTTGGGCATCTTCGATGCGGACAAGGCGTATACCATTAAATTTCCGGTGCGGCTGGAGGCGGCCGAGGCGCTGGGCCTGGCCGGCGACCCTCGGCTCCGGCAGGACAACTGGATCACGATCAAGGGCGACGGGCCGACGCGCCTGAAGCCCTTTCAGATCGCGCGCTATCCGGTCACCGTGGAAGAGTACCGCCGCTTCGTGGAGGGCGACGGGTTCGGGGAAAACACAGAGCCCCGAGGCTGGGACGAGCAGGTGCAGCACCCCAATTGGCCGGTGACCAGTGTGAGCTGGTACGAAGCTTCGGCGTATTGTGCCTGGCACCGTGTGCGCCTGCCGAGCGAAGCGGAGTGGATACGGGCGGCCGGCGGGCTTGAGGGCCGGGAGTACCCATGGGGAAACTATAAACCTGACGAGAAGCGGGCGAACTTTGGTATGAAGGTAGGGAATCCCACGCCGGTTGGGCTGTACCCGGCTGGCGATACGCCGGAAGGTGTCGCGGACATGGCGGGCAATGTGTGGGAGTGGGCGGAGGATTGGTATGAGCGGGACAAGTTGCGAGCGTTGCGCGGTGGTTCGTTCAACAATGGTTCGAGGCATCTGGGCGCCGCCTGCCGTGACAGGATCGCGCCAGGAGTCCAGAACGACTGCGTTGGTTTTCGTTGCGTCCGGGAAGTAGTCCCTTGATCCTTTTTCTCTTTTTCCTTTTCAAGTGGGGCGGACCTCCAGGTCTGCGCGGGTCCTCCAGGACCCGCTCTTTTGGGCGCGGGAGATCCGCATGCCTCCAAACAATCGTGAAGAGCCAGCCATCGTGGTCACGAAGGCCTACGACCTCGTATTATATTATGGCTGTTGCCAAAGGCCGAGACGTTCTCGCGGTCGTATCGCTTCAGCGCAGGGGAACGAGTGGTGGCGCACGGCCTCGACCTGCTGCTGGCGCTGGTGGAAGCGGCCTACACCGCCAACAAAGCGGGCCTGCTGCAACAGGCCAACACCAAGGTGAACGGGCTGCGCTACCTCCTGCGCCTGGCCAAGGACCTGCCGCTAACCACCAGCCACCAACCACCAGCCACGGCACCGAAGGTGCCCCACGGTGGGCGGCTGGCAAGAGTCGGTGGCGAGGCGATCGTGAAGCGCGTGGGCGGTCGCTGGCCGCAACTGGTCTCCTTTCCCAACCTGCTGCTGGCGGCGCGGCGCGCGGCGGCGGGCAAGCGCACTCGTCCGGACGTGGCGGCATTTCTGCTGGACTTGGAGCCGCAGTTGGTCAGGCTGCAGTGCGAGTTGCGGGATGGGTCGTACACGCCTGGCCCGTACCGTTGCTTCCCCATACGCGATCCCAAGCCGCGGCTGATTTCGGCGGCGCCTTTCCGCGACCGGGTGGTACATCACGCGTTGACCCAAGTGCTGGAGCCGGTCTTCGAAGGTGGGGCAGACCTCCAGGTCTGCGCGGGTCCTCCAGGACCCGCTCCGGCGCGAGTTCATCGCGCTAGGCCTCTTGGCGCCAAAGAATCCCGAACCCCCACGGCCCATCGTAATCAGCGTGCAAGCGATGTTCGACAAGGGCGCGCACTCCGGAAAGGGCTTAGGAGAAGGCGAGCTTTCCAAGTTCAGGAACTATCAGGAAAAGGCGCGCCGCGAATACGCCACCAGTGGAATTCGTTTCGACATCCGCGTGCTGGAAGGCGCTTATCTGCGGCAGCAAGGATACTCGGAAATCCCTCCGAAATTTCTGGCGCCGGCAACGATCAACCTCTTCGTGACGGACACGCTGGGTTACGACATTGATCGGGATCGTACAGGGGGCTGTTCGATAGGGCCACGTCCACCCAGCCGGAGATCCGGAGGGGATCCGTTCTACAAGACCTTCCTGGGCTTGCGGGATGCTCGCGACACCACGCTGGTACATGAATACGCGCATCACTTCACTCTGGACACGCGACGAAGTCCAACGGCCGCCGGCAACTTCTGGGCCGATCTTCGGAATGACTACTGGCTTTGGCTGCAGCGCCACGGTATGCCGATTTTGGAGTTCCGTGCTTGCGCCAATGCGGAGTGGGCGAGGTAGTGGGGCGGGACTCCAGCGCGGACGGCCGACGTCCACGTCGGCCTGTTCGTGCTCGGATATGGCTGATTTCGTTGCGCGAAGAGCGGGTCCTGGAGGACCCGCGCAGACCTGGAGGTCTGCCCCACGAATTTTGCGGCATTACCGATATTGGGAAAACTATGCGGCATTAGGCTAAAGCCTGTCCCACCGGCCGAATGGCTGCCCCACCAGAGACCGGGTTGTACAATGAGGATGCATGGACCAGCGCCGCATGTGCCCGAATTGCCGGGCCTTCATCACCAGTCACGACAAGGTTTGCCCTTACTGCAACGAACGGGTCGGGCAGCGGGCCGTGGAGCGGCGCGATCCGGGCGCCATCTTGGGCGGCTTCATTCCGCACGCCCGCTTCGTGACGATGATCATCCTGACGATCAACTTCGGCCTGTTCCTGGCGACGGTGGTTTTCAGCCAGCGGAACGGACAGGGCGGAGGCTTTTTCAGCGTGGACGGGCAGACGCTATTGGCCTTCGGGGCCAAGTACAGGGCGGCCATCATAGGCTACGGCCAGTGGTGGCGGCTGGTGACAGCCGGCTTTCTGCACGGCGGGTTGCTGCATATCGGCATGAATTCGTGGGTGCTGTTCGATTTGGGCGCGCAAGTGGAAGGGGTCTATGGCGCCAGCCGGCTGATCGTGGTCTATTTCTTGGCCACCGTGTCCGGGTTTCTGCTCAGCACCTTCTGGACCCCCGCGCTCTCGGTGGGCGCCTCGGCCGGGATCATGGGCTTGATCGGCGCGATGATCGCGCTGGGTGTACGGAACCGGCATACGTCGGCTGGCGCGGCGATCCACGGCATGTATATCCGCTGGGCGGTCTACATGTTGATTTTCGGCTTTCTGCCTGGATTGCATATCGATAACGCCGCGCACATTGGCGGACTGGCAGCCGGATTCGGCGTCGCCTATCTGGCCGGCACCCCGCGCATCGAGACGGCCTGGAGCGAGCGGCTTTGGCGCGGGGCAGCCGCGGCTTGCGTGGTCATGACGGCAGCTAGTTTTCTAATGATGTACTTGTGGTTTGCCACCGCTACGCAATAAGATAGAGTTGATGCGACTTCGATTTATCCTGCCGGCTCTGATGATCGGCGCGGGATTGTTGTTGCCCGTGCAGACCCCGGCCCTAGCCAAAACCAGTTACAAACAACATAAGGCCAAGAAATATAAGGCTTCCCGGAAGTTCAAGGCGGGCAAGAAGTTTAAGGGCGCAAAGGTTGGGAAGCATAAGGCTCCCAAGCATCAGATGCATCAGCGGGTGTGAGGCCCTGCGCAGGCCAGGAGGCCTGCGCCACTACGCCAGTCAGAACACCACTACGGCGCGGCCTAGAATCTCGCCTTGGCGCATCCTTTCAAATACCGCGGGCGCCTGATCGAGCGAGTGCCTTTCGATGTGGGCGCGCCCCACTCCCGATTGGGCCAAGCGGAAGACTTCATCCAGGTCGGCGCGGGCGCCGAGATAGCTGCCCCGGATAGAGATACCCTTCAGGACCGTATCCACGATTGGCAATTCATATTGATTTGTCGAGAGGCCCGATGTGATCAGGGTGCCGGTGCGTTTGAGCGACCGGAAAGCCTGTTGAATCGCCGCGGGCGAGCCGGTCAGGACGATGGCCGCGTCTGCGCCGCCCCACTGCTTCTGCAGCGTGCGGCCGGCGCTCTCGGCCGCGAGCGCCAGATCGGCGCCGAGGGATCGCGCCATTTCCAGCTTGCTTTCCGAGACATCCACGGCGGCCACGCGCAAGCCCAGATGCCGCGCGTACTGTATGGCCAAGTGGCCCAATCCGCCCATGCCAAACAGCGCGACGGATTGTCCCGGCCGCAATCCGGCTTCGCGGAGCGCGCCGTAGGCGGTCCAGCCGGCGCAGCACAGTGGGGCGGCTTCGGCGGCCGGGAGCGCATCCGGCACGCGGACCAGGAACGGCGCAGGCACTACAGCATAGCCGGCTAGCACGCCATTTACGGTATAACCGAAATTGAGCTGCCGCGGGCAGAAGCGCTCGCGGCCGGACAGGCATAGTTCGCAAGCGCTGCAGGTCGACGCCAGGAACGTGATGCCGGCGCGATCGCCGACGGCGAAGCCCTCGACGCCCGCACCCAACGCCTCCACGCGGCCGATGCCCTCGTGCCCCAAGGTGAGCGGCAGGAGCGGCAGTTTCTCCAGGGAGGCCACGAACAGATCGGAATGGCAGAGCCCGCAGGCCTCCATCCTGACGAGCACTTCGCCGGTGCCCGGCTCGGCGACCGGGACGGCGGCCACGGTCACGGCGCCGCGCGGCGCGGTCAGGATAGCGGCTGCAGTATGCGACGGAGTCACGCCACAGCGACCTGCGCCACAGGCAGCCCAGCGGCTTTCCAGGCGTCGAAGCCTCCGGTAACATTTACCACCTGGCGGAATCCGGCGCGGAGCAGGAGGCTGGCGGCGATGGCGCTGCGATAGCCGCCCTTGCAGTGGACTGCGATGGGGCGGGCCGGGTCCAACTGGTTCATTGCGGTTGCGATCCGGTTCAGCGGCAGCAGCAGGGCGCCTTCGATGTGCCCCTCCTCCCATTCGGCCGGGCGCCGCACATCGGCGATCTGCAAAGCCGCTGCCTCGCGTTGGAGCCGGTCGAGATCTTGCACGGTGATGTGGGGCAACCGCTCGAGCGGCTGGTTGGCGCGTTGCCACGCCTCAATGCCGCCGGCCAGATACCCGGCGACGCGCTCGATGCCGACGCGCGCCAGGCGCATGCGCGATTCCGTGGCGCGTTCAGGATTTTCCGCAACCAGCAGCAGGTCGGTTTCCAGGCCGAGGAGAGCGCCGGCCCAGGACGCGAACTGGCCCGACAGCGGAATGTTCACCGATCCTGGAACGTGACCGGCGCCGAATTGGGTCTCCGGCCGCGTATCGAGCACGATAGCGCCGGATTGTTGCAGCCGCAGAAGCGCATCGGGCGCGAGCTCCAGCAGGGGCGGCAGCTCGTCCAAGGCGGCGGCGCCGGCACGGTTGATCTCGGCATCGCGCGCGAAGTAGGCCGGCCGCTCGGGAAGCGCATCGGTGAGCATGCGGACGAACTCGTCGCGGCTGGCGGCCCGCAGCGCGTAGTTGGCGACGCGCTGCTCGCCGATGGTGGAAGAGCGCTCGTTACTCATCTGGCGTCCACACAGGGAACCGGCGCCGTGGGCCGGGTAGACACGGAGATCGTCCGGCAGGCTCAACAGCTTCTGGTGCAGGCTGTCATAGAGCAACCCGGCGAGTTGCTGCGGCGTGTGGTCCGGCGAGAGATCCGGACGGCCCACATCGCCGATAAACAGCGTGTCGCCGGTGAGCACCGCGAAGGGTTCCGGCGCGCGATCCAGGTCCGCGACCAGGACGCAGATGCTTTCCAGAGTATGGCCAGGCGTTTCGAGAAACCGCAGGCGGCACTGGCCGAAGCGGATCTCATCGCCCTGGGTGACCGCTACGTGCGGGAACTGCGCGCCAGCCCGCGCGCCCACGTAGATTTTGGCGCCTGTGCGGGCGGCCAACTCGCGGTGGCCGGAGACGAAATCGGCATGCAGGTGGGTCTCGATCACATGCTCGATGCGCAGGCGGTTTTGGCGCGCGGCTTCCAGGTAGATTTCGACGTCACGCTGCGGGTCGATGACCGCTGCCACGCCTTCCGAGCCGGCCATATACGAAGCGTGGGAGAGGCAACCGAGATAGAACTGTTCAAAGTACATGGGGGCCTCCTTGGGGCCGTTGTAGCCGAGTATAACCGAAGCAGGCGTCCCCAGGAGTGGGGGGACCCAGAGGGTACCCCGGCACCACGAGTGCGTGCGCCACACACAGTCGAGAAGTCCGATGGTCTATCCACATATTTATCTGTAGCATGTACAACTATTTGGAAATAAATACGTTGGTTAGTCCTGTATCTCTAGCCGTAATACGGTAGTCGCTTCACATGAAGGCCGGGCATGGCCTAAACTCGACAAGATTGACGGCAGGAGCTTTCGCGAATGCTTTCGGAAGCGATGCGCTTCTACGCCGATCCGGACACCGCCACGCGGGCGCTGGCGGCGGCTCGCTGGGGAGAAAGCGTCGAGTGCCTGCATTGCCATTCGAGGGAGCGCCACTTCTACATCTCGACCCGCCGTATCTGGAAGTGCCGGTCGTGCCGCAAGCAGTTTTCACCCAAGGCCTGGCACGATCTTCGAGGATTCGCCGATCGGTCTTGACCGTGGCTGATTGCCATCCGGATGGTGGCCAACGCCGAACAGCGGGTCGGCTCGTACAAGCTGCACCGGTTGCTGGGGGTCACTCAAACCACCGCGCAGTTCATGTTGCGCCGCATTCGCGTGGCGGTGGAAGCCCGAAAGCCCGCGCGCGATAGGAGTGCGGAGATTCATCCGGCTGCTGACCGACATTGGGGCGGTACCTGGCGGTACCCAAAGCCGCGATTTACGAACTGGATCCGGGGCTGCGGCCGAAGCCCCGGCCCATTACGGGCGAGACGAAGGTCGAGAAATAGCAGGCGGGAAGTAGAACGCGGATTCTACGGGCCGGACCACCCGGTTCAGCCATAGGGGGCGGCGCAGGTTGTCCGGGCCCGGGGCGGGACGCGCGAGGGCTTTCCATTTCAGATAGACGGCGTGGGACCGGTTGGTGTCCACGAAGATATCGCCGTAGCGGTCGCCCGCGTCGGCCGGCTCGACGCGCACAAGCTGGTGCCAGCAGTGCATGCCGCTGACCGGGTCGGGATGCACCGGGAAGGTGATGTTCTGATGCACGCCGGTGTCGCTCCACCAGATGCGCCGTGTGTCGGGGTCGCGGCTCTCGTAAGGCCCAACTCCGGCGAGCTGGCGCATCTTCCATTGACCCTTGCCGGTTTCCCGCAGATCGACCCAGGCGCTGGTGAGGCGCTCGACCCGATCCTCCTTATTCACGCGCCAACGGCCGAGGTGGTGGGAGCAGGCGACCACGCCTGGCGCGAGACCTTCGGTGACCCAGGCATGCAGCACGAAATAGCCGATCTCGGTATGCACCTTGAGTAAGTCGCCGGTGCGAACCCCGCCCAGCTTCCTGGCGTCCACCGGATTGACCCATAGAGGATTCTTGTGGGCGATCTCGTACAGCGCCTTGGAATTGCCGGAGCGGGTGTGAATCAAGGTGGGAAGACGGAAGATCGGCAGCAGGGTGTAGACGTCGCCGTGGGCGTGTTCGGGCCAATCGACGGACGGCATGTATTTAGGGTCGAATTCATCCGCAACGCGATGGATGTGACTGCGGTAATACTCCGGGAGGGCGAACTCCGGCCATTTCCAATCGACCAACGTGCGCGAGAAAATCTCCAACTTACGCGACGGAGTGTTATATCCAACCACAGGCTTGCCGTCAACGACGACTCCGACTGACTTACCGTTCTTGGTCAGGACGCCGTTCTGCGCGGTGCTCGCTTCGGCGAGATCGACTTCCGCCAGTGGTTTCTCATTCAAGCGATATACGTCCTTAGTAACTTCGAACACGCCACACTTACGCATGTACGCAAGAGGCGTCAGTCCTTCTCTGCGGGCAGCTTCGGGCAAGCCGGGCACGGAGTTCTCAAACATCCAGCCGTAGTACTCGTCTACGGTGATCTTCCGGCCCGGTTGGTAAGGCGACTCGAACCACTGGCGGATGCCCATGGAGCCATCCGGATCGATGGCCCATGACAACTCGATCCAGAACTCATCTTCTTCCCATACTTCTCCGGGGTTGGTTTCGTAAGTGTGTTCCGTTTTCTGGCCCAGCTTCTCGCGATAGACGCGCAGTACGGGCTGGCGGAATCCGATCCACTGGCCGGCGTAGGACTCCTGGCTCATCAGGTCGTGGCGCTCGGAGCTGTGCCCCATGGGCAGCACATAGTCGGCATACCAGGCGGTCTCGCTCCAGGTGGGCGTCATGGCGGCGTGCAAGCCGATCAGTTTTTCGTCGCGCAGGACTTCGATCCAGGAAAAGCCATCCGGGTTGGTCCAGACCGGATTGTAGACGCGCGTGAAGTAGGCTTCGATGCGGCCGCGCCCTTCCTTAAGGAAATGCGGCAGCAGGAAGGACAACTCGTGGTAGGCGAGAGGCCACTCGGGCGGATAGAGCAGCTCATTCCAGCGCTTCTGTTGGGGCGGCGTGCCGAAGGGCTTCGGCACGAACTTATTCCAGGCATTCAGATTGTGGCCGCCCTTGGTGCCGACGGAGCCGGTGAGCGAGTGCAGCAGCATCAGCGCGCGGGCGCATTGCCAGCCGCCAAGATTGCCGGAGGCCGCGCCGCGCCAGAGGTGCGAAGCGAAGCGGCTGCCGGCTTCAGCAATTTCGCAGGCGGTCTTGACGACGACTTCGGCGCGGACGCCGCTTTCCTTGGCGGCGAACTCGGGCGTGTACTTCGCGTAGTGGCGCTTGAGCGCGGCGATGAAGGCTTCGAAACTCTGGCCGTGGGCGCGGAAGCCATCGGCTTCGAACTCTTCCCAGTTGGTCCAGTTGCGGACGAAGGCGGCGTCGAAGCGATTCTCGTCGAGAATCACCTTGGCCATGGCCAGCAGCACAGCCGCTTCCGTGCCGGGATAGGTGGGCATCCAGTAGTCGGCCATGCTGGCGGTGTTAGACAGGCGCGGATCCATCACCGCGATCTTGGCGCCGGCCATCTTGCCATCGATGATGCGCTGCGCGTGCGGGTTGAAATAGTGGCCGGACTCCAGGTGCGCCGACATCAGCAGGATGAAGCGCGCGTTGGCGTGGTCGGGCGAGGGGCGGTCAGCGTAATGCCACAGCGCGTAACCGAGGCGCGCGGCGGTGGAGCAGATATTGGTATGGGAATTGTGTCCGTCGATGCCCCAGGCTTGCAGGGTGCGCTCCATGATGAGATCGTGACCCGGCCGGCCCACGTGATACATGACCTCTTCGCCGCGGCCTTCCTGGATCGCTTTGCGAATGCGCGCGGCGAAGGTTGCGAGGACTTCGTCCCAAGTGGCGCGCTGCCATTGGCCGCTGCCGCGCGGTCCGGAGCGCTTCATGGGGTAGAGCACGCGGTCCGGGTCGTCGATCTGGTTGATGACGGCGGGTCCTTTGGCGCACAGTCGGCCGCGGCTGGACGTGTGCACGGGATTGCCTTCGAACTTGGCGACCTTCCCGGTTTCCTTGTCGATGTAAGCCAGCAGGCCGCACGAGGATTCGCAGTTGAAGCAGATGGT
>PKYZ01000219.1:0-2868 GCA_003132865.1 Bryobacterales bacterium
GACCACCTGAACTGTTACCCCCAAACCACGGAGGGCGGCTCAGCCCGCCCTCCCGTGTTGCTTAATAGAACGTTTGCTCAGTTGTTTGTTGCTAGATACGTTGCTCCCTTTTTGCGATTGTGCAATGCACACCTAAGGGCCGCGTTGGCCAACTCCGTCTGACCGCCCTTCGAATGCGGCCTGACGTGATCGAGGTGGAAGTCGTCCCAAGTCAATTCTTTGATTTCGCGGCAGTCGGCGCAAGCCCGAACGTCCGCCGTGTTCCAGATGATCCGCCGCTGTTCCGGAGTAAAGAGCCGGTCAGCGGCCTTCACTTCGAAAAGAGAACCGATCAAGCCTCGCAGAATCTGCTCACGCTTGCGGCGGTTCAAAAGACTATCAACGCCCTCTTTCACTGTCTGAAGGTAATCGCGACAGAGATCTTGGCCCGGCTCAAGTTTCTTAATCTGGAGCGTCCGCAGAGCCTCCGCAACTTGATCAACGCCGGTCCCGAACGCAACGAGTATGTCCCAGGCCAGCTTGTTCCGTCTTCGGTCTGTCAAAACTAACCCCTCGGCCTCAAATGTTTGGATCAGCACAGCGAGCGTGTAAAAATCGGAAATCTTGTGGAACCGCACGGAGCGGTTTGTGTCCGGGAACATTCGACGAAGTCGGTTCAAAGCGCCTACACTCTTGAGCACTGCCTTTTGGAGGGGCTGACCTTCTAGCGCGTCGGTGTCCATTACGTCGTCCAGGACCCGCTTCTTGTTCGCCACGTCGCCGGCGTGCGCGGAATAGATCAGCTCGCGAGCTCGATATGCTTCATCCGCTCTGCCTGCCGCTCACTCACCACACCGGCGGCTTGAAAATAGGAGCGGAACCGGTTGGCCACCCGCTTGGCCCCTCTCAAGAACTCGGTCTTGAGGAACTTTGCGTTAAGCACTTCCTGCCTCTTCAGCGATCAGGCTCGCCCGTTCAGACTTAGTCCAGATCGAATCGCGCTGAAACCCAGGCGCCAGGTTAAGTTGATCGTTATCGTAAAGAGCTTGAAGCTCGGAAATCGTCTTCTGATAGCTGTGGTATTCGATGGCCATTTCTAAGCCTTTCACCGCGCCACGAATATTGTATCAGCGAGCACATACCTCCGCCTTGCCTTGCCGGATCAGGGTGTGTAGCCGGCGAGAATCTCGCAGGCCCAAGGCCTGTCGCTACGCAATCTTCCGGGATTTCCGCTTCGTGGCCGGAAGAAAGCGGATCTCGATCCGTTTGCCGAGAGCTTCAGCAATGCGCCGCAGCATCGCCAGCGAGTGACCCTCGTAATCGGCATCCTCAAGCCGGCAGATTGCCGAAGCCGTGGTGCCAACCTTCTTGGCCAACTGACGCTGCGTTAGACCTGCCTGTGCGCGTATATCATAGATCGCGCGGGCAATATCGACATCAGCGGCGGCCTGCTCATACTCGGCAATGCGCTCCGGATCTTCCCCAATGTAGCGATCCCAAAAATACTGGAGCGTCTCGGATTGAAACCGGCTGGGGCGAGCTATATCATACCTCCTTCGAAGTCAATTTAGTCGTGTACCGCGCGGGATACTCTAACACCAGTTGCTTCCGCTGGATCGCGCGCCGGAGCTCCTCATCGGGAACCTTCTGGCCTTTCGTGATGCCATGCGAAAGAACGACTACGTCCTGCCCATTGAAAAAATACAGAACGCGGTACGGAACGCCCTGGTGCGAGGGCCGCAGTTCGTAGATGCCTTCCCGCAAAGAATCTGCGACAGTCTGCGGAGTTCATGACCGAATGCCGCGAGTAGCCGCATATAGTATAGGCATTTTGCCCGCGCCTTAGACGGCAAGGCGTCGAGCCATTCTTCCATGGGGACCCGGCCGTTCGCCTGCCGGAATACGAGTAGCTCGGTCGACGGCATCGGTCCCCTCCATTATTCGCAGATTTGCGAACGTCTGTCAACGTCTGCTACCAACGTTCTGCCATCAACGCCGGTTACCGCATCTGCTGCAGGCGCGCGATGCGATCTTCGGTCGATGGGTGCGTCGAGAACACATTCATGAACCACTGCCCCGTGAAGGGCTTGATGATGAACATGTGCGCCGTCGAGGGGCTGGCTTCCATTGGGATACGCTTGGAGTAAGTCTCCAGCTTGCCCAGCGCGGAGATCAATTCGTGGGGCGTGCCGGTGTACTTAGCGGAAGCTTCGTCGGCGGAATACTCGCGCGAGCGGGAGATAGCCATCTGGATGAGCATGGCCGCAATAGGTCCGAGTATCATCATCAGGAAGCCGGCGATGGCGTTGCCGCCTCCACTGTCTTCGTCGTCGCGCGAGCCGCCGAACCAGAAGGCCATGCGCGAGATGAACATGATGGCCGCGGCGATGGTGGCGGCCACCGAGCTGATCAGGATATCGCGGTGCAGTACGTGGCCCAGCTCGTGCGCCACCACGCCCTCTATCTCGCGATCGTCCATCAGCCGCAGAATGCCCACCGTGAACGCCACCGAAGCGTGCGCGGGGTTGCGTCCAGTGGCGAAGGCGTTGGGACTCTCTTCGGGGAGCAGATACAGGCGCGGCATCGGTAGGCCCATGCGCTGGCACAGGCCTTGCACGATGGGGGCGACGCGGCGGTAAACTTCCGGGTTCTCCGACTCAGTAACTGGCTGCGCACTGTAAGATGCCAGCGCGATCTTATCCGAGAAGAAGTAACCCGAGAGGTTCATCAGCACCGCCAGGCCCAGGCCCATGTAGAGGCCCTGGCGTCCGGCTATCGCCTCGCCGGCGAACAGGAGCATGGCGCTGAGTAAGCCGAGCAGGAGAACCGTCTTGATCGTGTTAGTGGTGGTCATTGTGTTAAGCCGACGAGGAGCGGGTCCTGGAGGAC
>PKYZ01000219.1:2883-12812 GCA_003132865.1 Bryobacterales bacterium
CCTGAATCAGCCGCTGGATCGCGCGCCGCATGGGACGCGCGCCATACTGCGGATCGTAGCCTTCCTTGATGAGCAACTCGCGGGCGGCCTCGGTTAGCTCCAGGCTGAGTCCGCGGTCTTTCAGCAGCTTGCCCACGCGGCGCAACTGGATATCGATGATCATGGCGAGATGCTCGCGGCTTAGCGAATTGAACACGATGATGTCGTCGATGCGGTTTAGAAACTCGGGCCGGAACGTGCTGCGCAACGCATCCAACAGGCGCGTGCGCGTGGCTTCGTTGGCGGAGCTCTTGGTGTGCACCGAGAATCCGATGGGCCCGACTTCGCGCATGCTGGTCGACCCGACGTTGGAGGTCATCACGATGACCGTGTTCCTGAAGCTCACGGTGCGGCCCTGGCCGTCGGTGAGGCGTCCGTCGTCCATGATTTGCAGCAGGGAGTTGAAGACGTCCGGATGGGCCTTTTCGATTTCATCGAACAGCACCACCGAATACGGCCTGCGGCGCACCTTTTCGGTAAGCTGGCCGCCTTCGTCATAGCCCACATATCCGGGCGGCGCGCCGATCATGCGGGCCACGGAATGCTTCTCCATGTACTCGGACATATCGACGCGGATCATGGCCTTCTCGTCGTCGAAGAGGTACTCGGCCAGCGCGCGCACCAACTCGGTTTTGCCGACGCCGCTGGGTCCCAGAAAAATGAAGCTGCCGATGGGCCGGTTGGGATCGCTGAGGCCGGCGCGGTTGCGCAGGATGGCGTTGGATACCAGGCGCACGGCTTCGTCCTGGCCGACCACGCGGTCCTTGAGGTGGTCGGGCATCTGGATCAGCTTCTGCGCCTCGCCCTGCAGCATGCGGGTCACGGGAATGCCGGTGGACTTGGCCACGATGCGGGCGATATCTTCGTCGTCGATTTCTTCCTTCAGCAATGCGGAATCCTTGATGGCCTCAAGGTCGCGCTCGGCCGCCTGAATGTCCTTCTCGATTTGCGCGAGCCGGCCATAGCGGAGTTGCGCGGCTCTCTCCCAGTCGCCCTGGCGAGTGGCCTGCTCTTCGTCTTTGCGCAGTTGCTCCTGCTCTTCCTTGAGGTGGCGCACGCCGTGAATGGCGGCTTTCTCGCGGTTCCAGCGCTCTTTTAAGGTAGCGGTTTCGCCACGCAGCTTTTCCAGCTCGTCTTCTACGTGGCGCAGGCGCTCCCTGGAACCCGTGTCGCGTTCCAGGCCCAGCGCCTGGCGCTCGATCTCGAGGTGCGTGATGCGGCGGTCCTTCTGGTCGATTTCGATGGGCATGGAGCCGATTTGCAGGCGCAGGGCGGCGCCGGCCTCGTCGATCAGGTCGATGGCTTTGTCGGGCAGGAAGCGGTCGGTGATGTAGCGCTGCGAAAGCAGGGCGGCCGCCACGATGGCGGCGTCCTTGATGCGCACGCCGTGATGGATCTCGAACTTTTCCTTCAAGCCGCGCAGGATGGCGACGGTATCGTCCACGGTAGGCTCGCCCACGAAGACGGTTTGGAAGCGGCGGGCCAGGGCGGCGTCTTTTTCGACGCGCTTGTATTCAGTGAGCGTGGTGGCGCCGATGCAGCGCAGGTCGCCGCGGGCCAGGGCAGGTTTCAACATGTTGGCGGCGTCGATGGCGCCTTCGGCGGAGCCGGCGCCCACCAGCGTGTGCAATTCGTCGATGAAGCAAATGATCTCGCCGCTCGATTCCGTGATCTCTTTGAGGACGGCTTTCAGGCGGTCTTCGAACTCGCCGCGGAACTTGGTGCCGGCCACCATGGAACCCAGATCGAGCGCGACCAGCTTCTTATGTTGCAACTGATCGGGCACGTCGCCTTTGACGATGCGCTGGGCCAGGCCTTCCACGATGGCGGTCTTGCCGACGCNNGATGACCGGGTCGAGCTTGCCATCGCGGGCGGACTTGGTCAGATCGACGGCGTAGCGCTCCAGCGCCTGGTACTTGGTTTCGGGGTTGGGATCGGTCACTCGTTGTGTGCCTCGGATGGAAACCAGCGCCTTCAGGATGGCTTCGTGGGTGGCGCCGGCGCGCTCCAGCAGTTGCGCGGCGGGGTCGCGCTTCTGGGCGGAGATGGACAGCAGCAGGTGCTCGGTGGAGACGAACTCGTCTTTGAAGCGGCTGGCTTCGTCGAAGGCCCGCTCCAGCACTTCGTTCAGGGGCTGCGAAGCGTACAGGCCGGGCTGGGGCGGCATGCTGACCTTGGGGATGTTTTGCAACTGGAGCTCGCCTTCGGAGACGATAGCGTCCGGCTGCACGCCGCATTTTTCCAGGACCGGGCGCACGATGCCTTCGCGCTCCTGCGCGAGGGCCACCAGCAGGTGCAGCGGATAGAGCACCTGGCCGTCGGATTTGCCGGCCACCTCCTGCGACTGCTGCAGCGCCTCCTGGGCTTTTTGTGTGAACTTGTCGAATCTGATCACGGGACCTGCTTTCTTTTAGGATATCAGCCACGCAGTGGCACCATAACGACACTGGGCGGCGGGCCTTTATGACCCCGCCGCCCACGCTTGCAATTGGACTGCAATTACTGCTTGACGTCGATCTTGACTTGCCGCGGTTTGGCGGCGGCTTTCTTGGGCAGTTTCACGGTCAGGACGCCGTTGTGGTACTCGGCGGCAACCTTTTCCGTATCGACGGTCTGGGGAAGGGTGAAGCTGCGCGTGAACTGGCCGTAGCCGCGCTCGATGCGATGGTAACCCTTGCTGGTGTCCTCCTTTTCGAACTTGCGTTCGCCGGACAGGGTCAGGGTCTGGTTTTCGACATGCACGTCGATGTCTTTGAGCTCGACTTCGGGGACATCCGCTTTGAGGACGAGTTCGTCCTCGGTTTCGAAGATGTCCACCGCGGGCGACCAGGGCCGGCCTGCGCGCGGCTCACTGAGCATACGGGTGAAAGCATCTTCAAAGAACCGGAGATTGGCCAATGGATCGGTATGGGTGATGGACATTTGTGTTGTGTTGCTCCTTATTCAAGATGTTGGATTTAACTTCATCCGACTACTATAATAAAATATTAGTGCATATTTGTCAAGTATTGCTGAGCACAATTATGTCTGGTATGGTGGGACGGTGGTTTCTATTGTAGGGAAAGGGTTTAAGCTACGCGAAGGCTTGCCAGCAGAGTTGCACGCCCATGCAGGTGAGCCAGGCGGACAGAGCTACGCGCAGCGGCCGGGAGGGCAGAACCGACAGCAGACTGGCGCCAATCAAAGCCCCCACCATGCCGCCGATGATGAGGTGGATCAGGATAGCGGACTGGAAGTGCCCGGCGGACAAGTGAAAGCTGCCGCCGATCAGGGAACACGCCAAGCCGAACATCACATCGGTGCCGACCACGCGGGCTGGCGAAAGCGGGGTCAAATTCAGAAGAGCGACGCCGCCAAGAGCGCCGGCGCCGGCCGAAGAGAAACCGACTTCCGTGCCGATCCCGAGGGCAATGAAGGGCAGCCAGTTGGAGCGGTCGCGCATGGCGCGGTGATGGGCGCTTCGATGCAGTGTCCTGATGAGATTATAGAGCGCCATGCTGGCAACCAGTGCGCCGATGCCCAGAAACAGGACGTTACGATGATGCTTCGCGTCCAGTAAATCCATGGCATAGAAGCCCAGCAACACGCCCGGCACACCCCCGCAGCAAAGCCGCAGCAGGGTCGGATAATGGATCTGTTTGCGGACAATATAGACTGGAGCGATGGTCAGCTTGATGACTGCCGAGAATGCCAGCGCAGTGCCGACGGCTGCGGCGGGCGGAACATTGAAGAACAGCATGAGAACGGGCGCCAGGAGAGAGCCCGCGCCAACGCCGGTCAGTCCAACGCCCGCCGCGATCAGGAAGCCAACCAGGATTTCAGTCATGGATCACTCGGAAGTTCCACTGAGTGTTCCAGCCATATTAGCGCGGATCAATCCATCGTGTCTATGGAAATTAGTCGGTTCTAGTACGAAACTTGTAAATCGATGAAAACAGGAGGCTAATTAAGATTGGCTGGCGGGCACCTATAGGCGTACCCGCCAGCTCTTGGGCGTTCCGCGGTGGATTTTAGTGGCCGGGAGCGGCTGCGCTGGCGCCTGCCAGAGCGTTTCCGATGGCGGTACCGTTCGGGCTGCCCACTCCGGTGCAGGCATCCCAGCCGGGACCCGCCGGGTAGCCCCCGATCTGGCCGGTGATATCGTTGTTTCCGGTGGTGATATCGTTCAAGGCGTTGGCGTTAGCAAGCTGGGAGTACAGGATAGGATTAAGGAAGCCTACCGGCGTCCCCAGCTTTTGATTAATGCGGGCGATCAGGCCAGCCCATAGCGGAGCGACCGCGCTGGTTCCTCCCACGGTACCTTGTTGTCCGTCGGCCAGGATCTGGTATCCGGTTGCCGGATCGGCGTTGCCGGCCACATCGGGGACGCCGCGGCCGATCCGTCCGCCGGGATTCACCGAGGGCGGCACATTGGCGTTGGCCTGCCAAGTAGGCAGGTCGATGCTGTCGCTGATGCCGCCGCCGGTGGCGCCTCCATTGGGGCCATCGTTCCAAACGGTCTCGCTGGTAATGCTCGTGCCGGAAGACTTCAGGGTAGTGCCGCCGCAGGCCAGCACGAAAGCGCTGGAAGCCGGGAAATCGCAGTGGGCCAGACCATCGTCGACCTGGTCGCGCGAGCCATCGTCGCCAGCCGCGCAGCAGATCGTGACGCCCATGGCGGCGGCAGCTTGAAACGCTTCGTTCACGGCTTGGATGGCCTGGGCCGACCAGATCAGTTGACCTTCCGCGAACCCCCAACTGATGGAGAGAACGGAGGGCTTATGAACGCTGTCGTGGACCGCGGTGGTGATGGCGTCCACCCAGCCTTGCTCGGTGAAGTTCGAAAAATAGACCACGATGTTGGCGCCCGGCGCGACCGCGCCGGACACTTCGATGTCCAGCATGACTTCGGTATCGGGGCTGTCCTGACCCGGAGCCGGCTGGTTGGTGACGCCATCGACGGACACGGCCGTAATGGAGGGCGTGGACATCCCCAACTGTTGAAAGTAAGTGTCCAGGTCGGTGGTAGTGTAGCCTCCGCCGAACTCGAGAATCCCGATGCATTCGCCGGTGCCGTCCAATCCGGCCGGGAAATTATAGAGTTGGGCCACCTGGAGCGGCGTATATGCGGTCGGAGGGGGGGCCGGATGCCGCTTGTGTTGGCGGAAATGCGGCCGGGCCTGCGGCCGGTTATCGAACCCGAAGACGCCCTGGACGATGCCTGTGAGATCCTCCGGTATGTAGATGGGGCCGGTGCGGCCGCGAAAGGCGCCATCCGGGTGCTCGTAGTTGGCAAGATACACGCCGAATGCCGCGCTCAGCGCCGCGATCGTTCCGGAAACAACCACGGTGCGCCGCGCCTGGCTGGCTTCAATGACGGTCAGATTCTGCTGGTGGGCGAAAGCCTCGATTTTGGCGAGATCTTCGGGATTTGCGCCGTACTTGGCCGCGAACTCTTCGCGGCTCATATACTTGCGCTGGTGGGGCGGGGTGGCGGTCAGTTCGTTCGCCGATGCCAGATTCTGTAGCGTCTGGCGCGGACGCACGCGCACACTGATTTTGATTTGCTCGTTGGGATCCGGGGCGCCTACGACCCGGGATCCGCGGCGAGCGGAGCGCTCGCTGCCGGGAAGTGCCACGCGGTTTTTGTGTTCTGCCATGAATTGCTCCTTTTGATGTGTTTGAACTTGAGACGGAGTTGCCGGCGTCCGCAGGTACACGGGACCGGCGTTCCCTCAATTCGGTCCTCACTTGCTGGGTATATGGTGAGTGGGACAGCGAAATAGTTTCAAGAGATTTGCGCGAGGCGCCCGAGCATAACGAAAAAAAACTGACCTATACTTTCGTTATGGCTTGGACAACGAAAGGACCGTTTCGTTATGGCGGCTGACTGGTCGCCAAGGTCGGGCACGTATATCGTCACCGCGGTGGGCGGCGAGAAGGTGCGGGCGTTTGTGCGGCGTTTATGCTAGCACTTCCGCCAGATCCGCCGTTGCGGCTAGCGGATCTGCAGATCCGGCTCGCCGCCTGGGCTGGGGAGGGCGGCATTTCGAAATTTAAGCGAACAAAGCCATTTGCGGTGGGCAAGGGCGATATTTGGCCCGTTCTTGGACGAACAAAGCCGTTTGGCGACATGCAACACGGATGCGAAAACATGGAAAGTCTTACATTTTGTTGCATTTTGCCGCTTTATCGCTGGAGAGCGCGTACCGACGCCCACATGGAAACGGACGTTGCTGCTCTGCGATGGCAGTAGCATGGTGTCAAAGACCGGATGGGCGGATTGGCGCGCCGAATCGGACCCGACCTAAAATGAGGGTAGCGCGGCGGCAGCGGTCCAGAGGAGCAAGTGCGATGGATGCCGCTTTTTCAGGGACCTGTGGGGAATTCGCGACGCGTGGCATGGACTGGATCGGCCGCAGCCAGAACTGGATGGAGGCTCGCATCCGGGAAGTGCCCATTTCGAGTGCTGGTGCGCGTTCATGAATTTTTGCAAACAATAGGTGTGCTTGAGATTGGCTTGCTCGATTGCATAGCTGCGTTCCGCCAGCACGGGCTTCTTGAGATTGAGCCATCGATCCGCCCGCTATGCTGAACAGGCGCGGCGCCGTGCGTTTCTTCGGCCCGTGGTTGCTTTCATCCAAATCGCGCCGCCGCGCGTTCTTCGGCGCGGCGCGTTAAAGTGCCCTTAAGCGGCGTACAAAAGGCGCGGAAGGCCGAGCCGTTGCGCTCCCGGACACCGCGGGTATAAGATGAGGAGCCTAAAGGAGTCGGAATCGGCATGGAGCAGCCTCAGCCGGATCAGAAGCAGACCTACGCGAATCCTCCCGCTTATTTTGGGGAGGCGCTTGAAGATGCCGAGCGGCTGCTCAAGTACGCGTCCGAGATGGGAATCACGGTAGAAGACGACGTGCGCGATCACGTCTTGCGCGCCCGGACCGCGAGCGGCAGCGTGTGGGACGAGAAAACCGTCGCGAATCTGCTCGCGGCGCTCGGAAAACTCGCCGCCAAGCTCAAGCCCGTGACGGCAGAGAGCCTGAAGGCGTGCAACGGCAGGCCCACGGTTAGAAAGTACTGGCTCGTGGCTATCTGCCTGGTCGCCATCATCGTTCCGTTTTCGGTGGTGAGCTTTGTAACGTCGGCCATATCGAGCACCATCAAGGCGGATATCACGGCCGCCAACGATCTCGCCCTGAGGCTGCGTGCGCAACTCGGGCCTCCCCCGCCCGAGGAGAGGAAGGACGCGAAACCGCCCAACGAGATTTCCGATTCCACCGTGATTACCGAGCTCCAGCAGTACGCGAGCTACATCCGGGAGATCGACGCCGCAGCCCGGCAGTTGCGTCGGCTCTTGCCCGGCGCGGAAATGGACCCCTTTCAAAAGAGACGCGGCGATCATACGCAGATCCATCAGACATTTCAACTCCCCGAGCCACTGACGGACTTTGCCGCGGCCGCCGCCGATCGAACGAGGGTGTATCAGGATGTGCGGTATTTCGGCCAGAGCCTGGTGGACGACGTGGCGGTCTTTTATGGCGCGATTACCACCTGCATTCTGCCCGTTCTCTATGCGCTGCTGGGGACGTGCGCATATCTGTCGCGCACATTCGAACAGCAAATCCAAGCACGGACGTATGCGCCATCGGTGGCAGACGCCCCTCGGTTCCTGATTGCGGCCATCGCGGGCGCGGTGGTTGGCCTGTTTAACAACTTCGCCATTGGGCAGGGCGTCTCCATCTCGCCTCTGGCGATCGCGTTTCTTGTGGGATACGCCGTGGATGTGTTCTTCGCGTTCCTGGAGGGCACGATCCAGAAGTTCACCAGGAGCAGTGCGGCTTCCTCCACGCCGCCGGCTGCAGACGGCGGAAAAGCGTAGGCAGTCCGCATCTGGCCCACGTTGCGCTCCGGCGCGGCGGACGGCTCATTCTACCAGGCTACGGTGTTCCAGCACCACGGCGCGCGCCGCTTTGCAGCGGTTCCTCGCTAAGCATTTGCGAAGCACTGGGGGGAAACTGGGGGTACCCTTGGCGCTAAGGATAAGGAATTTGGGTAAATATGGACAAACAAAATTTGCTCGATTCCGGGCGCGGCGGAGAAACTCGGGATCTCCAACACCCACGGTGGCTACGTCGTTTGCGCACATGGGGAAACTGAGGATGCTACGGGAGATTACGGGCAGACGTAGCTTACCGGCATGCCCCAGAGCGGGGACGGTAAATCCCTACTTTTCTTCTTCCGGCTCGCGGCCTTCGCGGGCGGCGCGCTCGCGTGCTTCCTTGCGCTTGGCGCGGTCGGCGGCGCGCTTCACCAGCTCGGAACCCACCAGCTCGATCATGGCCTGTTCGGCGCCATCGCCCTTGCGCGGGCCCAGGCGCACGATGCGGGTGTAGCCGCCGTTGCGCTGGCCGAAACGCGTGGCCAGCGTGTCGAACAGCTTCTTCACCGAAGCGGGCGTGAAGAGCACCCGGGCGGCTTCGCGGCGGGCGTGCAGGGTGTCTGCCTTGCCCAGCGTGATCATGCGGTCCACCAGCGGCTTCACGGCTTTGGCCTTGGGCACGGTGGTGATGACGCGCTCCTGCTCGATCACGTTGGTGACCAATCCCCGCAGCAGGGATTTGCGGGCGGCTCCGTCCCGCTTCAGCTTATATCCGGCTACTCTATGTCGCATCTGGTTAACCTTTTCCTTGGTCAAGCGGGGCGGCCTGGGAGGCCGTCCCCCTGGCCCGTCCTGCTATAACTGGTCCTGATCGGTGCGCAGTTCTTCGTCGTCGAGTTCCGGCATGCTGCCGGCGGGTTGCGGCGGCGGCGCCACCAGACGGCCATGCGGATCGACCCGCATGCCCAGCGACAGACCCATGTTGGCCAGAATTTCCTTGATCTCATTCAGCGATTTGCGGCCGAAATTCTTGGTGCGCAACATCTCGGCTTCGGTCTTCTGCACCAGCTCGCCGATGGTTTGAATGTTGGCGTTCTTGAGGCAGTTGTACGAGCGGACGCTGAGCTCCAGCTCCTCGACGGAGCGGTTCAGGATCTCGCCCATCTTGTCCATGCCGTGCTCGGAGACATCCTCGGAGGCCTCGGGCAGTTCCTCGAAGTTGATGAAGATGGACATGTGGTCCTTGAGCAGCTTGGCGGCGTAGCCGATGGCGTCCTGGGGGGAAACCGCGCCGTTGGTCCAGACTTCGAGCGTGAGTTTGTCGTAATCGGTCATCTGGCCGAGACGGGCGGCTTCCACCGCGAAGTTCACCTTGCGCACCGGCGAATGCACGGAATCGATGGGGATGTAGCCGAGGGCCAGGTCTTCGTCGAAGTTCTTGTCGGCGCTGACGTAGCCGCGGCCGCTCTTGAGACGCATTTCGACGTTGAGCTTGCCGCCTTCGCTGACGGTGGCCAGGTGCAGGTTGCGGTCCAGCACTTCCACGTCCTGGTCGGTCTGGATCTGGGAGCTCATGACTTCGCCCGCGTGATCCACGGACAGGTGCACGGTCTTGATACTCTCGCCCATGATCTTGAAAGGGATCTGTTTCAGGTTGAGAATGATGTCGGTGGCGTCCTCGACCACACCGGGGATGGGGCTGAATTCGTGCTCCACGCCCTCGATGCGGACCGCCGTGATGGCCGCACCCTCGATGGAGCTGAGCAGGATGCGGCGCAAGCTATTGCCGATGGTGGTGCCGAAGCCGCGTTGAAACGGCTGGGCGGTGAACATGCCATACCGTTCCGTGAGGGTTTCGGTATTGGCAACCAGTCTTTTGGGTTTCTGAAAGCCCTTGAACATAATCTCCTTTTGAGGGTGTCCACACGAGTGTGGACACGGCAGGCACGAGTGCCCGCGCCACGTCTACTTTGAATACAATTCCACGATGAGTTGTTCGTTCAATTGAATCTGGACCAGTTCTTCGCGCTTGGG